>DASVXQ010000201.1:0-7211 GCA_036392615.1 Actinomycetes bacterium | reverse complement strand
GCGGCGTGCCCGGGGCGCAGGCTCAGCTGGCCCCCGGCCCGCCGATCCGCTGGACCCACTGGGCGCGCCAGGCCGGGGGCTCGAACTCGGACCGGCGAACCCGCGCAGCCGGGTCGCGGGCGCCGGCTGGAGCCCTCGACGGCCAGGACGGCGCGCCGGCCGGCGTACCGTGGACGGCCACGGTGGCGCGGCCAGGGGGTGTGCGATGCAGGCGGTCGTGTACGAGGACACCCGGCGGGTCGGGGTGCGGGAGGTGGAGGACGCCGTGGTCGAGGACCCCGACGACGTGGTGGTCCGGGTCACCTCGAGCGCGATCTGCGGCACCGACCTGCACATGTACGACGGGCGCACCGGCGCCGAGCCGGGCCTGGTCCTCGGCCACGAGCCGCTGGGCACGGTCGAGGAGGTCGGTCCCTCGGTGACCCTGCTGCGCCGGGGCGAGCGGGTGGTGGTGCCGACCCACCTGTTCTGCGGACTGTGCTTCAACTGCATCCGCGGCTACACGGCCGCCTGCCTGCGGGTGCGGCCGGGCAGCTTCGGCGCCGCCTACGGCTACGCGGGCATGGGGCCGTACCGCGGCGCGCAGGCCGAGCTGCTGCGGGTGCCGTACGCGGACGCCAACTGCGTGAGCCTGCCGGGCGAGCCCGGCGACGAGCGCGAGGACGACTTCGTCCTGCTGGCGGACGCGTTCGTGACCGGCTGGCATGCCACCGAGCTGGCCGAGGTGACGCCGGCGACCAGCGTGGCGGTGTTCGGCGCCGGCGCGGTCGGGCTGCTGGCCGCCTACAGCGCGCTGCTGCGCGGCGCCGGCGAGGTCTACGTGGTCGACCACGTGCCCGAGCGCCTGGAGGCGGCCGGCGAGCTCGACGCCACGCCGGTCGACTTCAGCAAGGGCGACCCGGTCGAGCAGATCCGCGAGCTCCAGTACCGGCGGCTGTCGAGCGTCCCGCCGTGGGGCGAGGGGATCATGGACGGGGTGATGTGCGCCATCGACGCGGTCGGCTTCCAGGCGCGCGACCGGGCCGACCCTGGCCGGGAGCGACCGACCCAGGTGGTCGAGGACCTGGTCCGCCTGGTCAACCCCACCGGGCGCGTCGGCATCGCCGGGGTCTACGCCGAGAAGGACCTGGCGCCGGCGCCGGAGGGCAGCCCGGACGGGTCGCTGCGGGTGCGCTGGGCGAGCCTGTTCAACAAGGGCGTGTCGGTGCACTTCGGCCGCACCCACGACCGCCGCTACACCACCCGCCTGCGCGACCTGGTGGTCGCCGGCCGCGCCAACCCGGGCCGGATCGTCACCCACCACGGTCGCCTGGCGGACGCCCCCGACCTGTACGACCGCTTCGACCAGCGCGCCGACGGCGTCATCAAAGCGGTGCTCCAGCCGCGGGAGGGCTGAAGGATGGGCGAGCAGGTACGTGCCGGCGACCTCGACATCTGGACCGAGCAGGTCGGCCAGGGACCGGACGCCTGGCGGAGATCGCCGCGCCGACGCTCGTCCTCGCGGGTGGCCGCGACTCGACCGCGCGCTCGCCGCTCGGCCGTGCGGTTGCCGAACTGATCCCCGGCGCCCGGTTCGAGGTCATGGAGGAGGAGGCCCATCAGCCCTTCCAGGAGGTCCCGGACCAGTGGAACGCCCGGGTCGACGCCTTCTGGCGCGAAGTCGAGGCCCAGGGCCGAGGGCGCGGCTAGGTGGTCCGCTCGACCAGGGCGGGAGCGATTGCTCCGTGGTGCTCGGCGAGGTACTGGTGGACCAGCTGGACCGCCACCGCGCCCTCGCCCACCGCCGATGCAACGCGTTTGACCGAGCCGTGGCGGACGTCGCCGGCGGCGAAGACGCCGGGGAGGCTGGTTTCGAACAGCAGCGGCGGACGCGTGAGCGGCCAGTCGCTCCGAGGGTCGCCGCCGCGAAGCAGATCGGCGCCCGTCAGGACGTAGCCGGACCGATCTCGCGCGACCGAGCCCTGGAGCCACTCGGTGCGCGGCTCCGCGCCGATGTGGGCGAAGAGCGCGGACGTTGGCAGCCGCTCGAGCTCGCCGCCGGCCCGGTGGCGCAGCGTCACCGCCTCGAGCCGCCCGTCGCCCTCCCCGTCGACCACCTCGACGCCCAGCCGGACGGTGACGTTGGGTGTCCGGAGGAGCTGGTTTGCGAGGTACTGCGACATGCCGGCGAGCGAGTCGCCGCGCACCAGCAGGCTGACGCTGTCCGCGTGGCTGGCGAGATGGGCCGCCGCCTGGCCGGCCGAGTTCGCCCCGCCGACCACGCAGACGTGCCGGCCCCGCATGGCGCGCGCCTCGCTGGCGGCCGCGCCATAGAAGACGCCAGCGCCGATCAGCGCCTCGAGTCGTGGTGTGCCCAGACGCCGCCAGGTCACTCCGCTGGCGAGCACGATCGTACGGGCGGCGACCTCCCGGCCGTCGGCCACCCGGATGCGGCGCTCGTCCCCATCCGCGGAGAGCGCCATCGCCTGCTGCGCGAAGACCATGTTCGCGCCGAACAGCCACGCCTGTTCGCACGCGCGGTAGGTCAGGTCATGGCCGCCGATGCCCCAGGTGAAGCCGGGGAAGTTGCGAATGCGCGAGCTCATGGCGGCCTGGCCGCCGGAGATGCCCTGTTCGAGGACGACGGTCTCGAGCCCCTCGGACGCGGCGTAGACGGCCGCCGTCAGGCCGGCCGGGCCCGCGCCGACGATCACCAGGTCGTACACGTCGGTGCTGAGCTGGGTCCCGCCACCGATCGCCTCGATGAGCTCGGCGTCCGACGGCTCGACCAGCACACGGCCGTCGTGGCGCAGGACCACGGGAAGTCGCGAACCGTCCCGGCCGGCTTCGCGCAGGAGCCGCCGGCCCGCCTCCGAGCTCTCGGCGTGGAAGACATACGGCATGGCGAGCCGCGTGAGCAGGTCGCGGATCTCGTGGGCGCGCGCGCTCTCCGCCGGGCCGACGATGCGGAACATCGTGAAGCCCGGCTCCCTCGAGCCGGCCCAGTCCGCCAGGAACTCATCGACCGCCGGGAACAGGCTCTGCTCCGGGAACCACGGCTTGACCAGGTGGAAGTCGATCTGGCCGAGCAGCATCGCCGGGACGATCGGGTTCGCCGCCGTGTAGTCGCGCTCGACCAGCAGGATGCGCTTGGCCAGGGGATGCAGCGCGTGCGCCCGTTCGAGGAACGCGACGCCGGTCATCTCGCGCAGGCTGTGGTCGGCGATCAGGAGGGCCACCGGCTCGTGCCGCTCCGCCAGCGCCGTCAGCTCGCCGAGCGCCCGGTCGGGGTCCTGCGCGCTGAGGATCCGGCAGTCCGTTCCGAAGCGGCGCTCGAGGTCGGTCTCGAGCGACCCGAGCACGGACCGCTGCGCGGCGATCACGAAGATGAACGGCTTCTCCATCGCGGTAGTCTATCGACCCCAGCCCAGGTGCCCAGCCCGACGCTCACGCCCGAGGTGGGTTCCGGCGGCAGCCGACTGGCTCGCCCTCGCCGGCGGGGCTGACCGTCGCAGGCTCGAGATCGGGTCGCGAGCGGGAGGCTATACTCGGCAGCCTCCGCGGAGGTATTCGGAGGAGGACGGAGCTTGCCGAGCCTGCTGTCGCACCTGCGGCTCCCGTGGCCTGGCCGCCGAGGATGAGGGCGGCCCGGCCGGCGGAGGAGCTCGTCGAGGGCTCGACAGCGGCGGCTCCCCCGAAGCCGCCCCGACGGTGGATCGACGTCACCCTGATCGCCACGCTGGTGTCACTGGCGGTCGTCGCGCGGCGGCCCGGGTACCTCTTCTCCCATGCGTTCTGGCTCGACGAGGGCTGGGTGGCCGACTCGCTGCGCGCTCCGCTACACCAGCTTCCGCTGCTCACCTCGTCGACCCCGATCGGCTGGACGTTCCTGCTCCGCCTGATCCCGCACGTCGGGCCACCCGAGCGGCTCCGCGTCCTGCCGCTCGCGTTCGGGGTGCTGGGCGTGGTCGCGGCCTACCTGCTCGGGCGTCAGCTCGGGCGGGTGGCGGCGGTGGCGGCCGGGCTGGCCGCCGCGCTCGCACCGACCGCGCTGGGCAACCACAACCTCAAACAGTACTCGGCCGACGCCTTCGCCACCCTGCTGCTGCTCTGGCTCACCGCGCGCCTGGACCGTGGCTGGAGCCGGCGCCGGCTGGCGGTCCTGTGTCTCGCGTCCGTGCTGCTGGCGTTCGTCAGCCACGCCGCCATGTTCGTCTCGGCCGCCGTGCTCGGTGCGCTGGCTGGGCGCGCCCTGGCGGAGCGCCGCTGGGAGCGGCTCGGCTGGACCGTCGGCCTCGGGCTGGGCGTGGCCGCCGTCGAGGCGGCTGTCTACCTGACCTTCGTCGCCGCTGGCGACAACCGGGTCATGCAGCAGATCTGGGCGGGCAACATGATCCCCCTCGGGCAGGGCCTCGGCCCGGCGGCCGCCTTCGTGGCCACCCGCTCCGCCGACGCCTTCGGGTCGATCGGGTTCGGCCCATGGCCGCTCGCGGCGGCGCTGGTCGTCGCCGGGGTGGTCGCCATGTGGCGGCTGCGCGTGCCGACGGTGGCGACGGCAGTCTGCCTGCTGGCCGCCGAGTTGCTGGCGGCCGGAGCCGCCCAGCTCTATCCGTTCCTCGACGACCGCACCAGCCTGTTCCTCACCACCCTGCTCACCGTCTGCGGCGCGCTCGGGGTCGCCTCGCTGGTCACCTGGAGCGCCCGGCGGCGGTTGGTGACGCTCCCGCTGGGGGCCGCCGTCGCGGTCGGGGCCGCCTCGCTGCTGTTGCCGGCCGCACACGCCCAGGCGATGAAGCCGATGCCGCCGAGCAGCGTCCCTCAGCAGATCGACTACGTCCTCGCCCACCGCCGGCCGGGCGACGTCGTCGTCGTGGGCGCCGCCGCCTCGTTCCCGTTCGCCTACTACTGGCCGGAGCGGCCCACCTTCGAGCCGACCACCGTCGGGACCGGCGTGCTGTTCCAGGTCGACTATCCCGGGCAGCCCGAGCTGCTGGTACTCCACGAGCGGCGACCGGCGCAGATCGGCGGCGCCGTTCGCGAGGCGGCAGCCCGGTCCACCTCGGGCCGCGTCTGGTTCGTGCTCGCCGAAGCGGGAGACGGGAACCCGGCGTGGAACCAGGTGGCGAAGCGCGTCGGCCATACCAGCCGGCGGTCCCCCTGGCTGGTAGATATCGCCCCCGGCGCCGGCGGACGCCGCGACTGAGCGGCCTCTGGCGCTCAGGTCCCGCCGACGCCGCCCAAGGCGGCGCCGCGCCGCTACGAGCCGGTGCGCTCCAGCAGGGCCAGCGGTCCGTCCGAGACCACCAGGCGGAAATGGCCCGAGGCGACCAGCTGGTCGATGACCTGACGCCACTGGCCGGGCCGGAACGTGAGGGGGTCGTTCACCACCACGAGCTGTGTGGTGCCGGTGCTGCGCAGGACCCCGAGCGCGCTCGCGTCGGCCTTGCCGCGGTTGAGGCCCCGGAGCCGCTTCAGGCGCTCAGGCAGCCAGGGCGCCGGCGTCTGGTTGTAGGCATTGAGCGCGCGCCGCCGGCTGAGCGTGGCCACGTACGTCGTGGTCGAGTTCAGGGGCCCGATCGGGCGGTCGACCGGCACCCCAACCAGCGGCCCGGACCGGTCGCCGGCCGCCCGCAGCGCGACCACCACCCGGTTGCCGGCGGGGTCGTCGATCGGCACGTTGCGGGTGAAGACGTAGTCGTGCAGCAGCAGGCCGGTGGCGGCCAGCAGGGCGGCCGCAGCGAGCCGGAGCGCCTGCGGCCTGGCGGCCAGCAGCCGTTCACCGGCCAGGTCGAGCGCGCCGACGGCCAGCAGCACCAGCACCAGACCGGTGACCACCATGAGGCGCTGGGGGACGCGCTGCAACGACAGGAATGGCAGGTGGTCGAAGAGGAAGCGGTAGGGGCGGAGCGGGCCGATGTCGGCGGCCGGCCCGAAGGTGAGGAACAGCAGCGGCGGCAGCAGCAGGGCGTACGGCCGCGCGGTCCGCAGGCGACCGCGCCCGGCCAGGGCGGCGACGAAGCCCACCGCCGCAAGGGCGACGACCCCCCAGCCGAGGTAGACCAGCTTCTCGCCGAGCACGGCGTGGTCGCGTTGCACCAGCCACAGGATCGACCTGGGGGCGTAGTAGATGACCTCCCCGTAGCCGCCGTTGGCGCCCTGCACGTCGCCGCGGAACGCATAGGCGAAGGCAGCCAGCACATAGGCCACGCCGACGGCCACGCTGGCCAGCACGACCGCCGCCGGCCCCCAGGGCACGGGCCGGTCCGATGCCGGTCGCGCCCTCCAGCCCAGGAGGGCCGTGCCCAGCTCGAAGGCGACCAGCACAGCCAGCAGTCCAACCAGGTACATGATCAGGTGGTATTCGCCGCTCACGGCCACGGTTACCACCACGGCCGCCAGCGCGAGGGCGGGAAGCCGCCATGGCTGGCCGGCGCGGTGGCGCTCCATGGCCGCCTCGAAGGCCCACAGGACCGCCGGAAAGGCCCACCACATGACCGCGTTGAAATGGCCGCTGAGATGGAACATCCGCAGCGGGGCGAAGGCGTAGGCCAGCGCCCCGGCCGCCGCCAGCAGCGGCCAGCGGGTGTGGCGGCGCAGCCACCCGAACGCGGCCAGCCCGGTGGCGAGCGTGGACAGCAGCAGGGTGGCGTTGTAGGCGGCCTGGAGCCCGGCCAGCGGCCAGAGTGCGGCCACCACCAGCGTCCAGGGCAGGTTCAGTGAAGTGGTGCGGAGCGGCGTCGGCCCAGCCGCCCCCTCGCGTGGGTCCAGGTAGGGGTTGCGCAGCTCGCGGAGGTTGTCGACCACCACCGACTCGATGAACGCGCTCTGGAGGTTGTCGCCGGGGGGCAGCACGCCCGACGTGTCGCGGGCGGCCGGGCTGCCGCCTCCCGGACTGGTGGTGCTGGAGATCGTCCAGATCCTGTCCATGTGCATGGCCATCGGCCAGGTCAGCGCGGCCCAGGCAGCCAGCGTGACCGCGGCCATCGCGGCCCATACCAGCAACCTGCCAAGACGGCCGACGACCGCGGCGTCCTCCGCCGGCGGGGACGCCGGTTCTGCCTTGGCGGGGACGGCAGCGCTCAAGATCGTTGGTCTTCGAGCCGTTGTTCTAGGCGTTCGACGCGTTCGGAGACGTTGACGACCAGCTCGGCCAGGAAGCCGACCAGGACCACCAGCAGGCCGGCCAGCATGACGATCCCGGCCACCAGCATCAGCGGCCGGTACTGGGTGTG
>DASVXQ010000200.1:0-1797 GCA_036392615.1 Actinomycetes bacterium | reverse complement strand
CGACCGCGCCGGCCTCGGCGGCGGCGGTGGCGAACAGGCTGCCGTCGGTGCGGCTGCCCGGCAGGGCCACGAACAGCTCCCCGGCCCGGACCTGGCGCGAGTCGACCTGGGCCCCGGTGACCACGGCGTCGGGGTCGGCGTCGAGCAGCCGGCCGCCGCAGGCGCCGGCGGCCTCGGCCAGGGTCAGCGGGATCACGCCGCACCGCCCGAAGGCAGCGCGCGCAGCTCCTCGGCGGCGACCACCCGGTCGTCGAACGGGACCTTGCGGCCGTTCTCGAACTCCTGGCCCTGCTCGTGGCCCTTGCCGGCGATCAGCACCACGTCGCCCGGGCGCGCCTGGCCGAGCGCCTGGCGGATGGCGGCACGGCGGTCGACCTCGACCAGGTAGCGGTCGGGGCCGGCGCTGCGGCGCACGCCCTCGACGATCTGCGCGACGATCGAATCGGGCGGCTCCGAGCGGGGGTTGTCCGAGGTGACCACCGAGTAGTCGGCGAGCTTGCCGGCGATCTCGCCCATCAGCGGCCGCTTGGCCCGGTCGCGGTCGCCGCCGCAGCCGAACACCACCAGCACCCGGCCGCGGCTGACCGCCCTGGCGGCCCGCAGGGCGTTCTCCAGCGAGTCCGGGGTGTGGGAGTAGTCGACCAGCACGGTGAACGGCTGGCCCGCGTCGACCCGCTCGAACCGCCCAGGCACGCCGGCCAGCCCCTCCAGGCCGGCCACCGCCTGCTCTAGCCCGATGCCGAGCGCGGCGGCGGCCGCCAGCGCGCCGAGCGCGTTCGCCACGTTGAAGTGGCCCGCGAGCTTGAGGTGCAGCGCCCGCGCGCCCGCCGGCCCCTCCACCCGGAAGGAGGCGCCATCCAGCGCCGCCTGGAGGTCGACCGCGCGCCAGTCGGCGCCGGCCGCCGTCCCGGTGGTGACCACCTCGACGCCGGCGTCGCGTGCCTCCCCGGCCAGCCGGCGCCCGTAGGGGTCGTCCAGGTTGACGATCCCCAGCCCCGTGAAGGCTGGCGTGAACAGCCGGCGCTTGGCCTGGTAGTAGTCCTCCAGGTCACGGTGGAAGTCGAGGTGGTCCTGGGTGAGGTTGGTGAAGATCGCCGCGCGGAAGCGGGTGGCGTCCACCCTGCCGAGGGCGAGCCCGTGGCTGGAGACCTCCATGGCGGCCGCCTGCACGCCGCTGTCGGCCATCTCGGCCAGCAGCCGCTGGAGGTCGGGCGCCTCCGGGGTGGTGTGGGCCACCGGCAGGGTCCGCTCGCCGATGCGCACCGCCACCGTGCCGATCACCCCGGGGACCAGCCCGGCCGCGCGGAAGATCGCCGCGAGCATGTAGGTGGTGGTGGTCTTGCCGTTGGTGCCGGTGACGCCGACCAGGTCCATGCGCCGCGACGGGCTGCCGAAGAAGGCGTCGGACAGCGGCGCCAGCGCGGCGCGCACCGAGGGGACCAGCAGCTGCGGCGCGTCGAGCTCCAGCGGCCGCTCGACCAGCAGCGCGGCGGCCCCCGCCCGGAGGGCGTCGGCGGCGAGGTCGTGGCCGTCGACGCGGCTGCCGGGCACGCAGCAGAACAGCGCACCAGCCCGAACGCGGCGGGAATCTGCGACGACGTCCGAGACGGTCGTCTCGCCGTCGCCTCGGATGTCGCCGCCTACGGTGGCCGCGAGGGAATCGAGCGGGACGCGCCGGGGCGTCAAGGTCATGAACGTAGGATCTCCCGCGTCGACGGCCCGGGGTTTCCGGCGGCGGGAGCGCCGGGCCCGGTTGTGCCGCGCAAGCCTAGCATCCGGGACCCTGGCCTGGAGGGA
>DASVXQ010000199.1:0-17912 GCA_036392615.1 Actinomycetes bacterium | reverse complement strand
GCGGGTGCGGGCTGCGGCCCACCAGCTCGGCCGCCAGCGGGCCGTAGACCAGCGACGCGCCGGCCGCCCAGCCCTGCGCCGCGCCGGCGTAGCGGTCCGGGCTCATCGCCAGTCCGGCGCGAGCTCGTCGAGCAGCCGCGCGCCGTCCAGCGAGCGCTCGACCCACCAGCCGAGCTCGCCGTCGTCGCCGAGCGCCTTCTCCCAGCCGAAGGCGGCCATCATGCCCAGCAGGCAGAGCCGCAGCTGCCGCTCGAACCAGCCGTCGACGTCCACGCCGTGGCGGCGCAGGGCCGCGCGGAACGCCGCGATGGTGTCCTCCTTGGACTCCGGCAGCCGCATGCGGTTGAGCGCCAGATACCAGCCGAGGTCCCAGCACGCCGGCCCTTCGCCAGGGTAGGCCCAGTCGAGCAGGATGGTACGGCCGTCGGGGTGGGCGCCGAGGTTGCCCATCTTCCAGTCGCCGTGCAGGAAGGTCGCCGGGGTGCGCGCCAGCGCCGCGATCAGCGGCCCGGGCCGGGCGTGCAGCCGCAGCGCCACGGCGTGCAGCTCGGGGGCGCGCCGGGCGAGCCGGTCCCAGCCCTGGAAGGCGGCGGTCACCACCGGGCTGACATCCGGCCGCGCCGGCTCGGGCTCCAGCGTGGCGGGAGCGAACGAGCACAGGCGCGTGGCCATCGGCGCGAAGCCGAGCTGGTCGCGCCATCCCCAGAAGGCGGCGCACAGCCCGGCGAGGTGGTCGACGAACTGGCGGTGCAGCCCCTGCGCCACCACCGCGTCGCCCTCCGGCACCAGCAGCTCGCCGACGTCGCGCATCAGGATGCCGAGCAGCGCGTCAGGGCCGCTGCCCTCCAGCGCCATCGCCGCCACGGTGTGATCGATTGACGGCGGCAGCCGGTGCATCAGCCCCGAGCGCCACAGCCGGAAGGTGCGGTACTCGCGGTCGCCGACCGCCCGCATGATCCAGTCGTCGGACCAGCGCAGCGTCTTGAGCAGGTAGCGCGTGCCGTCGATCTCGAGCCGCTCGAAGCCGGCGCCGGAGCGCGCGTCGCCGGGGTGGACGACCCGCCGCGACGACGCGCCCGCGGTGAGGTCGGCGACCCGCGCCACGACCCGTGGGCGGGGCGGCCGCCGTCCGGCGGTCACCCGCGAGCCCGGGCCACGGCTCACGGCCGCACCTCGAAGATCCGGTTGAACGGGGTCTCGGTGGCGCGCCGGAAGCGGCTGAAGCCGGCCTCGGCCAGCAGCCGCTGCCAGGTCGCGTCCTGCACCTGGTTGCCGAGCTCGTGCGGGCCGCCCTTGTCGTGCAGCGCGTCGAAGACGCACACCAGGCCGTAGCGCGTGCCCGGGTAGCCGGTCGCGCCGGCCACCTCGAAGCGCACCCGGTCGGCCACCCC
Organism: Actinomycetes bacterium; assembly: GCA_036392615.1. Classification (GTDB taxonomy): domain Bacteria; phylum Actinomycetota; class CALGFH01; order CALGFH01; family CALGFH01; genus DASVXQ01. The sequence goes on along the minus strand of DASVXQ010000199.1, from coordinate 16,521 downwards.
GATGCCGCGCTCCAGCCGCTCCGCGACCCCGTCGAGCGCCGGGATCCAGGAGGCGATCAGGTTGGTGCGGAAGGCGTCCAGCGCCAGGTGGTCGTCGCGGAACAGCACGCCCGCCACGGTGGTCGCGCTGGCCAGGCAGGTGCCGGCGCTCGGGTCGGCCAGCACCGCGGCCCGCGCGGGCGCCAGCCAGAAGCGCCCGTCCGCGTCGCGCAGGCAGTAGCCGCCGGCGGCCTGGGCGAGCAGCCAGTCCTTGAGGTAGCGGGCGTCGTAGCCGGTGCGCGCGGCCAGCTCGCTCGGGGTCAGGCCGTTGACTCGCGGCCCGCCGAACAGCCGCACCCTCGGTGCGGAGGCGCTCGCCGCCGGGTCGGAGCGCATGGTCAGCCGCGCCTCGCGGAGATGGTCAGCCGCACGTAGTCCACCACCGGCTCGGGCAGCCGCTCGGCGACCGCGCGCACGAAGCCGTCGCGCTCGGCGGCCGGCAGCCGGTCGAGGTGCGAGCCGAGCACCACCGTGGCGAGGTAGCGGTGGAGCTGCTCGCCGGGCTCCAGCCGGGCGGGGTCGGGCAGCAGCCCGACCTCGATCGCGGTGAAGCCGGCCTGCTCGAGCCGCCGGCGGGTGTCGTCGACGCCGGCGAAGTTCCACACCGCCGGCCCGCCGTCGCCCTGGACCTCGCGCAGCGCCGTGGCCACGGTGGCGACGTTGCCCTGGCCGCCGCACTCGGCGACCAGCTGGCCGCCGGGCCGCAGCACCTTGGCGAGGTTGGCGAACAGCGCCTGGTGGTCGGCGATCCAGTGGAACGCGGCCACGCTGAACACGGCGTCCACCTCCAGGGCCGCCGGCAGCGGCTCGGTCAGGTCCGCCTGGATGACCTCCACCCGGTCGAGCCGGCCGGCCAGCCGCTCGCGCAGGCGCTCCAGCATGCGGCTGGACGCGTCGACCGCCACCACCCGCCCGGCGTTGAGGCGCTCCAGCAGCAGCGCGGTGTCGCGCCCGGTGCCGCAGCCGGCGTCGAGCACCACCTCGTCACCGCGCAGCCGCAGCCGCTCCAGCGTGCGCCTGCCCCACTGCTGGTGGGGCAGGGGCAGCGTGTCGTAGGTCCTGGCGTCCCACTCCCTCGGCACTGGCCCCCTCCGTCACACGCGGGCCGGATCGCGGCGGCGCCCCGGCCGGCGGATGCTCCCGCGGCCGCAGCGTATGGCCCAGGGCCGCGGCGCGCCAGCCTTGCTTCACCGGGATCGGCGGGATGTCCTCCGGTCGGGGGGCGGTCAGCTTGCGCCGGTGCGGACCCACAGCTCCTGCGGGCCCCGGAAGGAGATGTTCGGGTGGAACCTGAAGGTCTGTCCCTCGACCAGGCGCAGGCGCGGGAAGCGCCGCGCCAGCTCCTCCAGCGCGATGCGGGCCTCCAGCTTGCCGAAGCCGGCGCCCAGGCAGTAGTGCCTGCCGAGGCCGAAGGCCAGGTGCCGGTCGGCGTCGGCGCGGCGCGGGTCGAAGCGCTCCGGCTCGGGGAAGACGCTCGCGTCCCGCCCGGTGGCGGCCAGCCAGAGGAACAGCTTGGCGCCCTCGGGCAGCTGGATGCCGCCCAGCTCGGTCGGGCGGGTGGTGACCCGCCGCCAGACCGGCACGGACGGGTCGTAGCGCAGCGTCTCCTCGATCGCTCCGGGGATCAGCTCCGGCGCGGCCACCACCTGGTCCCAGCGCTCCGGCACCTCCAGCAGCCGCCGGATGGTGTTGCCGATCAGCCCGGTGGTGGTCTCGTGGCCGGCGAAGCTGAGCGAGAACAGGATCGAGGCGATCTCCGCGGTGGTGAGCCGCTCAGGGTCCTCGGCGTGGATCTCCAGCAGGTCGCTGGTCAGGTCGTCGCCGCGGTACTCGTGCTTGACGTCGACCAGGTCGTGCAGGTAGCCGCGGTAGGCGGCGATGTTCTCGGCCAGCTCGACCTGCTCGTCGGGGGCGGGCCGGCCCCAGGAGAGCGCCGCCCGGTCGCCGCACCAGCCCTTCAGCCGCGCGAAGTCCTCGGGGGGCACGCCGATCATCGTGAAGATCGTGTTGGCCGGCAGCGGGAAGGCGAGTGTGGCGACCAGGTCGATCTCGGCGGCGGCGCCGGCGGCCTCCAGCAGCTCCACGGCGGTGGCGCGGATGGTGCCGGCCATGTCGCTGACCCTGGCGGCGGTGAAGGCGCGGGTCGCCGGGCGCCGCAGCCGGTCGTGGGCGGGCTCGTCGAGGCTGACCATCGAGGGCTGCGGCCGGTGGCCGCCCGCCAGCAGGATGTCCCGCGCCTCCGGGGTCAGCCCGGCCAGCGGCGCCTGCGCCACCGCGGCGGAGTAGGTCGCCGAGTCACGGAACACCCGCTCGACGTCGGCGTGGCGGGTGACCACGTAGTAGCCGATCGACGGGGCGTAGAACACCGGCGTCTGGTGCAACGGCAGCGCGGCCATCACCGCGTAGGGGTCCGCGAGGAACTCGGGGGAGAGCGGGTCGAACGACTCGTGCACCGGGCATCCCTTGGCAACCGCTTCGGTCGTCATCGCGGATCTCCTGTGTGACGGACTCCGAGCGTATCCGTTGCCGCCGATTTCCGCCTGGATGGGCGCTCCGTGAGCATCCGGCGCGCTCCGCTGGCGGCGGAACCGCCAGCGGCGGAAACCGCCCACATGGCGGCCCGGGCGTGGCAGGGTCGCGGCGAGACGTCCGTCGAGCAGCCGGAGGCGACATGTCCACACTCGTGCCCATGGTCATCGAGCAGACCAGCCGCGGCGAGCGGTCCTACGACCTGTACTCCAGGCTGCTGAGCAGCCGGATCGTGTTCCTCGGCACCCAGGTCGACGACGCCAGCGCCAACCTGATCATGGCGCAGCTCCTCTACCTGGAGAGCGAGGACCCCGACAAGGACATCAATCTCTATATCAACTCGCCGGGCGGCTCGGTCACGGCGCTGCTGGGCATCTACGACACCATGCAGTACATCCGCTCGCAGGTGTCGACCACCTGCCTCGGCTTCGCCGCCAGCGCCGCCGCGGTCATCCTGGCGGGCGGCGCCACCGGCAAGCGCTTCGCGCTGCCGCACTCGACCGTGCTGCTGCACCAGCCGCACGGCGGCGCCCAGGGCCAGTCGGTCGACATCGACATCCAGGCGCGCGAGATCCTGCGCATGCGCCAGGTGGTCAACGAGATCCTGGCGCGGCACACCGGCCAGCCGCTGGAGCGGATCGTGCGCGACACCGACCGCGACTTCATCCTCAGCGCCGAGCAGGCGGTCGAGTACGGCGTGGTCGACGAGATCCTGACCAGCCACCAGGTCGTGCCCGAGCTCGGCTCGCTCGGCGGCGGCCGGCCGGAGCTGGCCGAGGCGTCCAGGGGATGAGCGCCATGCGGCCAACCGCTCCGCGGCCCAAGGTGCCGGCGCTGACCGACGCCGAGTGCTCCTTCATCGACCGCTACCTGGCCCTGGTCGACCTGCTCGGCCGCATCAACCCGGCGCGCAGCACCGGCCGCACCTACGTCGGGCTGCGCGCCGCCCAGTCGCTGGTCGGCGAGGCCAGGGGCCTGCTGGAGGCGCTCGAGCTGATGTGGGAGCGCGGCGAGCGCGAGGTGCACGTCAGCACCCTCACCCAGGCGCTGCGCGCCCTCGACGGCGAGCGCCGCGCCGCCCGGGTCACCATCCCGAGCTGAGCGCCGCCCGCTGCCAGGTTCGGCCCGCCGGATTCGCCGCCGGATCGTCCAGCGGTGGCCGTGGGCATGTGGTACACCGGAAGGGCTCCCCTCGAGCTCGACCCCTTTGGACACCCATGCGGACAGCGAGACTGGACGGCGGGCAGGCCGGTCCGGGTCGCCCACCGGGCGCTCGGCGGGGGCTCCGCCTCCTCGAGGCGATCACCGTCGTGCTGCTGAGCCTGCTGGTCACCCGCCTGTGGGCGCTCCAGGTGCTGGCCAGCGGCCACTACCAGGCGCTGGCCAGGGAGGACTCGATCCGCCAGGTGGTGCTGCCGGCGACCCGCGGGCTGATCCTGGACCGCAACGGCAAGGTGGTGGTCGGCAACCAGGCCTCCTGGTCGGTGCTGCTCGACCCGCTCGTGGCCGGGTCGCGCGAGGGGGCAACGCTCGACCGGCTGGCGCGGCTGCTCGGCACCACCCGCGCCAAGCTCGACCAGCGGGTGCACAGCTCGACCAGCTCGCCGTTCGCCATCCCGGTGGCCGAGAACGTCCCCCCACGCGCGCTGTTCTACCTGGCCGAGCACGCCGACCGGTTCCCCGGGATCAGCACCGAGCCCACCGCGGTGCGCGGCTACCCGTACGGCACCGCGGCGGCGCAGCTGCTCGGCTACGTCGGCCCGGTCTCGGCCGAGGAATTGAGGCAGTCCGCCTACCGGGGCGTGCTGCCCGGCGACGACGTCGGCCAGGCGGGCATCGAGCAGGCCTACGACCAGGTGCTGCGCGGCCACGACGGGCTGGAGCGCCTGGAGGTCGACGCCGAAGGCAAGGTCGTCCGCGTGCTCGGCGTCACCCAGCCGACGCCCGGCGAGAACCTCCGCATGACCATCGACATCGGCCTCCAGCGTCAGCTCGACGGGGACCTGGCCAGGCAGATCAGCGGCCTGCAGCGCTCGACCGACCCGCGCACCGGCGCGCGCTTCCCGGCGCCCAGCGGCGCCGCGGTGGTGCTCGACCCGCGCGACGGCTCGGTGCTGGCGATGTCCTCCTACCCGACCTACGACCCGAAGGTGTGGGTCGGCGGGATCAGCGACGCGACCTACCGGAAGCTGACCGACCCGAACCGGCACCAGCCGCTGCTCAACCGGGCGATCGCCGGCCTGTACGCGCCGGGGTCGACCTTCAAGCTGGTCACCGCCACCGCGGCGCTCGACGACGGCCTGATCGACCAGCGGACGATCATCAACGACCCCGGCAGCTTCACCATCCCCGGCTGCGTTGGGCGCTGCTCGTTCCACAACGACTCGCACGAGGCGCTGGGGCGGCTCGACGTGCGGCGCGCCATCACCGCCTCCGACGACGTGTTCTTCTACCAGCTCGGCTACGACTTCTGGACGCGGGAGCGCCGCTATGGCCCGCAGCCGATCCAGTCGATGGCCAGGCAGTACGGCCTCGGCCAGGCGACCGGGGTCGCGCTGCCAGGGGAGGCTGCCGGCCGGGTCGACAGCCCGACCGTGCGCCAGGCGCTCCACCGGCTGGCGCCCCAGGCGTTCCCCAACACCGGCTGGTACCCGGGCGACAACGTCGAGCTGGCCTTCGGCCAGGGCGGCACGGTGGTCACCCCGCTCCAGCTCGCCGACGCGTACGCCACCTTCGCCAACGGCGGCACCCGCTGGCACCCGCGCCTGGCCATCGACGCCGCCCAGCCCGGCCGGCCGACCACCCGGTTCGCCCCCTCGGTCGCCGCCCACGTGCCCCTGCCGGGCAGCTCCCAGCAGCCGATCCTGGACGGCCTGGTCGGCGCCGTGCGCGACCCGGGCGGCACCGCCACCGGCACCTTCCAGGGATTCCCCTTCGGCACCCTCTCGGTGGCCGGCAAGACCGGCACCGCCAGCGCCGTCAACCGGGAGCCGGCCGCCTGGTTCGCCTGCTTCGCCCCGGCCAGCGGCAGCCGCTACACCATGGCGGTCACCATCGACCAGGCCGGCTACGGCGCCTCGGCGGCCGCGCCGGTCGCCAGGCAGGCGCTGACCTGGCTGGCCAGCCACCCGATCCGCTGACTTCCGCTGCCTACAGCTTGACGGTCTGGCCGGCGCCGGTCTGGCGGGCGCGCGCCAGCACCAGCCGGGCGGCGGCCGCGTCCTCGACCGCGTGCCCGGTCGACTTGTAGACGGTGATCTCGGTGTCGGTGGTGCGCCCCGGGCTGGTGCCGGCCAGCACCTCGCCGACCTCGGTGACCGTCTCCGGGTCGAGGCCCTGGAGCTCGTGCGCCCCGGCCGGCGGCGCGTTGGTGACCGCGCCGCGCCACTCGACGAACACCCGGCCGGCGCGGATGGTCTCAGGGTCGAGCTCCGGGCCGAAGCTGCCGCCGACCGCGCTGACGTGCGTGCCGGGCGCCAGCCAGTCCGCCCGGAGGATCGGCTCACGCGCGTCGGTGCAGCAGCACACCACGTCCGCGCCGCGGACCGCCTCCTCGAACGAGGCGACCACCCGCGCGGCGGGATGCTCGGCCGCCAGCGCCTCGGCGTGCGCCCGGGTCCGCGAGGCGATCCGGATCTCGTCGAACCGCCGGATGCGCGGGAACACCCGCAGGTGCGAATGCCCCTGCACGCCCGCGCCGAGGATCGCCAGCACGTGGGCGTCGCGGCGGGCGAGCGCCTCGGCGGCGACCGCGGCCGCGGCGCCGGTGCGGATGGCGGTGATCCAGGTGCCGTCCAGCAGCGCGATCGGGGTGCCGTCGCGCTCGTCGAACAGGGCGATCAGCGCCTGGTGCGAGCGGGCGCCGCGCTCGTGGTTGCCGGGGAACACGGTGACCAGCTTGGCGGCCAGCGGCGAGGAGGGCAGATGCACCGGCATGACGCCGAGCAGGCCGTCCGCGGCGTGCGCGGCGGTCCGCGGCGGGACCGAGGCGGCGCCGGCGCTCAGCTCGCGGAACGCGTCGGCGAGGCTGACCAGCAGCTCGTCGATGTCGAGCAGGGACGCCACATCCTGTTCCGTGAGGACGAGCACGTCGGCCATCAGTCACCCTTCGATTGGGACACCCTTGGGCAGCAACCTACCCGAGCGGCCGCGAACGGGTCGAGAGCGGTCCTGGGCCGCTCAGCCCTTGGCGCTCTGGACGGGCTGCGGCGGCGGGACCGCCTCGGGGCTGTCGGGCAGCAGCACCTGGAAGGAGGCGCCGCCGCCCGCGCGCGGCTCGACCCAGGCGCGCCCGCCGTGCAGCCCGGCGAACCGGGCCACCAGCGCCAGGCCCACGCCCGACCCGGGCGCATGGCCGTCCACGCCCGGCCCGCGGTGGAACGGCTGGAAGATGTGCTCGCGCTGGTCGGCGGGCACGCCCGGCCCGGCGTCGGCCACGGTCAGCAGCGCGCCGCCCTCGCTGCGGTCGACCGAGACCCAGATGGGCGTCCCCGGCGGGGTGTGCCGCGAGGCGTTGACCAGCAGGTTCTCGACGATCCGCTCGACCTTGGCCGAGTCGACGGCGATCTCGACCGGCTCCAGGTCGACGAACACCGGGTGGTCGCCGACCATGTCGGCCTGCGCCTGGTCGATCACCGTGCTGACCAGCTCGGCCAGGTCGGTCCGCTCGCGCCGCGGCTCGACCACGCCCCTGGCCAGCCGGTCCAGGTCGAGCAGCCCGCTGAGGATCCGGTCGAGCCGGCGGGCGTTGGTGGTCAGCCGGCCGAGCAGGTCGTCGACCTCGGCCTTCGGCAGGACCCGGTGGTTCTGCTCCAGGGTCACCGCGATCCCCAGCACCGAGGCCAGCGGGGTGCGCAGGTCGTGCGACACCGCCTGGAGGAAGGCGCCCTTCAGCTCATCCAGGCCGCGCAGGTGCTCGGTGGCGGCCTGCTCCGTGGCCAGCGCCGCGCCGAGCCGCTCGCTGGCCACCCGCTCGTGGTCCAGCGCCGCGCGCAGCACCTGCGCGGCCTCGCGGCGCTCGGTGATGTCGCGGGCCACCAGCAGCTGCCCGCCGCGGCGCCCGGGCCGCCCGGGCAGCGGCGAGATCGCCAGGTCGTAGGTGCGGCCGCCCAGGGTGATCTCGCTGGCGGTCACCTGCCCGACGGCGCGGTCGCCCAGCGCCGGGATCAGCCGCACCGCCGTCTGGCCGATCAGCCCCGCCACCGGGCGCTTCAGCAGCCGGCCCGCCGCCGGGTTCGCGTCGATCACCCGGCCGTACGGGTCGAGCACGAGCACCGGGTCGCCGATGGTCTCGAAGATCTGGCTGCGCGCCATCGGCCGCTGGTCGAGCAGCCCGAAGCGGAACACCCCGAAGACCAGCACCCCGGCGGTCACGGTGAACGCGAACGGGCTCAGGTCGACCAGCGCGAACGGCCCAACCTTCAAGTTGAACAGCAGGTTCACACCCCAGGGCAGCAGCACCGAGGCGAACACGATCAGGCTCTGCCGCCGGTACAGGCGCGACAGCCGCGCCGACGAGGCCACGAACACCGCCGTGCCGAGCCACAGCAGCAGGTCGGTGTAGATCAGGTGCACCCAGAACAGCGGGCCGGCCTCGGCGACCAGGCCGCCCCGCGGGGTGTAGAAGCGGACCAGGTGGTGGGTCGCGCCGTTGGCCAGCAGGATCAGGATGGTCAGCGGCTCGATCGCCAGCAGCGCGCCGACCACCCGCGTGGGCCACTTGGGCCGGCCGGTGTAGTGGTAGACGAACGCCAGCCACGCCGGTGGCAGCAGGCAGATGCCCAGGTACTTGAGGTCGCCCCAGAGCTGCCGGGCGCCCGCGCCGCCGACGCTCACCTCGAGCGCGTAGGCGACGCTCCACCACAGCGCCGCCAGCAGCATCACCAGCAGGCTGGTCGCCAGCGCGTCGCCCCGCCGGCGCCAGACGTAGCCGACCGCCAGCGCGAAGAAGGCGGCCCCGCCCAACATCAGCCACCCAGCGGCCGACCAGCTCCAGGTCACGACGCCCCGGCCGGGGTCGCTGGCCCGGAGCGGACCAGCGTTGTACCCATGTGCCGCCGCCTCCCCTCGACCCGGGGGAACGGCCGGGGCCCACGGTGTCCCGCCACACGGTGGGGCCGAGCCGGGTCGATCGGACAACAACCCAGAGCATTGCCTGCCCGGCCCGACCCGTCAATCGGCATGCCCACCGACCACCCCACATCGAGGTAGTACCAACGAGCCGGCCGGTCGTCGTCCCGGCCGGCTCGCTCCGTACGCGCCGATTGGGGGTCCGTGGTGCTTCCCCGCCGGGGCGCATTGTGCTACTGCTCGTGCCCGCCGCCCCGCCGCATGGAAGCAGCCCAGCAAGCCGGCAGTTCCGCACGATTGCGCGGATCCGGGAGGATCGACGTGAACACCGACCGCCTGGCTGTCCGGGGCGCCAAGGGTCGAGAGCGCGGACATTGGTGACCCACCGCCCGTGGGCCTCGGGGTTCGCCCGGGCGGCGGAGCTCGCGCTGGCCATCACCGGGCTCGCCCACCTGCTGATCAGCAGCGAGCGGCCCGCCGACGAGGCGCTCTTCCTCCTGTGCTGGAACGCCGTCGCGGTGTCGTACCTGCTGCTCGGAATGCTCTATGTCCGGCGGCGCCTCGATCACGAAGATGAAGAGGAGGGCGCCCCCACGCCGACGCCGACCGGGCTGCGGGGCCAGCGGTTCAGCTTCCTGTTCACCGTGGCCGCCAGCCTCACGGGACTGAGCGCCGCGCTCGACGTGCTCCACGGGTTCGAGGGCAATCTCGCCCCCGCCCTCGAAGGCCTCTCGGTGGTCACCGTGATCTGCGCGTGGATGCTGCTGCACCTCGGCTACGCGCGCTTCTACGAAGCCTGGGACCGTGGGCGCAACCGCGAGGGCTTCCACTTTCCCCGCACCCCGAGCCCCAGGTTCGTCGACTACCTCTACTTCTCGATCACCGTCGGCGTCTCGTTCGCCGCCTCCGACGTGGACGTCTGCCAGCGCACCCTGCGCTGGCACGTCCTCGTCCACAGCGTCGCCAGCTTCTTCTACAACGCCGTCGTCCTCGCCGTCGGCGTCGGGGTCATCACCGGCCGCTGACCTCGGGCAGGCCGGCGTCAGTGCCCTTGCGGCCGTGCCCCTGGATGCCGCCGGGCCGCGTTGACCGCCGGGTCAGGGAAGTCCGGCGCCGCCGTCACGGTGATTGTCGCGACGCCGGACCCGCTCACCCAGCCCGCGCCAGCCGGGCCTCGGCACCGGCCGAACACGCCAGCCGGGTGGCGGCGCAGCGACGCGCCGCCGCGGTGCGCATGCTGACGCCATGATCGCGGGAGCCGTGCCTGCTCCACATCGAACCGGCCTACCCACCCGATCAGCACCAACCAGACAAGCCCGCACGCTGCCGAGGCCCTGGGCGGGACACCTTGACGACTCGGGGATGTTCCTGCCTCGGGCGGCCCGCCAGGTCGATGAACACTATTCGGATGTTGTTGTCGGGCTCTCCATGTCGCGCCGGCGCAGCGGCTGCCAGCGAGGCGGCCACTGAAGGTTGTTTTGGTGCATTTCCCTGATGGGATGCTATAGCGTAGCGCGCCCGAGAGAATAGGGACATTATTCATCCGGCCTTGACGATTTCGCTCCGCTTTAGCTACCGTGCCTGCTCAGTCGGTCCGACAGGTTCGCCCCCCACAGTGAACCGCCGGTCCCTGCAAGAGCCGCATCCGTCCGCTGCGCGGCAGCGGCATGGATGATGGGCCAACCTCCCACCCATCATCTGAATTCCCCCCGAATCCCCCAGCATTCCAGGAGGTTGTTTGGCACGTCATCGTGCCCTCCTGCATCGGTACCAGCCCCATGGCCTGAATGGGCGCCGTCGTGGCGCTCAGCGGTGTCGTCCTGTTCTCCGTGTTCCTGCTACCGGCCTCCGTATCCAGGCGCGGAGGGACCTGCACCGCGAAGTCCGGTGACACGCCCCAGCGGACAGCCGGGCAGGCAAGGTCTGGGCAACTGGCGCCTATCAATCCCCCACACGAAAGGGCCAATCAGCAACTCGTGTCATTTCTTCGCAAGCTCTCCCGTCTACGGTCCATGGTGACCCTTGAGAAAATCACAGCGGCACTCGTCGTCGCAGGGTTTCTATTTCTTCCGATCGCCGTCAATGTCAACATTGGCTCCGACGCTGCCCCGCAGGCGGCGCCGCGTGCCGTCAAGCACTCCACGCAACCCCCGGCCGCGGTCCATCGCAAGCCCGTCCCCCGGCAATCCCCGCACCACGCGTCGAAGCCGAAGCCGAAGCCGAAGCCGAAGCCGAAGCCATTGCACGGTCCGGTGCTTCGCCAGGAGGGCGTGGACTACAGCTTTGACCATCCCGATCTCCGGCAGCTGCGGAGGGCCGGCAAGTCCTTCGTCGTCCGCTACCTGACCGGAGGGGAGCCAAAGGCGCTCTCCCACGCGGAGGCTCACGCACTCCGTGCGGCCGGGCTCCACGTCGTCAGCAACTACGAAGAGAGCACGAGCGACCTGACGACCGGAGGCTTTGCGCACGGCGTCGCGCTGGCCAGGAAAGCCGATGCGGCCCATCGCGCGAGCGGTGGTCCGTCCAACGCGCCGATCTACTTCAGCGCCGACTCCTCTCCGGAGGGATGGTCACACGCCGAGTGGCATTCGTTCCACCAGAACCTCCGCGGCATCGCCTCCGTCATCGGCCGCGAGCGCGTCGGGCTCTACGGCGGAACGCTCGCGCTCAAGACGGCGCGGAGCCATCGGCTTGCCCGCTGGTACTGGCAGAGTCTGGCATGGCGCAATGGTGAGTGGCTTCGTTGGGGGCACCTCCAGCAGCATCGCATCGAAGCGCCACTCGGTGGCGGTACGGTCGACAAGAACCGCGCTCTGGCCAGCAACTACGGGCAATGGAACGCGGCTGGATAGCTGGAACGACTCCTTGGTCCGCTGCCCCTCGATCACCGGCTCCGCCGCTCTCCGGCCGGTCACGCGACAGGCGCCCCACGCCTTTGGACGACCCCGGCGGCGACGTTATTGCATCGCCCCGGGCCCGCAATGCCACCGCCCGGCCGGGCGTCTGTGATTGCGTGAAGGGGGTGAGCTGTCATGACGACCAGGGCAGCGGGGCAGAGGGAGCAGGCGGCCGAGGGCAGTCTGCGGGTGGGCTCCTGGCTCATGGGGATCGCCGCGGTGAGCTTCATCGGCTACGCGGCGATCTTCTTCGTCCGCAATTTCACCGCGAGCTTCCTGGAGCTTGGGATCGGGCCCCATGAGGTGAACGTTGACAAGGACGCCATCCGGGACTTCAGCCCGTCGCTGTACCACTACGTGAGTCACCTGCACATCGCGGTGTCGGGATTCATCGCGGCCACTGGGCTGGCGGTGCTGTTCCTGGTGGCCTACGGGGTGCGGCGCGGCGAGCTATGGGCCTGGGTCGGTGCGGTGGCGGCGCCCGTGCTCGGGCTCGCTGTCGCCCTTCCGGCCCACTATCCCAACCATTTCGACACCCTCGGCCACCTGGGGCTCATCTATCTCGCCACGTTGATCTTCGTGGCCGGGGCCCTCCTCGCCCTACGGGGGATCGTCACCGGGCATCGAGACTGACCGGGCAGGTGGGCGGGGCCGTTCGCTGACGACGGCCCCGCCCACCGTCTGGGGCCGACGGCAAGGAAGGAAGGAGCCCGACGAACGGACCGGGCAGGCCCAGCGCCGCCCGGCTGCTCTCCAGGCGTGGAACGCCCCGACCCGACATGGAATGGGAGTTGACAAGCTTCTACAGTCATGTAGAAGATCGTGCTCCTACGAGGTTGTAGAAGACGATCATGGCGGTGGCACGATCGGCCGCCCAGCTCATTCGATGCGGGAGCACTTGGCAATGTCGTCGAACCTGCTGGCGTTCATTCCTCCTCCGCCGTCCAACGGGTTTCATCTTGGCCCGCTGTTCTTCCACTTCTACGGCCTGGCGATCGCCATTGGGGTGCTGTTGGCGTTTTGGCTGGCGCGGCGGCGCTGGCAGCAGCTGGGCCGCGACCCGGCCCAGATCGAGGTCGCCGGGATCTGGGCGGTGGTGGCCGGGTTCATCGGCGGCCGGCTGGCCTACGTGAGCACCCATTCGGGTGACTTTGCCGGCCGCTGGTGGCATGTGCTGGCGATCTGGGAGGGGGGCCTGGCGCTGTACGGCGGGCTGACGCTGGGGATTTTGACCGGCATCGTGGTGGCCTGGCGGCGGGGTCTGCCGGTGCTGCTGGCGTTGGACGCGGCGATCCCGGGGATCCCGCTGGCGCAGGCGTTTGGCCGCTGGGGCAACTACTTCAACCAGGAGCTGTTTGGCACCCCCACCAGGCTGCTGTGGGCGCTGCGGGTGCAGCCGGCGCATCGGCCGCTTGGGTACCAGGGGATTGCGACCTTCCACCCGACGTTTTTGTACGAGAGCCTGTGGGACCTGGTGATCGTTGGGGTGCTGGTGTGGCTGGGGGGCAGGCGGCGGCTGCGGGTCGGCAGCATCGTGCTTGCCTACCTGGCGATGTACGCGGTTGGGCGGTTGCTGCTGGAGCTGATCCGCACCGACACGACCTACCGGCTGTTGGGGCTGTCACGCAACGCCTACGTGTCGGTTGGGGTGATGGTCGGCGCGGGCACCTGGCTGTACCTACGCGAACGCCGTCACCCGCCGGTTGACACGACTCCGGCGGAGGGCGAACGATCCATCCCGACAGATACTACGAGCGTGTAGAAGGCACCGGGATGGGAAGCAGGCGGCAGGTGGCGGGCCGGCAGCTCGGCGAGCTGGAGGCCGAGGTGATGGAGCTTGCCTGGGATCGTGGTGCATGGCTCGGCGTCAACGACCTGCTGGCTGCGCTGAAAGGTCGCCAGCGGGCGTACACCACCGTGATGACCATCGTGACGCGCCTGTGCGACAAGGGCCTGCTGGAGCGGCGGCGCGACGGACGCGGGTTCGTGTACCGGCCCGCCCTCAGCAAGGAGCAGGTTGCCGCGCAGGCGCTGCGCGAGGTCCTGGCCGACGCCGACGACCCACAAGCGGTGCTGGCCCACTTCATCAAGGACCTGGAGGCCTCGCCCGAGCTGCTCGCCCGACTGAGGACGCTGGCGGATGCCTCCGATGCGGACCCCGGAGGCAAGGCGGCTCAGGGATGAAGCTGACCACGGTCGCGCTGGTCGGTGGACCGACCATGCTGGTGCTGGTGAGCCCGTGGGTGGCCGCGCGGCTCTTCGAGGGGCGCGCGCCGGCGAGGACCGTGGCCACCTTCCACCTGCTGGCCCTGGCCGGTATGGCCGCGTTGCCGCTGGTGGCGTTGCCCTGCCTGGCGCTGATCCGTCCGTCCGACCTCTCCGCCCTTGCCAGCCTCAGTGGCATCCGGGTCGCGCAGACGGCCGCACGGGCCCTGGCAGTCGCCTATCTCGCGCGCATCGGCTGGGTCGCCGTGCGGACCTCCAGAGCGACATCCCGCTTGGCCGCGAACCTGGCCGTCGCCGCGGCCGGACGGCCGGCGGCTGGCGGGCCGGTCACCCACCTGGTGGCCTCTGCTCGACCGTTCGCCTACACGCTGGGCGGCCGCGCGGGAGGTGTGGTGGTGTCCCATGGGTTGCTGTCGTTGCTCGACCGGGACGAGCGCGACGCGGTACTGGCCCACGAGCGCGCCCATCTGCGTCTGCGCCATCATCGGCTGCTGTGGTTCGGGCAGGTCGTCAGCGCCGCCCTGGGAGCGGCGGTCCCCGCGGCCGGCGAGGCGGCCGCGTCGCTGGCGCGGGAGCTCGAGGTGATCGCCGACCAGGCCGCGGCCAGCGAGATGGGGGAGCGGCGGGTCGTCGCCCGCGCACTGGCCAAGGCCGCGCTGGCGTCCGCCACGTCCACGGCGGCTCCGAGCGCCGCCTTGGCGTTCGGCGGCGAACGGGACCTTGTCTACCGGCTCGACCGGCTCATGGAGGACCGGCGACACGACGATCGCCGCGGCCTTGCGACCGCGGCGATTGGACTGCTCGACGCCGGGCTGCTGGCCATCCTGGGCGGCGCGGTCCAGCCGACCAACCCGGTGGGAGACGTCGTCCTCTTCGGGCTCGCGCTGGCGGGCATCGGCTGGCTGTCCTGGCGAGCCGTCGCTCCACTGGAAACGCCCGCTGCCTGACGGCGACGGGTGTCAGCCGAGGTCCAGCGGGGGCGCGGCGCTGACGCCGTCGCGCCGCTCGAACAGGGCCCGTGCCTCCAGCTCGTCGTTGCTGGTCATGCCCCCCTCACTGGTCGCGTGTCGGCCCTGCCGGCCGCGTCGGCTGCCCCCCGAGGTGCTGGGGTGGGGCGGTGGGTCTCGTACATGCGCACGGCCACGATCACGCCGGAGGCGGCGGTGAGCGCCGCGATCGCCCAGACGGCGGCGGTGAGGCCGAACCGGTCGGCGAGCCATCCCGCCAGGATGGCGCCGAGCGCGTAGCCACCGTCGCGCCACAGCCGGTACACCCCGACCGAGGAGGCCCGCCATGACGGGTGGGCGACGTCGCCGATCGCCGCCAGCAGCGTCGGGTAGACCATCGCCGTTCCCACGCCCAGCAGCGCCGACCCCGCCGCCCAGGGGCCGAACCCGGTGGTGCCGGCGATGACGGCGATGCCGCCCGCCTGCACGCCCATCCCGCCGGCGATCAGCCATTTGCGGCCGAGCCGGTCCGACACGGCCCCGGTGAGCAACTGCCCGAACCCCCACACGGCGGGGTAGATCGCCGCCAGCGTGCCGATGGCCGCCACCGACAGGCCATGGCCGGCGTACAGCAGCGGAAACAGGCCCCAGGCCATGCCGTCGTTGAGGTTGTTGACCAGACCGGCCTGGCTGCAGGCCGACAGGGCGCGCTCCCGGAAGCTGGTGAGCACGAACACCCGGCTCGGGGAGAGCTCCTCACCGAGCGCGTCCGAGGGGGGCACGTGGGTCGCGGCCTCCAGCGCGGCGTGCCCGCGGGTCTCCCGGACGACCAGCGCCGACAGGCCGAGCCCCAGCCCGGCGTAGCCGAGCCCGAGGAAGAACGGCTCCGGTCGCAGGCCGGCGTGCTGGGCGATGAACCCGGTCGCCAGGGCGGTGGCGGCCACCGCGCCGTACCCGGCGGCCTCGTTGAGCCCCATCGCCAGCCCCCGGCGCCTCGGGCCGGCCAGGTCGATCTTCATGATCACGGTGGTGGACCAGGTCAGCCCCTGGTTGACGCCGAGCAGCACGTTGGCGGCCACCACCCATGCCCAGGACGGCGCCCAGATCACCAGCAACGGCACGGGCAGGCCCGCCAGCCACCCGGCGACCAGTACCGGCTTGCGGCCGAAGCGGTCCGACAGCGTGCCCGCGAACAGGTTGGTCAGCGCCTTGACGGCGCCGAACACCACGATGAACGACAGGGCCGCGGCGAACGCCTGGAGCTGGAAGCTCCGGGTGGCCAGCAGCGGGACGACCGTGCGCTCCTGGCCGACCATCCCGCCGACCAGGGCGTTGACCGCCACCAGGAGGGAGAACTGCGCCAGGTTGGCCCGGATCCCCAGCCGGGGCGGCTGGGTCCCCGGCCGGCTCACGACGCCTCCAGTGGCTGCCCGGTGGCCTCGGACCAGTCGCCGGGGCCGCCCACCAGGACGGTGAGGTCGCGGTGCCCGGCTCGCTGGAGCATGCTCGCGCCGGTCATGGCCCGCTCACCGTGGCCACACATCACCGCCAGCGGCCCCGCCGGCAGCTCGCCGGCGCCGCCGAGGGTCCCCAGCTCGACGTGGCGTGCACCGGGAAGGTGGCCCGCTCGAAACTCGGCGTCCTGGCGGACGTCCAGGACGGTCCCGCCGGCATGGTCGGCCACGTCGGCCAGCCCGATGCGGGCCTCGGGCAGGCCGGCCGCCCGCCAGGCCGCCATCCCGCCGGCCAGCTCACCCGCCAGCCGCTCGTAGCCGACCTTCAGGCACTGGCGCACCAGTTCGCCGCGGTCCTGG
>DASVXQ010000198.1:0-10892 GCA_036392615.1 Actinomycetes bacterium | reverse complement strand
GCCGGCGCCCGGCACGCGGCAGCTCGCGGCGCAGTTCTGGCGCTTCGCCGCGCCCCGCGGGCTGGCCGGCATCTTCCAGGTGACCGTGCTGTGGCTGGACGTGCTGCTGGTCGGCGCGCTGCGCTCGACTTCGGAGGCGGGCGTCTACGCGGCCGCCAGCAAGCTGGCGATGGTCGGCACGCTGGCCACCGAGGCGGTCCGGATCGCCATCGCGCCGCAGATCAGCGGGCTGCTGGCGCGGGGCGAGCAGGCCCGCGCCGAAGGGCTCTACCAGGTCGCCACCTGGTGGATCATGACGCTCTGCTGGCCGCTGTACCTGGGGCTGGTGGTCTTCGGCCCGGTGGTGCTGCGGATCTTCGGCGCCGAGTTCGTCGCCGGCGGCAGCGCCCTGCTGATCCTGTCGCTGGCGATGCTGGTCGACCTGTCGACCGGCAACGTCACGGTGATGCTGCTGATGGGCGGCAAGAGCTCCTGGAACCTGCTCAACGCGCTCGGCGCGCTGGTGCTCAACGTCGGCCTCAACCTGCTGCTGGTGCCGCGCGTCGGCATCGCCGGCGCGGCCCTGGCGTGGGCCGCCAGCATCCTGTTCGAGAACCTGGCGGCGATCATCGAGCTGCGCATCCTGCTGCGGCTCAACCCGTTCGGGCGGGGCTGGTGGCTGGCCGCCGGCCAGTCGGCGCTGTGCTTCGCCGGCATCGGCCTGCTGCTGTCGGCCCTGCTGGGCCGCTCGGTGGTGAGCCTGGTGGCCACCGCGGCGATCGCCGCCCCGCTGTACCTCTGGCTGGTGTGGCGCTCCCGCGCGGTGCTCCAGCTCGACGCCCTGCGCGAGGCGATCCGCGCGCGCCGCGGCGCGGCCCCCGGCGACGACCAACAGGAGGCGACACAAGCATGAGCGGTGCGGTGGCCACCAGGCCCCGGCAGGCCGCCCGGCTGAGCGGGCCGGTGCGGAGCGGCGCGAAGCGCTCGCTGCGGCTGTACGGCGAGCTGACCGCCGGCCTGCGCCCAGGGCCGGACTTCCTGATCATCGGCGCCAAGCGCGGCGGCACCACCTCGCTCTGGAACTACCTCCAGGAGCACCCGCTGGTGCTGCCGCTGCTGCCGGCGCGCCAGCGCATCAAGGGACCGCACTTCTTCGACAGCAACTTCCAGCTCGGCATGCGCTGGTACCGCTCGCACTTCCCCACCTCGGCCTGGCGGCGGGCGCTGGAGCGGCGTGGCGGCGGGCCGGTGGTGGCCGGCGACGCGAGCCCCTACTACCTGTTCCACCCGCTGGCCGCCGAGCGGGCCGCGGAGCTGGCCGGCGACAGCAAGGTGATCGCGCTGCTGCGAGACCCGGTCGAGCGGGCCTTCTCGCACTACAAGGAGCGCATGCGCCACGGCGCCGAGCCGCTCAGCTTCGAGGAGGCGCTGGAGGCCGAGCCCGAGCGGCTGGCCGGCGAGGCGGAGCGGATCGTGGCCGAGCCGGGCTACTCGAGCTTCGCCCACGAGCACCACTCCTACGTGGCGCAGAGCCGCTATCTCGACATGCTGCCCGCCTGGCTGGAGCGCTTCCCGCGCGAGCGGGTGCTGCTGCTGCCCAGCGAGGACCTCTACGCCGACCCGCAGGCCACCCTCGACCGGGTGACCGCGTTCCTGGGGCTGCCCGGCCGGAGGCTGCGGGACCGGACCAAGCACAACTACCATCCCGCCGCCGACATGCTGCCATCGACCAGGCAGCACCTCCGCGGGCTGTTCGCGGAGCACAACCGGGAGCTGTCGGAGCGGCTCGGCATGCGCTTCGACTGGACCTGAGACCACGGGGGACCGTCACTGTTGGACGCTCGTCGCATCGCCATCGCGGCCGTCGCCGCGCTACTGGTCGCCGGCTCGGTGGTCGCGGTGAAGCTGGCCGGCCGCGACGCCGGGCCGCCGCCGCGGCTGGCCAGCTCGGCGGTCGACCCGCCGGCCAGCGGCGCCTGGTTCGGCTCCTGGGTGGGCGCCCGCTACGGCAACGACCGCCAGGCCCGCCAGCGCGCCATCGCGGAGCTCGAGCGCAAGCTCGGCCGCAAGCTGGCGATCGACCACACCTTCGTGCCCTGGCAGAACAAGATCGGCTGGCAGCCGGCCTGGGACGTGGCCCACGGCCGCATCCCGCTGATCTCCTTCGGCCTCCGCGGCGACACCCGCGAGATCGTCGCCGGCCGCCACGACGCCTACCTGCGCTCGCTGGTGGCGGAGGTGCGCGCGCTCCACCACCCGGTGCTGCTGCGCTACGCCTTCGAGATGGACGGACTGGGCAACGACCGCTGGGTCCACACCGGGGCGGACTACGTGGCCGCCTGGCGCCACGTGCACGGCCTGTTCGAGGGACTGCCGGTCGCCTGGGTCTGGTCGCCCAACGCGGTCGCCTGGGACAACCAGCGCAGGGTCGAGTCGTTCTGGCCGGGCGACCGCTACGTCGACTGGATCGGCGCCGACGGCTACAACTTCTACGGCTGTCGGAACCGGACCGACTGGCGCAGCTTCGGCGAGATCTTCGAGAAGTTCTACAAGTGGGCCAGCGTCCGCTCCAAGCCGCTGATGATCCCCGAGACCGGCTCCACCGAGGACCCGGCCAACCCGACCCGCAAGCGCGACTGGTACGTCGACGCCGGCAAGGCGCTCCAGGACATGCCGCGGGTCCGGGCGGTGGTGTTCTTCGACTCGAGCAACCCGTGCCCCTGGTGGGTCGACACCAGCCAGCAGTCCCTGGACGGCTTCCGGGCGCTGGCCGGGCGGGCCGAGCTGCGCACGCTGCCCGCCGCCGGCGAGTAGCGCACCGGTGCGGGTGGGAAACCTGACCGGCACTCGAGCCGCTCAGACGGCGGAGCGGCGGCGCCAGAGCGCGCGGGCGAGGCCGAGGCAGAAGCGCGGGTTGCCGACCACGTAGCGGAGGAACAGCCGGCGCGGCTCGCTCAGCAGCCGCCAGAGCCACTCCAGGCCGATGCGGTGCAGCCAGGCGGGCGCGCGCCGCTTGCGGCCGGAGACCCAGTCGTAGAGGCCGCCGCAGGTCAGGATCGCGTTGGGCCGCAGCTCGCCGAGGTGCTGCCAGACCCACTTCTCCTGCCTGGGGTTGCCCATGCCGACCAGCAGGACCCGCGCGCGGGAGTGGTTGATCCGCTCGATCACCAGGCGCTCCTCCGCGGGACCGAAGTAGCCGTGCTGCACGCCGGCGAGCTCCAGGCCGGGGTAGTCGCGCCGCAGCTGGCTGGCGGCCGCCTCGACCGACTCGGGCAGCCCGCCCAGCAGGTAGACCGGAAAGCGCCGCCTGGCGAGCATCTCGGCGATCGGATAGATCATCTCCGTGGTCGGCACCCTGGCCGGCACGCGGTGGCCGAGCAACCGCGAGGCCCAGACGACTGACTGGCCGTCGGCGTAGTTGAGCCCGCTGTGCTCCAGCAGCGTGGCCAGCTCGGGATCCTGGCCGGCCAGGTTGACGAGGTGGGCGTTGACCGGCACGGCGAACTGCCGCCCGCCGTCGTCGACCCAGCTCTCCACCGTGGCGACGAACTGCTCGGCGGAGCAGGCGTCCAGCGGAACGCCCATCACGTTGGCGCGCGGGAAGGGACGGGGGGACCGGGTGCCCAGGCCGAAGTGGGCCGTGGGGCCGGAGGCGATTGGGGCGACGTCTTCGGACAAGCGAGCAGGCTCCTCCTAGTAGGCCCCCCTTGGCATCAGCAGAATGGGGATCGTCTTGGCCACGACGAACAGGTCGTAGAGCATCGACCAGTTCTCGATGTAGAACAGGTCGAGCCGCACGTACTCGTCGAAGGACAGCTCGCTGCGACCGCTCACCTGCCACAGGCCCGTGATCCCCGGCCGGACCTCCAGGCGGTCGAGCTGCCAGTCCTCGTAGAGCGCCACCTCCGTCGGCAACGGCGGCCGCGGCCCCACCAGGCTCATCTCGCCCTTCAGCACGTTGAACAGCTGCGGCAGCTCGTCGAGGCTGTAGCGCCGCAGGAAGCGGCCCACGTGGGTGATCCGCGGGTCGTTGCGCAGCTTGAACAGCGGGCCGTCCGCCTCGTTGCGGCTGACCAGCTCGGCGAGCCGGTCCTCGGCCCCGGGCACCATGGTGCGGAACTTCAGCAGGGTGAACAGCTCGCGGTGCCGGCCGACCCGCTGCTGGCGGAAGAGCACCGGGCCGCCGTGGCCGTCCAGCTTGATGGCGATCGCCACCGCCAGCAGCAGCGGCCAGGTCAGCAGCAGGCCGACCGACGAGACCACCACGTCGAAGGTCCGCTTGGCGAACGCCTGGGCGCGGGTGAGCCGTACGGCGTTGATCGACAGAGTCATCAGTCCGCCGACCGAGCGTGGCGTCACCCGGGTGGTCGCCAGCATCGCCGGCACGTTGGCGGTCACCCGGATCTCGATCCCGTCCAGCCTCCTGGCCTTGAGCGCGTGCTTGAGGTCGGCGGCCTCGACCGCGGTGGCGGCCACGAACACGCAGTTCGCGCCCGTCTCGCGGATCAGCTCGCGGAGCTCGCCGATGGAGCCGAGCACCGGCAGCGACTCGCCTGACGCGGGGTCGGCGGAGGTGCGCACGAAGCCGAGTGGGCGGAAGCCGAGCTTGGAGCTGGTCAGCAGGTCGGCGAGGTGCTCGGCCTCCTGGTTGGTGCCGACGATCAGGGTGTCGAAGGTCAGCTCGCCGTGCGACCAGCTGCGGCGGATCTCGCGGTGCCACAGGCGGCGCGAGGTCCCCGCCAGCAGCAGGGTGAGCACCCAGGAGTAGCCGATCCACAGGCGCGAGAACGACGCCTTCGACCAGAACGACAGCATGACGATCGCGATGATGGTCATGCTCAGCGCGAGCACGATTCGGCGGAACTCCTCGAGCGAGGAGTACTGGTGGGTCCGGTACAGTCCGAAGCCGACGCCGAACGCGAGCGTGACGAACGGAGCCACCAGCAGGACGAGCCAGAAATCGCCCGACGGCCAGAGGTGGCCGAAGCGGAATTGATAGGCGATCAGCAGGGCGGTCACCACGCAGAGGCAGTCGGTAAACGCCATCCAGCGGTACAGCGGGGTGTACAGACGATTTTCGCTGGCCGCGCGGCCACGCCGCCCCTCGAGCGCGACCAGCGACGCATCGCGCTCGAGGGCATCACTCGACCTCGTCAAGCCGGACTGCACCCCGCCGCCCTCCAGATCCCACTCGCGGGACTCGCTCCGGCAGCGGATTCCGCCATCTCCGCTCCCGGGACTTTCGTCAGGTCCCGTTGCTGCCAACGAAGCCAGCATTCACTTCCCCTCGCGCGCCGGCCACCTGCAAACAACGTGTTCGCACTCGACATGCCGCTGAGGCGAACCGCCATCGGCACCGCGTGACCGGACTGCTCGGCACGATCCGCGATCGAGGGGGAGCCGGCGATCGTGGAGGGCCGGGGAGCGAGCACAAGGCCAAGGAGAGAATATCGCGCCGAACTACCTGCTAACCCTGGCGAGTGGGTGTGAAGTTATACGTAGTTCAGCGTATCCGGCGTGCTGCGGCAAATCTGCCGGCGAGTCCCGAAGCCCTTTGCCATCAGGCGAAGTGCAATCAGCGCGCGCAAGCCTGCGGGCGTTGCCCGCCCGCCGGGCTGAGCACGCCGGCTCCGCGAGATTTGACGGCAAAATCATCACTCTGTTATATCTCCGTGACACATCGACAGCCGTCCCCCAGCACCACCCCGGAAGCGCCCCCATCGCTTCCGGTGCCGGCGCTCCCGCCAGGGCGCCGGCACCTGATCCACCCGAGCAGTGCCCGTTCGTTCCGGGCCTGGCCGGCGTCGCCTGTCCGGCCTGGCGCGCATGGGTTCGGTAGCGCCTGCTCAACTCGACAAAGTGCCTGACCCGACAAGAACGCTCAAGCGCGATGAGTCTCCCAGCCAATACCTGGAGGGAAAGGCCGCAGCTGTCGGCGAGTGACTCGTCGTTTCGACCGTAGGGAGGGAGGTCGCCTTGCGATACGCCCCGAGGCATAGCCGGCCCCCGCAGCACCGCACTCCCCGTCACGTGCACCGCCGCCCCGCGAGTGCACCCCGACGCTCCCGCAAGTGGGTCGTCATCGGCATGGTCGCCGCGCTGCCGGCGGTCCTGGCGCTGTCGGCCAAGGCCTTCTCCCCCACCCCGGCGGGCTCCACCGACGCCCAGGGCGGGGTCGGCGCGATGCTCGGCGCCTACGTGCGCTCGACCGCCTCCAACTCGCGCGCCGACCAGCAGGCGGCCCTCACCACCTTCGAGCGCGACGCCGGCCGCAAGCTGGCGATCGACCACTTCTACCTGCCGTGGGGCAACGGCCCCAGCGGCCTGGAGGCCCGCGCGGCCTGGGACCTCGCCAACGGCCGCGTCCCGATGATCACCTTCGGCACCGGCGGCGACACCGTGCAGGTCGCCAGGGGCGACCAGGACGCCTACCTCGCCTCACTGGCGGACGCGGTGCGCTCGCTCGGCAAGCCGGTGCTGCTGCGCTACGCGCCCACCCCGGACACCGCCGGCAGCGTCTCCTGGGTCCACTCGGGAAGTGACTACGTGGCCGCCTGGCGGCACGTCCGGCAGGTGTTCGCCGGCGCCCCGGCCGCCTGGGTCTGGTCGCCCACCGCCGATGCGTTCGCCGGCGCCAGGGGCGGCGTCGAGCAGTTCTGGCCGGGCGCCGAGTGGGTCGACTGGATCGCCGCCGAGGGCTTCAACCGCTACGCCTGCCAGGGCGTGCAGGGCAGCTGGCGCGAGCTCGGCGACGTCTTCCGCAACTTCTACGCGTGGGGCTCCGCCAAGGGCAAGCCGCTGATGATCAGCGGCACCGGCACCTCCGAGGACCCGGCCAACCCGCAGCGCAAGGCGCAGTGGTTCTCGAACGCCGTGCGCTCCCTGCAGACCGCGATGCCGAACGTGAAGGCGCTGGTCTATGCGCAGTCGTTCGGCACCTGCGACTGGCGCACCGGCACCTCGGACGCCTCCCTGGAGGCGTTCGGCAAGCTGGCCGCCGACCCGTGGCTCCAGCTCCCCGGGTCGGCCATGGTCGGTTCGAGCAGGCCGCCGGTCACCACCGCCCCGCCGACCACCAGGCCGGCGCCGACCACCACCAAGCCGGCGCCCGCGACCACGGCCACCACGGCGCCGCCGACCACCGCCCAACCGGCGCCGCCCAGCGGTTCGGTGAGCGGCAAGCTGGTGCCGAGCTCGGGCGCGCTGTGGGGCTCCAGCGGCGTGACCGACAGCCTCGAGGCCCAGGTCGGACGCAGGTTCGACATCTCGCACACCTACCACGACTGGGACGACGCCTTCCCCAACGCCGGCGAGGTCGCCAGGGCCAACAAGGGCACCACCCTGCTGATCAACTGGACGCCGCGGTTCTTCGGCAGCAGCAGGATCATGCCCTGGCGCGACATCGCCAACGGCAGCCAGGACGCCCAGATCGACGCCACCGCCGGGCGGGTCAAGGCCTTCGGCCGCAGGCTCTTCCTGGCCTTCCACACCGAGCCCGAGCCGCAGGTCGGCAAGTACGGCAGCGCGGCGGACTTCGTGGCCGCCTGGCGCCACATCCACGACCGCTTCGCCGCCAGGGGCGTCGGCAACGTGGTCTGGGTGTGGAACGTCACCGGCTCCAGCGGCTGGTTCAGCCTCTACACCGGCGGGCTGTACCCGGGCGACGCCTACGTCGACTGGATCGGCTGGGACCCCTACAACTGGTACACCTGCCACAACAACGGCTGGATCTCGTTCGGCGACAAGGTCGCCCCGACCTACAACTGGTTCCGGCAGAACGGCTTCGGCGACAAGCCCTTCATGCTGGCCGAGTACGGCACCAGGGACATGCCAGGGAACCCGGGTGCCAAGGCGGACTGGTTCCACGGGATCGTGCCGGCGCTGAAGCGGCTGCCGAACCTCAAGGCGGTGGTCTACTTCAACAACGGCACCGCCAACCCCGGCTGTGACTGGCGGATCGACACCACCCCGCAGGCGCAGGCCGCCTTCGCCGAGGCCGGCAAGGACGGCTTCGTGCAGTGACCCACCCCCTGCCCCGGCCGGCGGCACCGGCCGGGGCAGCGCGGGCCGGCGGCGAACGCGCACCGCTCCACCTCGAAGGCAGCCTCGATCAGCCTCCGGACGGCCGAGGCCGAAGGCCGCGCACAGCGCGGTGACGCCCCGGGCGCGGCGGGACCGCCCGAGCGGTCAGTTCTGGTAGTCGTAGTAGTAGGAGCTGCGGGTCGCGTCGGCGGAGCGGTTGAGGACGGAGCCGACGATCTTGCCGCCGACCTGCTCGATCTGGTCGCGCAGCAGGTCGATGCTGTTGCGGTCCGTCACCTTGGCGTCGGCGACCACCAGCACGGCGTCGACCAGCGGCGCCAGCGCGAGCGAATCCGACACCACCAGCGCGGGCGGGCAGTCGAGGATGATGAAGTCGAAGACGTCGCGCTGCTCCTTGAGGAACTCGCGCATCGCGTCGGAGTCCATCAGTGTCGACGGGTGGGTCGGCGGCGGCCCGCTGAGGATCACCCACAGGTGCGGAGCCACCGACCACAGCTCGACCGCGATCTGCTTGCTGCGGCTCAGCGCCTTCTGCTTGCTCACCTTGCCGTCGGCCAGCAGGTCCACGAGCCCGGAGCGGTTCGGCAGCGAGAAGAACTCGTGCACGCGGGGCCGGCGCAGGTCGGCGGAGACCAGCAGCACGTCGCGGCCCGACTCGGCCAGCGCGACCGCCAGGTTGCCGGCGGTGGTGCTCTTCCCCTCGGCGACGTGGCCGCTGACCACCATGATCGAGTTGATGTCGAGCTGCGCCGCCAGCCGCGCCATGCGCGTCCGCAGCGTCCGGTAGGCCTCGGCGGCGGGGCTGGTCGGCTGGTCGAGGGTCACCAGGCTCGACCGCTTGCGCTTGCGCCAGCCGAGCTTGTTGCGGCGCATGTAGCTCGACAGCTTCGGGATCGAGGCCAGCACCGGCCGGTCGAGCCGCTCGGCCAGGTCCTGCCGTCCGCGCAGGCGCTTGTCGGCGCGGTCGCGCACGAAGCCGACCACCAGCCCGATGGACAGGCCGAGGAACAGCCCCAGGCCGATGTCGAGCTTCTTCTGCGGGCTGGACGGCGAGGTCGGCAGCTCGGCCGACTGGATCACCTGGCCTGGTGTCGGGTCGAGCTGCTCGAGCTGGGCGATCTGCTCGTTGAGGCTGTCGATGCGCTGCTGATAGGCGCTCTTCTGCGCGTTGGCCGCGGTCTTGTCCGTGTCGGAGGCGGTGTCCGAGGCCAGCACCTGGTCGAGCCGCGGGATCCGCGCGGTGAGCGTGCGGGCCTGGTGCTCGAGCGTCGACTTGCTCGCCTGCACCTGCCGGGCGATGCCGGCCTTGCGATACTCGATGTAGGCCCTGGCGAAGGCGTCGGCGCCGCGCTGCGCGGTCCGCGGGACCGGGTCCGAGTAGCTGATCTCGAGCACCTGCGAGTCGGAGGGGACCGAGACGCTGATGTGGTCGAGCAGCTCGTTCGGCGACGCCGGGCTGTTGAGGAACTTGCCGGCCATCACCGCGACCGCCGAGGACAGCGCGACCTGTTTCTCGTTGCTCATGTTGACCTGCTGGTCGAGCCGCTGCGTGCCCTCGAACCGGTTGATCGACACCGGCTGGACCAGCACCGAGGAGGTCCCGCGGTAGATCGGGGTCTGCTGCAGGGTCCAGACGGTCGCCGCCGCCACGCCGATCAGGGCGAGCAGGGCGATCAGCCACCACTGCCGGCGGAACGCCATCAGGTAGTCGCGCAGCTCGACCGAGCCCGCGGGTACCGACTCTGCACTCACCGTATCGACCGCTTTCCTCTCAGCGGCACGTCACGCCAGCCCGCTCTGCCGGGCGCGTGGTGCCGCCACGCTGCGTTGACGGGGCGGGGGAAGGGGCGCCGACGTAACGCAGGGACCATCAGTAGCTTCCCACCATACTGTGCCAGGACCTCAGATGCCTCCGTCGTTCGCGCGGACATCCTCCAATCAGCTGGAACTAGACAAGACTACGCGATCCGGCAAGCCCGTGGCGGAACGCGAGGTCACGTGCGCCCGCCGTCGCCGCTGAACCAGGGGCGCAACCGCTCCCAGGTCTCGGACAGCAGCTCCGGCAGGACCTTGGTCTGTCCGACCACCGGCATGAAGTTGGTGTCGCCGCCCCAGCGCGGCACCAGGTGCATGTGGAGGTGGTCGGCGATGCCCGCGCCGGCGACCCCGCCGAGGTTCATGCCCAGGTTGAAGCCGTGCGCGCTGGAGCCCTCGCGCAGCGCGCGCACGGCGGTCCCGGCGAACGCCATCGTCTCGGCCAGCTCCTCCGGGGTGAGCTCGAGGTATTCGCCGACGTGGCGGTACGGCGCGATCATCAGGTGCCCGGGGTTGTAGGGGAAGGCGTTGAGCAGCACGAAGGTGTGCCGGCCCCGCGCGAGGATGTGGTTGCGCTCGTCGTCGTCCTGGCGCGGCAGCTCGCAGAAGATGCAGCCGTGCTCGCCGGAGTCCTCGCCCGCGCTGCGGATGTAGGCCATGCGCCAGGGTGTCCAGAGCCGCTCGGTGGTCATCTTGAGGACTTCCGAGCGCTCGGGGGCCGTTGGGGCACGGGTGCCTCCTCAGCGACGTGCGGTGGCTGATTTGCGGATGATACGCCGGGCGGCCGACTGCCACGCCGGGCTGTCCACAGCCCCGAGCCGCCGTCGACACCCCCCGACCGTCAGCTCGGCCTGGTCGTGGTGGTGGTCGTGCCGGCCGTGTCCTTGGTGGTCGAGGGAGCCGCCGTGGTGGTCGGCGCCGCGGTGGTGGTCGGCGGCTCGGTCGTGGTCGGCGGCTCGGTCGTGGTCGGCGCCTCCGTGGTGGTCGGCGGGTCGGTCGTGGTCGGCGGGGCGCCCGACGACGAGCTCGACGTGGCGGCCGAGCCGCTGGTGGTG
>DASVXQ010000197.1:0-7424 GCA_036392615.1 Actinomycetes bacterium | reverse complement strand
AGGGCGACGCCGCCACCCGGCTGGCGGCGGCCACCGACCCGGCCATCGCCGAGCTGCTGGAGGCGAACCCGCCGCGCGGCCGCACCCGCGGCCCCCGCCTGGGCGTCTGGGTCGACCGCCCCCGCGCCCTCTACGGCGCCTGGTACGAGTTCTTCCCGCGCTCCGAGGGGGCGACCGAGACCACCAGCGGCACGCTGCGCACCGCCGCCGAGCGGCTGCCGGCGATCGCCGAGATGGGCTTCGACGTGGTGTACCTGCCGCCGATCCACCCGATCGGCACGAGCCACCGCAAGGGCCGCAACAACACGCTCGACCCGGACCCCGACGACCCGGGCAGCCCCTGGGCGATCGGCGGCGACGCCGGCGGCCACGACGCGATCCACCCGGATCTCGGCACCATCGAGGACTTCGACGCCTTCGTCGCCCGGGCGCACGAGCTCGGCATGGAGGTCGCGCTCGACTACGCGCTGCAGTGCTCGCCCGACCACCCCTGGGTCAAGGAGCACCCGGAGTGGTTCCGGATCCGGCCGGACGGCTCGATCGCCCACGCCGAGAACCCGCCCAAGGTCTACGAGGACATCGTCCCCTTCGACTTCGACAGCCCGGCCGCCCCGGCGCTGTACGCCGCCTGCAAGGGCATCCTCGACCACTGGATCGCCCACGGCGTGCGGGTCTTCCGGGTGGACAACCCGCACACCAAGCCGGTGCGCTTCTGGGAGTGGCTGCTGGCCGCGGTCAAGGCCGAGCACCCCGAGGTGGTCTTCCTCTCCGAGGCGTTCACCAGCCCGCCGATGATGCACGTGCTCGCCAAGGTCGGCTTCAGCCAGTCCTACACCTACTTCACCTGGCGCAATTCCAAGGTCGAGCTGGAGGAGTACCTGACCGAGCTGACCACCTCGGAGTCGGCGGACTACTTCCGGCCGAACTTCTTCGTCAACACCCCGGACATCCTCACCGCCTACCTCCAGCACGGCGGGCCGGCGGCCTTCCGCGTGCGCGCCACCCTGGCGGCCACCATGTCGCCGTCCTGGGGGATGTACTCCGGCTACGAGCTCTACGAGGCGACCGCGCGGGCGCCGGGCACCGAGGACTACCTCGACTCCGAGAAGTACCAGTACCGGCCGAGGGACTGGTCGCAGCCCTCGCTGGCGCCCTACGTGGCCAGGCTCAACCAGGCCCGGCGGGCGCACCCGGCGCTGCACTGGCTGCGCAACCTGCGCTTCCACCTGGTCGACTCGCCCGAGGTGATCGCCTGGTCGAAGCGGCTGGGGGACGACGTCGTGCTGGTGGTGTGCAACCTCGACCCGCACAACGCGCACGAGACCATGGTGCACCTCTGGCTGCCCGCCCTCGGGCTGGACTGGGAGGTCGGCCCGTTCGAGGTCCACGACGAGCTGACCGGCCAGAGCTGGACCTGGCACGGGCCGTCCAACTTCGTCCGTCTCGATCCCGCCGCCGAGGTGGCCCACGTGCTCCACGTCCGAACGCGATAGGCCATCGAGGCGCCATGACCGAGCTCGAGTCCGCTCTCGCCGCCTTCCTTCCCGACCAGCGCTGGTTCTCCGGCAAGGGACGGCGGATCGGCGAGGTCCGCATCGAGGCCGACGTGCCGCTGCGCAACGCCCGGCCGACGCTGCACTCGGTGGTCGCGGCGGTGGCCTACGAGGACGGCGGGGTGGAGCGCTACCACCTGCCGATCGGGCACGACTTCGGCTTCGAGGCGCGCTCGCTGCTGGCCCGCCGGCCGGGCGCGCTGATCCTGGAGACCAAGCCGCCGCACGAGGGCGTCTACTACGACGCCACCGCCGACGAGCGGCTCGGCGCCGTCTTCCTCGACATGCTGTCGCGCGGCGCCACCGTGGACCAGCTCCGCTTCCACCGCGCGCCGGAGTGGAACCAGACGCTGCGCGGGCCAGGCAAGCTGCTCGACGCCGAGCAGACCAACTCCTCGCTGGTGTTCGCCAACAAGCTCATCCTCAAGCTGTTCCGCCTGCTCCAGCCGGGCGAGAACCCGGAGCTGGAGGTCACCCGGGCGCTGGCCGCCAGCGGCTTCGACGCCTGCCCCGCGCCGCTCGGCTGGATCGAGGGGCTGGGCTCCACCCTCGGGGTGCTGCAGACCTACTACGCCGGCAGCGTCGAGGGCTGGCGGCTGGCGGTCGAGCGGGTCGCCGACCACTACGAGTCCGAGGACCCGGGGAACTTCGCCGAGGAGGCCAGAGAGCTCGGCAGCCTGACCGCCGAGCTGCACGCCGCCCTGGCGACCGCGCTGCCCAAGGTCAGCCGTGGCAATCCCGACCTCGGCCGGCTGAGCGCCCGGCTGATGGGCCAGCTCACCCAGGTCGCCGCGCTGGTGCCGGAGCTCGCGCCGCACCAGCGGGCGATCGAGGAGGTCTACGCCCAGGCGGTGCGCGGGGTCGGGCCCACCGTGCACCTCCAGCGCATCCACGGCGACTACCACCTCGGCCAGGTGCTGCGGGTGGGGCAGCGCTGGATGGTGATCGACTTCGAGGGCGAGCCGGCGCGTAGCCTCGAGGAGCGCCGCCGCATGACCAGCCCGTTGCAGGACGTGGCCGGCATGCTGCGCTCGTTCGACTACGCCGCCCACTCGCCGCTGGTGCTCGGCGAGGACCCGGACACCCCCGGGCCGAGCCGGGAGGAGCTCGACCGCCTCGGCCGGGCCGCCCGGCTGTGGATCGACGCGAACCGGACCGCCTTCCTCGACGCCTATCTGGCGACGGCGTCCAGCGGCGGCTGGCTGCCGGAACGGCCGGAGCTGCTGCTGCGCGCCTACGAGCTGGACAAGGCGGTCTACGAGGTGATGTACGAGGCGCGGCACCGTCCCGCCTGGCTGACCATCCCCATCGGGGGTATCCAGCGACTGCTGGGGGAGACTCCAGCTACGGTGGAGAGCCCGAGCAACCCTCCCCAATGACCGGTCACCCTCGCCAGCCACCGGAGCGGAGCGAAAGAGCGATGTCGATGCCAGTCAACGAGGAGATCGAGCGGCTCGTGCGTGGGGAGCATCACGAGCCCCACCGCCTGCTGGGCGCCCACCCGGACGCCGGCCAGGTGCGCGTGCGCGCCTGGCGGCCCGACGCCAGGCAGGTCAGCGTGCTGACCGACGGCGGCCGGGCGGTGCTCGAGCGGGTCCATCCGGCCGGTCTCTTCGAGGGCACGCTGGCGTCCGCCGGCGACGGCCGGCTGCCCGCCTACCGGCTCGAGGTCTCGGACGGCGAGCGCGTGGTGGAGGTCGAGGACCCCTACCGCTTCCCGCCGACGCTCGGGGAGCTGGACCAGCACCTGATCGCCGAGGGCAGGCACCAGCGGCTCTGGGAGCGGCTGGGCGCGCGGCCGCTGGTGCTCGACGGCGTGGCCGGCACCGCCTTCGCGGTCTGGGCGCCCAACGCCCGCTCGGTGCGGGTGGTCGGCGACTTCAACCGCTGGGACGGGCGCATGCACCCCATGCGGACGCTGGGCGCCTCGGGCATCTGGGAGCTGTTCGTACCCGGCGTCGGCGCGGGTGACAAGTACAAGTACGAGGTGCTCGGCGCCGACGGCGCGCTGGTGCTCAAGGCCGACCCGCTGGCGCGCAGGACCGAGCGCCCGCCGGCCACCGCCAGCGTGGTGGAGGCCAGCGACTACCAGTGGGACGACGACGAGTGGATGCGGCGGCGCGGCGAGCGCCAGTCGGTCACCTCGCGCATCTCCATCTACGAGCTGCACCTCGGCTCCTGGCGGCAGGGGAAGAGCTACCGGGAGCTGGCCGAGGAGCTGCCCGCCTACGTCGCCGAGCTGGGCTTCACCCACGTCGAGCTGATGCCGCTGGCCGAGCACCCCTTCGACGGCTCCTGGGGCTACCAGGTGACCTCGTACTTCGCGCCGACCGCGCGGTTCGGCCCGCCGGACGACCTGCGCCTGCTGGTCGACCGGCTGCACCAGCGTGGCATCGGCGTGCTGATGGACTGGGTCCCGGCCCACTTCCCCAAGGACATCTGGGCGCTGGCGCGCTTCGACGGCACCGCGCTGTACGAGCACGCCGACCCTCGCCGCGGCGAGCACCCCGACTGGGGCTCGCTGGTGTTCAACTACGGCCGCAACGAGGTGCGCAACTTCCTGGTCGCCAGCGCGCTGTACTGGCTCGAGGAGTTCCACCTCGACGGGCTGCGGGTCGACGCGGTCGCCTCGATGCTCTACCTGGACTACTCGCGCCAGCCCGGGCAGTGGGTGCCGAACCGCTTTGGGGGCAACGAGGACCTGGAGGCGATCGAGTTCATCAAGGAGCTCAATACCATCGTCTACCAGCGGAACCCCACCGCCATGACGGTCGCCGAGGAGTCGACCGCCTGGCCGGGCGTGTCGCGGCCGGTGCACCTCGGCGGGCTCGGCTTCGGCTTCAAGTGGAACATGGGCTGGATGCACGACACCCTGGAGTACATCTCCAAGGACCCGGTCTACCGGCGCTTCCACCACCACCAGCTGACCTTCGCGCTGATGTACGCCTTCAGCGAGAACTACATGCTGCCCATCAGCCACGACGAGGTGGTCCACGGCAAGGGGTCGCTGTACGGCAAGATGCCGGGCGACGCCTGGCGGCGGCTGGCGAACGTGCGCGCCTACCTCGCCTTCATGTGGGCGCACCCCGGCAAGCAGCTGCTGTTCATGGGCTGCGAGCTGGCCCAGGAGTCGGAGTGGTCGCACCAGCGCTCGATCGCCTGGGAGGCGCTGGAGGACCCCGGCCACGCCGGCGTCCAGCGGCTGGTCCGCGACCTCAACGCGGTGGCCGGGCGGCAGCCCGCGCTGTGGCAGCTCGACAGCGAGCCGCGTGGCTTCGAGTGGATCTCGGCCAACGACGTCGACGACAACGCGGTCTCGTTCATCCGCCGCTCAGCGGATGGGCGGCCGATCGTCTGCCTGTGCAATTTCTCGCCGGTGCCCCGCCACGAGTTCCGCGTCGGCTTGCCCCAGGCCGGCGCGTGGGCGGAGGTGCTCAACACGGATTCGGAGCTGTACGGGGGCTCCAACGTTGGAAACCTGGGCATGATCGCCGCCGAGGAGATCACCTGGGATGGTCAGCCGGCCTCCGCGCGAGTGACCCTTCCCCCCCTGGCCACGGTCTGGCTTGCCCCGGCCTGACCCGATCGAACCTCAGGGCAGGACCCATGCCATCTGCCGGGTTTGACGGCGCCCTAGCAGGACGGGGTACAACTTGCGCTCGAGGGGGAGACGGGAGAGGAGTGGGATGGCGGCCCGAATGGAAATGGAGCGGCTCGGTCTCGGCCGCCTGGAGCGGCTCGACCTGCGGTCGTTCTGGGGTGAGCAGCTTCCTGACCTGACCCCCTGGTTCGTGCAGAACGTCGACCTGCTCGGTCAGACGCTCGGCATCGACATCACCCCGACGCAGGACGAGCTGCACGCCGAAGCCGGCCAGTTCAACGTGCTCGGCACCGACGCGCTCGGCCGCCCGATCGTGATCGAGAACCGGCTCGAGGAGGCCGACCACCATCACCTCGGCGAGCTGATCATGCACGCCTCGGCGCTCGAGTCCGCGGTGATCGTCTGGGTGTCGCCACGCTTCGACCAGGAGTCGCGGCGCACGCTCGACTGGCTGAACGACCGCACCGACTCGAAGGTCGACTTCTTCGGGGTCGAGCTCGGCCTGGTGCGGATCGGCCGCTCGCTGCCGGCGCCGGTGCTGGACGTGGTGGTGCAGCCGCGCAACTGGCGCAAGGCGAGTCGGCGGCCGACGCCGCTCGGCAGCATGCCGACCGCGACCGGCCCGATCCCCACGGCGTCGAGCATGCCGACCGCCCCGCCGCCCCAGCCCCAGCCGGCGCCGTCGCCGGTCAGCTCGGCGCCCTCGTCGCCGCCACCGCCGCCGGCGCCGTCGCGGTCGGAGGCGAGCCACATCCCGGCGGTGCCGCCGCCGCTCGCCTCCGAGAAGGACGGCGGGCTCCAGCCGGCCGAGGTGCGCCACAGCTTCTTCCAGGCGATGTTCGAGTCGGTCGCGCGGCGGCGACCCGGCTTCCGCGTGCCGAAGTTCGGCTACGAGAACTGGGTCGGCTTCGCCGCCGGGCCGTTCGGCTTCTACGACGTCGCCTTCACCGCCAACGGCGCGGTGCGCGCCGGCGTCTACCTGGACATGCAGGAGCGGACCGCGACCAAGCGGCTGTTCGACGACCTCTTCTCCGAGCGCATGGCGATCGAGACCGGCGTCGGCCGGATCCTGTCGTGGGAGCGGCTCGACGACCGCAGGGCGTCGCGGATCGTCGACTATCGCGAGGTCCGCGACCTCTCCAACATCGACGAGCAGTGCGCCGCCGCCGAGTGGGCCGCCGAGACGGTGGTGGCGCTGATGGACGCGCTCGACGGCCGCCTGCGCTCCACCGCGCAGATCCTGCTCTCGCGGGTCCAGGGCGGCGTCTAGCCGCCCCTCGGCTTGGGCGCGAAGTCGCCCAGGCCCCGCTCCAGCAGCGCGAAGGCGCGCCGGCCGGCCTCGCGGAGGTCGCCGGCGAGCCGCTCGAGCCGGTCGTCGGCCAGCACCCGCCGGCGGGTGAAGTCGAGCAGGGTGGCGTGGACGCCGATCATCGCGTTGGCGGCCACCCGGACCTCGACGTCGTCGGGCGGCACGCCCAGGTCGGCGGCGAGCAGCTCGGCGAGCGAGTTGGCGTAGCGCGCGATCACCTGCCGCTCCCGCGCCTGGAGCGCCGGGCTGTCGGCGATCACCCGGTTGACCGTGCGCAGCCGCTCCACGGCCTCGGGGTCCCCGGCCTCGACCTGGGCGACCAGGCCGCCGGAGGCGAGCAGGAAGCGCCGCAGGGCCACCAGCGCCGGCTCGCCGGTCGGGCGCGAGGCGACCGCCTCGACCATCCGCTGCCCGAAGGCCTCCAGCCGCGAGTAGAACAGGTCCTCCTTGGTGGGGAAGTAGTTGAAGACGGTCGCCAGCGCGACCTCCGCTTCGCGCGCGACCTCGGCGACGGTCACGCGGTCGAAGCCCCGGTCGGCGAACAGCCGCCAGGCGGTGTCGGCGATCAGCTGCCGGGTCTGCTGCTTCTTGCGCTCGCGGAGTCCCATCTCGACGCAAGAGCGTAGCGCATCGTCAACTTTGGTTCCACTCTATCTTTGGATTGAACCCGGCATCGATGGAGGTGCTCGTCGGCGGCGCCCGCGGCGGCCGACGACCATCAGCCGGCCGGTCCACAATTGAGCAATTGAGCTGACCCCGCCTCCAGGGAGCTGCCATGGGGAGCAACGCCATGCCGCGGAGACCCGGCCGGTGAATGGGCCGGACGTGCCGGTGGCGATCGTCGGCGGCGGGCCGGTCGGGATGACCGCCGCGCTGGTGCTCGCCAGGCACGGGCTGCGTAGCCTGGTGCTCGAGTCGGAGCCGCGCCTGCTGGCCCAGGGCTCGCGCTCGATCTGCGTGC
>DASVXQ010000196.1:0-6757 GCA_036392615.1 Actinomycetes bacterium | reverse complement strand
CCGCCGCCAGCCCGGGGGCCAGCCGCAGCGCCTCGCTGAGCACCTCGTGCATCCCGGCCGCGGTGATGCGGTGGTCGTAGCCGGCGCCGTACTCGCGGGTGGCGCCGGCCACCACCCGGTTGGCCGGGAAGGTCAGCAGGTAGTGCGAGTGGAAGCCGAGCACGATCGGCCATTCGCCGGTGGCCATGCCGGGCAGCTCGAGGTGGGCGATCTGGCCGCGCTGCGGCGCCACCGGCAGGGAGACGCCGAGGTCGTCGGCCAGCGCGGCCGACCAGGCGCCGCCGGCGACGATCACCGCGTCGGCCGCGAGCGTCTCGCCGCCCACGTGCACGCCGGCGGCGCACTCACCGTCGCGCGCCAGCAGCAGGCGCGCGCCGCCCTCCACGGTCGTGCCGCCGCGGCGGCGCAGCGCGCGGCGCAGCGCGTCTCGCAGCAGCCGGCCGTCGACCCTGGCGGCGCGGGGGATGTGCACCGCGGCGCGCACCGGGCCGAGCGCGGGAAAGCGCGCCCGCGCGGTGGCCGGGTCGACGATCGCGGCCTCGCCGATGTGGCTGAAGCCCCCGGCCCGGCGGCGGCGCAGGTCGTCGAGCAGCCCTTCGAGCCTGGTGGCCTCCTGCTCGGTGGTGGCCACGTGCAGCGCGCCGACGACCTCGTAGCCGGTGCGGACCTCGCCGTCCTCGGCGAGCCGCTCCAGCAGCTCCGGGTACCACGCCACCGCCGTCCTGACCAGCCCGAGCAGGTCGGGGTCGCCGTCCTCGAAGCGGCCGCCGGGCGAGATGATCCCGGCCCCCGCGGCGGTCGCCTGGCCGGCGTCCGCCCGGTCGACCAGCACCGCCTCGGCGCCCTGGCAGGCCACGCGGTAGGCAGCGCTCGAGCCGACCAGCCCGCCGCCGACCACCACGACCCGCCGGCTCACCGCCAATGGCTCATCGGCAGGCCAGGGACCGGAGAGCGGAAGGTCGGCAGCCGCGGCATCGCCAGCGAGCCGACGTAGACGGTGCGCAGGTCCTCGCCGGCGAAGCAGACGCTGGTGGGGAACTGCAGCGTCGGCCCCACCGCCGCGGCCATGTCCTGCGGCGCGGCGTCGCCCTCGGCCAGCTTGCTCTCGAAGGTCGCCAGCACGTCCTCGCGGGGGTCCTCGAAGACCACGTGCCAGTCGCCGGCGGTGTCGATCACGCCGACGCCGTTGCGCACCACCGTGGTGACCCAGAGGTTGCCCTCGGCGTCGAAGGTGAACCCGTCGACGTAGCCGCCCAGCCCCAGCCCGTCGGGGCCGAACACCTCCCGCTCGCCGAGCGAGCCGTCGGGCAGGACCGGGAAGCGCAGGATGCGCGCCTTCATCGTCTCGGCGACGTAGAGGAAGCGCTCGTCGGCGTCCAGGCGTGCCTCGTTGGTGGCGTAGATGCCGTCGGCCACGATACGCGGGCCGCGCTCGTCGACCAGCACGATGAAGCCGTCCGGCCGCGGCCGGGCGACCGCCGGCCACCAGGTGTCCTCGCGGGTCAGGCAGGTGATCCACAGGCGGCCCGCGCGGTCGTAGAAGACGAAGTTCGCGCTGGTGAGGCGCTGGCCGTCGACGGACTCCAGCACGGTCGAGACCTCACCGGAACGGGTCATCCGCTGCACCTTGCCGAGCGCGATGTTGGCGGTCACCAGGTCGCCGCTGGCGGGGTCGATCGCCAGGCCGTTGGGCTCGCCGCCCCAGCCGCCATGGAGCTCCTGGCCGCCGCCAGGGTCGATGCGGGTCACCCCGCCGCGGCCGTCCGAGGCCCACAGGGTCCCGTCCCGGTCGGCCACCACCGACTCGGGCCGCTGGAGGTCGTGCCCCGTCCACTCGAGCTCGTCGAGGTCGAGGGTGAAGTCCCTGATCGCGCTGCCTGTGGTCATCGGCGCTCCTCAGCTCCGCGCGTTCCGCCCATTCAGGGGGCCGCCGCCTTCCGCGGGCGGGCCTCACGCTCCCCTGAGGACATCATGGCGGAATCGACCGGACCGTGACAGAGCCACCACGGACGCGACCGCCAGCCCGGCGCCGAGCACGCACGGCGCCAGCGCCCTGGCCGCCGACAGGAACCGGTCGAGCTGTCCGCCGGCGATCACCAGGCCGTAGACGCCCATCAGCAGCCCGGTCCACGCAAGCAGCGTCCGCGGCCGCAATGTCAGCGCCACCGCGGCCACCAGCAGGACGAAGGTCGCCACCAGCGAAGCCGGGCCAAGCACCCCCACCGGGGCGTCGGGCACGTAACCGCCGGTGGCGATCTTCGCCAGGGTGTGGCCCCAGCCGAAGAAGGGCGGCGCGATCGCCGACAGGCCGGCGTCGTCGTTGCGGCTGGCGACCACCATCCGCCCGGCGTACCACCACCAGGCGCCCAGCAGCACCACCCCGGGCAGCAGCACGGTCGCGGCGGCCCTCGAGCGCTCCAGCAGCCGGCCCCAGGTGCCGAGCAGCAGCCACGCGGCGGCCGCGGCCGCGAAGCCGAGGAAGGTCTCCTTGCTGAGCCCGGCCCCGGCGAACGCCAGCGCGGCCAGCACCAGCCGGCGGTCCAGCACCAGGCTCAGCCCCACCGCGGCCAGCGCCACCCCGAGCGGCTCGGCGGTGCCGAACGTCACCCCGACGATCACGCCGGGGATGGCGGCGAAGCCAAGACCCCACCAGCGCGACAGCCCGGTGCCGGCCAGCAGCCGGCCGCTCGCCGCGCAGCCGGCGCCGACCGCCAGCAGCAGGGTGGCCAGCAGCCCGGCCGGCACCGCAGCCGGCTGCCCGGCCGCCAGCAGCCAGCCGGCCATCGCCAGCAGCGGCCGCCGTGCCCGGTAGCGCGGCATGTCGAAGCCGTCCGCCAGGTGCTCGCGCAGCAGCGGGTCGTAGGCCAGGCCCAGGTACCACTGGCCGTCGTAGCCCTTGCCCGGCCGCACCGCCACGTGGATGTGGCGGGCGGCCAGCTCCTCGTCGAGGTGCCAGGCGGTCCCCACGAAGAACGGCGCCGACGGCCCGCCGCCGAGGTGGTTGCGGTCCAGCCGCACGAACTGGAGCCCCAGCAGCAGCCCGGCCAGCAGCAGCCCGGCGATCCCGACGGCCAGCACCCGGCGCCACGGCGGCTGGGCCGTCTCCAGCGGCGGCGCGGTGGCCAGCGGCGGCACGGTCCTCACCGCCGGCTGCCGTCCCCCGCCGAGGAGGACCTTGCCGCCGGCTCCGGCTCGCGGCGCAGGCGGCGGCGCTCCGCCAGCAGCGCCGCCCCGCCCCAGCCGAGGTCGCCGATGGTGAACTCGAGCCGCGAGACCAGCGCGATCACCCAGGCGCTGGCGGTCGGCACGGTGGGCGCCAGCAGCAGCACCAGGGCGAGCTCGCGGGCGCCGCCGCCGGCGGGGGCGAAGACGATCAGGAAGCCGACGCACCAGGCGGCGGCGAACGCCCCGGTCGCCTGGAGGAACAGCGCCGGATGGTGCACGCCCAGCGCCCGCGCCAGCAGCCACACGTGGGCGCCGAAGCCGAGCCAGCTCAGCAGGTCCCAGCCGACCGCCCGCAGCATGCCGCCGAGCGAGGCGGGCACCGCCAGCGGCTCGCGGCGCGCCAGCCGCAGCAACCGGTCGATGATCCAGTTGAGCGCCGGCGGCCACAGCACCACCGCCGCGACCGGCAGCGACAGCAGCACCCACCAGTAGCGGTGCAGCGCCTCCGGCTCCACGAACGGCAGCGTGAGCAGCGCCACCAGCGCGCCGGTGCCGACCCCCACGAGCATCGAGACGATCAGCGCGGCGGCCGAGGCGCGCCGCGGCACGCGGTAGTCGCGCGCCAGCTCGGTCTGCGCGACCGCCTGCCAGACGCTGCCGGGCACGTACTTGGCGAGGTTGCCGAGGAACCACACGCGCATGCCGCCGGTCAGCGGCAGGCGGTAGCCGAAGTCGGTGAGCAGCGAGCGCCAGGCCAGGAAGCTGCCCAGCATCCCGGCGCTGACGCTCAGCAGGCTGCCGGCCAGCACCGCCACCGACAGGCGCGCCAGCAGCGGCCGCACGTCGCCCCAGCGGCGCACCAGCACGGTCACCACCAGGGCGGTCAGGGCCACCACCACGACCGCGCGCAGCGCCCGCTGCCAGCGGGGCCGCCGGATGAGCGCCGGCCCGGGCGGCTGGCCGCTCACCGGCGGCCCTGTCCGCTGAGCGGCGCGCGGTCCTCGAGAACCTCCGGGCGCGGCCCCTGCGCTGGCTCCAGGTGCCGCCCTTTCTGGTGGGCGAGGCGATCGCGCTGCGGCGCCTCATCGCCGAGTTCGACCCGGATGTCCCGCATGTGCACTGGGTGCTCCCTCAGGGTCTCGTCGCCGCGTTCGCCGCGCCCGGCAGACGGTGGGTGCTGACCGCCCACGGGGGGATGTGTACGCCTTGGCGGGCTGGCTCGCCACCGGCCTCAAACGGCTCGCCCTCGGCCGCGCGACCGCCGTCACGGTGCCGAACCAGGAGATGCGCGAGCGCCTCCTCCAGCTCGGCGCCATCCTAACACCACGCAGGTGCTGCCCATGGGGGCGGACGTGGCGGCGCCGCGGGGCGCGCGCGGAGCGGCGCGGCCGCCGAGGCGGTCGACGACCACCCCATCCAGGCGGTCGGCGACCAGTACATCGACCTGCTGCGCTCGCTGGCTCAGGCGTCGAGGTAGGCCAGCACGGCCAGCACCCGGCGGTTGTCGTCCTCCGAGGGCGCCAGGTCGAGCTTGCTGAAGATGCTGTTGGTGTGCTTGCCGACCGCCTTCTCGGTGACGAACAGGCGGCTGGCGATGGCGGCGTTGGAGCGGCCCTCGGCCATCAGCCCGAGTACCTCGCGCTCGCGAGGCGTCAGCCGCCGCAGCGGCCCACTCCTGGAGCGCTTGCTGAGCAGCTCGCTGATCACCTCCGGGTCCATCGCGGTGCCACCGGTGGCGACCCGGCGGACCGCGTCGAGGAACTGGCCGATGTTGGCGACCCGGTCCTTGAGCAGGTAGCCGACCCCGCCGCCGCGGTCGGACAGCAGCTCGCGCGCATACAGCGGCTCGACGTACTGCGACAACACCAGCACCGGCAGCCCC
The DNA here is from genome assembly GCA_036392615.1 of Actinomycetes bacterium. Taxonomy (GTDB): domain Bacteria; phylum Actinomycetota; class CALGFH01; order CALGFH01; family CALGFH01; genus DASVXQ01. Next base: position 1,710 of record DASVXQ010000196.1, on the reverse strand, counting down.
GGCACCCGCCGGCGTGCCTCGATCGCGGCGCGCAGCCCCTCGTCGGTGAAGCTCGGCGGCAGGCGCACGTCGACCACGGCCACGTCGGGCCGCTGGACGGTCAGCGCCCGCAGCAGCGACGGCCCGTTGTCGACCGCCTCGACCACCTCGAAGTCGTGCGCCTCCAGCAGCCGGATCAGGCCGTCCCTGAGGAGGGCGAGGTCCTCGGCGATGACGATTCGCACGGCAGCTCCATGGTCAGGATGGTGGGCCCGCCCGGCGGGCTGGCCAGCTCGAGGGTGCCATCGAACGGCGCCAGGCGGCGCCGGATGCCGCGTAGCCCGCTGCCGCCGCCCGGGTCGGCGCCGCCCTTGCCGTCGTCGCCGACCTCGACCCGCAGGCGCCCGTGCGCGTGGCGCAGCCGGACCCAGGCGCGGGTCGCCTGGCTGTGCTTGGCGACGTTGGTGAGCGCCTCGGCCACCGCGAAGTACGCGGCCGACTCGACCGGCGGCGGCAGCCGGCCGTCGGGCAGGTCGATCTCGACCTCGGTCGGCAGCGGGCCGCGCAGCGCCAGCGCTCGCACCGCACCGTCGATGCCGCGGTCGGCCAGCACGGGAGGGTGGATGCCCCGGACCACCTGGCGCAGCTCCGCCAGCGCCTGGCCGGTCGACCGCTGCGCCTCGGCCAGCAGGCTCCGGGCCGCCTCGGGGTCGCGCGCCACCGCCTCCTCGGCCATGCCGAGGCTCATGCCGAGGGCGACCAGCCGGGCCTGGACGCCGTCGTGCAGGTCGCGCTCGATGCGGCGCAGCTCGGCGGCCTGCGTGTCGACCGTCTCGGCGCGGGTCTGGGCGAGCTCGCGGACGCGGCTGGTCAGGCGCGAGCGCTCCGTCGGCGCCAGCAGCGCTCGGGTCAGCAGGGCGTCCATCCGCATGAGCCAGGGGGTCAGGCCCCACCACAGCAGCAGCACCACCACACCCTGGAGCGGGACCAGGTTCGCGCCGGCCTGGTCGCCGACCGGCACCAGCCCGACCCAGTAGGGCTGGGCGCTCGCCGGTAGCGCCGGCCAGAACAGCGGGAAGGCCAGGCAGCCGAGCCCGCCCAGCAGCAGCGCCAGCGACGCCAGCCGCAGCACGACCCCGACGGTGGCGTCGAGCGGCAGCCAGGCGAGGTCCCGCCAGGTCGCCGGGTCGCCGGCGGCGCGCCTCAGCCGCGCGACCAGCCCGCCCCCGGCCGCCGGGCGGTAGGGCCGCTCGACCGCCGTGCCGAGGATGCGCGCCACCCTCCGCCGGTGCAGGCCGGTGAAGCCGCGGACCGCGGCGAGCACACCCAGCGCCAGCGGCACGCCCACGCCGACCGGGACCGCCACGGCGGCGACCAGCGCCAGCGCCAGCAACGCCAGCGCCAGTGGCGCCAGCAGGGTGGCGAGCAGCGCCGAGCCGAGCAGGCGGGCGCGCCCCGCCTCGCCCCGTGCGGTCGCCGCCATTCCGCCGCCCCTTTCGTCTCACCGTCGACCCATTGTGGCCCAGGGATCGGCGCGGCCCAGTGGGGCTAGGCCCACCTTCGGTCGGGGTGCTGGCACCCGGCGGATCGGGGTCCTGGGGCCAGTGTCCGGCCGGCCGGGGGCGCGCAGCGTTGAGCCGTCAGCGACGACCACTCGACGAGGGGACGCCCAGTGCCCTTCAGCTCCCCGGCCCGCCGGCTGCTCGCGGGCATCGCCGCCAGCGGGCTGCT
>DASVXQ010000195.1:0-14848 GCA_036392615.1 Actinomycetes bacterium | reverse complement strand
CGACGTCGTCCTGGAGCCTGGCGACTGCCTCTACGTGCCGTTCGGCTTTCCCCACGCGGTCTGGACCGAGCGCTCCGCGTCGGCGCACCTCACCGTGGGCGTGCTCACCTACCGGTGGCGCGAGCTGCTGCAGCAGGCGGTGACCCAGGCGCTCGAGGACGCAGCGTTCGGCGAGGCCATCCCGCCAGGGTTCGCCGACGAGCCGGCGGCGATCGCCGGCGCGGTCGCCGAGCGGCTCGGCGAGGTGCAGCGCCGGCTCGGCAAGCTCGATCCCGTCGAGCTGGCCGCCGGGATCGCGAACCGGTTCTGGTCGTCGCGCCCGCCGATCCTCACCGGGCAGCTCCAGCAGCTGCTGGCGCTCGACGACGTCGCCGACGACACCGTGGTCCGGCGCCGCGCCGGCTCGGTCTGCCAGCTCCAGCGCGACGGCGACGGCCTGCCGGTGCTGGAGCTGGGCGACCGGCGGGTGGCCTTCCCGGCCTGGGCCGAGCCCGCGCTGCGGGCGCTGCTGCCGCTGCTCGACGGTGGCCGCTTCACGCCCGCCGACCTCACCGCAGAGCTCGACCCTTCCAGCCGGCTGGTGCTGATCCGGAGGCTGCTCCGCGAGGGCCTCCTGGAGTCCGACATCGTTGCGTGACGCAACCTGCAGCGCGGTCTCCCGAGCCCTGGCCGAGCCGCTGTTCGCGACCGCGTCGCGCGTGCCCGCCTGGGTGCTGATCGAGCAGCCCGGGCCGTGGGGGCGCGACGCGCTGCTGGAGAGCCGCCTCGACCCGGCCACCGGCCAGGCCCTGCACCAGCGCGGCCACGCCACCGGCGTGCGGGTGGTGCTCGTCCGGCGTCCGGGCCGTGCCGTGCCGGGCCCGCGCCGCTGCTTCGTCGCCCACACCGGCAGGCGGGCGCGCTGGCTCGAGGAGGTCCGCGTCGAGGACCCGCTCCAGCTGCTCGCGCTCGACTGGGCGGGGCTGCTCCAGGCGGAGCCGGCGGGGTTCGGCGAACGGGTGCGCGGGTCGGTCTATCTGGCCTGCACCAATGGCCGCCACGACCAGTGCTGCGCGACCTGGGGCCGGCCGCTGGCGCAGGCGCTCGTCGGGGTGGCCGGCGAGCGGGCCTGGGAGGTCTCGCACATCGGCGGCGACCGCTTCGCCGGCAACCTCGTCTGCCTGCCCGAGGGCGTCTACTACGGCCGGCTGGGGCCGCTGGAGGCGCCGCGCGCCGTGGCGCTCCACGAACGCGGCCAGGTCGACCTGGAGCACTACCGCGGGCGCTGCTGCTACCCGCCGGTGGTGCAGGCGGCCGAGCACTTCCTGCGCCGCGTCGAGGGGCTGATCCGCCTGGACGACCTGGTGGCCTCCTGGCGCGGGCACGAGCCGGGCGGCGCGGTCGCGGTGCGCTTCGGCGGGCCCGCCGGCCGCTGGCTGGTGCGCCTCCGCGTCACCGCCGCCCCGGACCGCCTGCTCACCTGCCACGCCCTTCAGCCGCACCGGCCGCCCGCCTACCATCTGCTCGAGGTCATGCGGCTGGAGGAACACGATCGGTGAGACGGTGGATCTCCCGCCGCGGGGACGGCCCCTCCGCGGAGGTGGAGCGCGCCCGGCGGCGGGTGAGCGATCAGGCACGCTGGCTCCAGCGCCTGGCGGTGCTGCGCGCCCGCCGCATCGGCCGGCCCTCCTGGAGCAGCTACAGCGGGCGGGGCGCCCCACTGGCCTGGCGCGCGGTGAAGACCACCGTGGCGGCGGTGCTCTCCTATGAGCTGGCCAGGCGGTTCCTGACCGACCCGATCCCCTTGCTGGCGGCGCTGACCGCCGTGCTGGTGGCGCAGATCACCATCTTCGAGACGGTCAGGAGCGGGATCGAGCGGATCGGCAGCGTGGTCGCCGGCGTGCTGGTGGCCGGCCTGCTGTCGCGGTTCGTGGGGCTCACCTGGTGGGGCCTGGGGATCGTGATCTTCGCCGCGCTGGTGATCGGACAGCTGCTCCGCCTCGGCCCGCAGTCGCTGGAGGTGCCGATCAGCGCGATGCTGGTGCTGGCTGTCACCGAGCAGACCGGGCAGGCCGCCATCACCCGGGTCGTCGAGACGCTGATCGGCGCGGCCACCGGCGTCGCGGTCAACGCGCTGCTGGGCCCGTCGGTCTACGTGCAGCCGGCGGGCAACGCCATCGGCGAGCTCGCCGAGGACCTGGCGGACCTGCTGCGGACCATGGGGGAGGAGCTGACCGAGCACTGGTCGAGCGAGCAGGCGCGCGCCTGGGTGCGCCGGACCCAGGAGCTGGACGCGCCGCTGCGCGCCGCCGAGGCCGCCCTGGCGCGGGGCGAGGAGAGCCTGCGCCTGAACCCGCGCGGCCGGCGGCTCGTGGAGGCGACCCCGAGCCTGCGCGCCGGGCTGGCCGCCCTGGAGCACGCCGCGGTCGACGTGCGCGCGATCTGCCGCGACCTCGCCGACCTGGCCGAGGCCATCGAGGAGCGGGGCCAGCCGGAGCCCGAGATCCTGACCGCGCTGGGGCGGCTGCTGGTCGAGCTCGGCGAGGGCGTCGGCGCCTTCGGCGAGCTGGTCGCCCCCGACGTCGCCGGCCCGCCGCGGGACGTGGTGCCGATGCGGATCGCGCTGGAGATCGCGCGGACCCACCGCGACGTACTGGCCGAGCTGATGCTGGTGGACGCGCGGGACGACCGCGACCTCTGGCACATCCAGGGCAGCCTGCTCGCCGACGTCGACCGGCTGCTGCGCGAGCTCGACGTGGAGCGCGGCCCCGAGGCCCAGCGCGTCCGCCGCCGCTGAGCCCTCGGCCGGCGTCCAACCGGGCGTGGACGCCCGGCCGGCGGCGCCGCTACAGCCTCGCCTTGAACTCGGCCCAGGCGGCGTGCCACGCCCGGTCGACCGCAGGGTCCAGCTCGACCGCGCGAAATCCGGTCTCGAAATATTCCTGCCTGACCACCGCGGTGGTCAGGTTCCGCGGGATGTAGCCCTGCTTGACCAGCAGGATGGGGTCGATCCGCACCTGCGGTGGCTGGAAGCCGTTCCACTCCAGGTTTTGCATGGCCACGTCGAAATCCAGCAGGAAATTCAGGAAGTGGTGCGCCAGCACCGGGTTGCGGCCCGACCGCAGCACGGTCATGAGGTCGTTGCCGACCGTGCCGCGCCCGTCGAGCGGGAACCAGTAGCGCAGCACCTCGGCGCTGAACCCGTTGGGCAGGTACTCCGGCGCGGCCACCAGGTCGCCGGAGAAGGCCATCGACGCCCAGGTCTTGCCGGTGGGCAGGTCCTGGTAGGCGTTGACGTCGACCACCGGCTGGGTGGTGCGCGCCAGGTCCCGCAGGTCCCTGCGGACCAGCTCCAGGTGCTTGGGGCGGGTGGTATTGAGGTCGGTGATGCCGTTCTTCAGCAGCACCATGCCGATGGTCTCGCGGTACTCGTCGAGCACCCCGACCTTGCTGCGGTAGCGGCTGCCCCACAGGATCTCGTAGGGGTCGGCCATCTTGGCGACGTCCTCGTGCACCTTGTCGGCACGCCAGCCGATGCCGGTGGTGTAGACGGTGTAGGGCACCGAGTAGCGCCAGTCCTGGTCGTAGAACGGGTTCTGGAAGACCGGCCAGACCTGGGCGATGTTCGGGACGTAGCTCTGGGTCAGCGGGCGCACGTGGCCGCCGAGCACCAGCTGGCCGAGCAGGTCGTAGGTGACGAACAGGATGTCGTAGTCGGCCCTGCCCGCCTTGACGTTGCTCACCGCGTCGGAGGCGTTGTCGAAGGTCGACACCTCGACCTTGACGTTGTAGTGCTTGTACCTGCGCTCGAACGCCTTGATGACGTCGGCGTTGATGTAGTCCTCCCAGTTGTACAGGCGCAGGGTGGCGTTGCGCTCCGGCTCCAGGCCCGGCTTGATCGGCCGGTTGTCGGCGCGGATCGGCCACAGCACGGGGTTGTCGGGCGTGGCGATCTGCGAGGCGGCGGCGCCGGCGGCGGTCGGGGCGTCGCCGCCGCAGCCGGCCAGCAGCGCCGCCGTCCCCGCTCCGAGGGAGAGGCCCAGCGTGCCGCGCAGGAAGCTCCTGCGGCTCAGCGACGGCGGCATCAGGCGTCGCCTCGCGGCCAGGTGCGGGTGGCCCCGCCGGACGCCGGCGTCGGCAGCGGCGGATGGGCCCTCGCGGGCTCGTGACGGCGCAGCGGCAGGTGCACCCTGGTGTTCCTGCCGGCCGCGCTGACCTGCGCGCTGCCGTCGCCCGGCGGGAAGATCACCGCCTCGCCGCCGACCAGCAGCGCCTGCGGCAGCTTCACCAGCGCGGTGATCCCGCCGCACCAGGAGTGGCGCAGCTGGACCCTGATGCCGTGCCTGGCGGCCAGCCTGGCCACCACGTACAGGCCGAGCCGGCGCGACAGGCCGGGGTCGATGGCCGCCGGCCGCTCCAGGCGCTCGTTGGCGGCGGCGAGCTTCTCGTCGGTCAGGCCGATCCCGGCGTCCTCGATCTCCAGCACGTAGCCGTCGGCGGTCGGCTCGCCGGCCACGGTCACCCTGGTGTCCGGCTGGCTGAACGCGGTGGCGTTCTCGATCAGCTCGGCGAGCAGGTGGACCACGTCGCTGACCGCCTGACCCTCGACGCCGATGTCGGCCAGGCCCAGCGGCTCGACGCGGGTGTACTCCTCCACCTCGCCGATCGCGCCGTGGACGACCTCGGCCAGCGGCACCGGGCGCGACCAGCGCCGCGGCGGGTTCGCGCCGGACAGCACGATCAGGTCCTCGGCGTTGCGCCGCATCCGGGTGGCCAGGTGGTCGAGCTGGAAGAGCCGGTCGAGCGCGTCCGGGTCCGGCTCCTCGCGCTCCAGCTCGTCGATCATCTTGAGCTGCCGGTCGATCAGGGACTGGCTGCGGCGCGCGAGGTTCAGGAACAGGTCGGCGATGCTCTGCCTGAGCGCGGCCTGCTCGCCGGCGACCCGTACGGCCACCTCGTGGACCGAGTTGAACGCCCTGGTGACCCGGCCGATCTCGTCGCGGCTGCGCACCGGGATGCGGGTGTCGAGCTGGCCGAGCTCCACCTGGTTGCCGGCGTCGGCGGTCGCCAGCCGCTCGACCACGCTCGGCAGGCGGTGCTCGGCGACCTCGAGGGCGGCCTGCTCCAGCCGCCGCAGGGAGCGCAGCATCGGGGGGACGGTGATCAGCGAGAGACCGATCGAGACCACCAGCGCGAGACCGATCAGCACGCTCACCAGGATGGCCTGGCGCTGCGCGGTGGTCTCGCTGCTGGCGCTGGAGGCCTTGGCGGCGGCCACCAGCGGCGCCTCGACCGAGCGCAGCAGGTTGACCTTGGTGGTGCTCGCCGCCGCCCAGACGCGCGGGTCGATGTCGAGCCGCTGGCCGGCAGCCTCGGCGAGCGCACGGGCGCGCAGCGTGGCGACCCGCTCGATGTCCGGGCCGACCACCGTGTCCTGGAAGAGCTCCAGCTCCTGCTTGCCGGCGGTGTTGCGGAACTGCGCCAGCCAGGTGTCCTCGGCGCCGATGAGCGAGGCGAACCGCTCCGCGTCGCCGGCGCGGAAGCCGCCGCGGGCCCGCGCGCCGCTCAGGAAGCCACGGCTCTCCGAAACCGACTCCTTGGCCATGGCCAGCGAGGACAGCGTCGACAGCCGCCTGGCGAGCTGGCGGTTGTCGGTCTCGTTCTGCACCTCGGCGGTGACCGCCAGCAGGTTGCCGATGGTGTCGTCGTAGTAGCCGGAGACGTCCGCCAGCGACATCGGGGTGGTCGAGTCGACCGTGCGCCGCTGGCGGTCCAGCTCGGTCAGGCGGCGCTCGGCCGTGCGCACCTTGGCCTGGAAGAGCTGGCCGTAGCCGTCCAGCCGGAGGTCGTTCAGGTTCGAGCGCAGGGCGGCGAGGCGCTGGTCGACGCGGCGGCGCTGCGTCTCCAGCGCGGCCCGGTCGCCGTGCTTGTTGCCGCCGACGTAGGCCATCACCAGGTCGCGCTCGCCCTGGAGCTCCTGGGTCAGGTCGGTCACCCTGGCGACCAGCGTGGTCGCGGCGCTGACCCTGCCCGCCTGGGAGCCGTTCCTGATGCTCGAGGTGGTCAGCAGCGCGGCCAGGACCAGCAGGGCGACGGTGGGGAGCAGCAGCACCAGCGTCTGCTTGGACCTGATCGGCAGGTCCTGGATCGAGTGCCACCGGTTGCGTCGCTTGCTCACGTGTCGGGTCCCTTCGTGGATCGGAGTCGGGGGGAGCTACAGCTGGCGGAGGCCATCCAGAACCCTCTCGAGGAGCGCGACCTCGGAACCTCGGCCCGCGTGCGCCGGCCGCTGGAGCCGCACCAGCCCGGCGTCGGCCATGTCGCAGATCAGCACGCGGGCGACCCCGATGGGCAGGCCCATGCGCGCGGCCACCTCGGCCAGCGACACGACCTGGCGGCACAGCTCGACCGCCTGGCGCCAATGGACGCTCATGACCATCGGCGAGGTCGCCGCCGAGCCGGTGACCCAGACCAACGTCTCGAATTCGATTTCCTGGTCGTTACGCGGGCGGGTCCGGCCCCGTGTGACGGTGTACGGCCGAACGACGCTGCCGGGCTCTTCGTCGGGCTGGTCCAGCAGCCACCGTCGGCCCGCCATCACGTCCGCGCGTCGCCGCGCAAGGCGTCACCGGCCAGGCGCTCGCGTGCGGCGCCTGGCGGCTGAGGGCAGGGGAAATGGTGGGAATACATGGCGGAGGGGGGAATTTCTCACACGGCCGAGCAACAAATCAAGCCCAGAAATGCCCGATCCGAGCCTTCAGCCCCGCTTGTGCCGATGATTCCCAGAATGACCGCATAATCAATTGCCGGTGTAGACGGATGCGAAGAGGTATTTCACCGCCAGGCTGCGATATGGCCGCCAGGCCTCGGCAATTCGCATGACCTCCGGCTCGGTGGGCAGGTGGTCGAGGTTGTAGGCGCGCTGGATAGCCTTGCGCAGCGCCAGGTCGCCGGCGAGCACGACGTCCTCGCGGTGCAGGGCGACCGCCAGGAAGCCCTCGGCGGTCCAGCGGCCGATGCCGGGCACGGCCACCAGGCGCGCGATGACCTCCTCGTCGGGCAGCCGCTCCAGCTCGGCGGCGTCCAGCCGGCCGTCGACGAACCGCTCGGCCAGGTCGCGCAGGGTCTGCACCTTGCGGCGCGACAGGCCGGCCGCGCGGATGCGCTCGGGGTCGGCGGCCAGGAGCTGCGCCGGCGAGGGGAGGGCGCCGCCGAACAGGTCCATCAGGCGGCCGAGGATGACCCTGGTGACCGCGACCGAGAGCTGCTGGCCGATCACCTGGAAGACCAGCACGCCGAAGGCGTCCATCTTGGGCAGTTGCGCCAGCCAGGTGTCCGGCTCGAAGTCCGGGTTGGCGTCGATCATCGCGGCGATCACCGGGTCGGCCTTGCGCAGCGCGGCCAGCGCCGCCTTGTCCCCGCGCCTCCTGCGCCTGGCCATGCTCGCCTCCCCGCCGGACCGGTCACCGCCACTCTACGGGCGATCCGTCCCTGCCGGTCCACGCCGCCGCCAGCCCGCGCCCCTTGGCCCTGCTCACAGCCCCTTGGCCCGCTCACACAGGTTCCGCGAAGTATCCACTTCCAAATAGTTGACACTGACTATTCGGGAGTGGATACTTGGCGTCGACCACAGGGAAGCACTCCGGGAAGGAGCTCCGCGATGACCAGCACGCAGCACGTCCCCGCCCCCGCCGCGCCGGTGCGGGTCTCGGCCAACCAGCGGCTGACCAAGCGACTCGGCAACTGGACCACCTCGCGCCGGTTCCAGGTGCGGGCCCACCGCGGCAACGCCGTGCTCGACCTCCGCTCGCCCGCCATCCCCGCCGGCGACGTCGATCTCGACGTCGATCTCGACCACGCCGTGCTCAAGGTGCTGGTGTCCGACGACGCGGTGCTCGACGACTGGGACCTGCGGCGCGTGGGCCGCAGCCCGATCAAGGACTCCGGCCCGACCGCTCCCCCCGGCCGCCGCATCGTGGTCACCGGCGAGCTGCGCCACGGCGAGATCCGCGTCCGCCGGGGCGGCATCGCCATCCTGTCGGCGATGTGGTCCCGCGACTACCTCGCCGACGTGCGCCGGGCCCACAAGCAGGGCGGCTTCCCGACGGTGGACGACCCGACCCGCACCGACCCGACCCGTATCGCCTGATCACCGACCCACGTCGACCGCGCGTGCCGCCCAGCCGGCGGCACGCGCGGCGGAGGACCAGATGGCCACCAAACGCAAAGTCAGCAACCTCCTCGCGCTGGCGGTGCTGTCGTACCTGTCGCAGCGACCGATGCACCCCTACGAGCTGGGCCGCACCCTGCGCGACCACGGCGACGAGCGGAGCATCAAGTTCAACCACGGCTCGCTCTACATGGTGGTCCAGCAGCTCACCAGGGCCGGCTTCATCGCCGAGCAGGGGACCGACCGCGAGGGGCAGCGGCCGGAGCGCACGGTCTACGCGCTCACCGACGACGGCCGGCGCGAGCTGCGCGACTGGCTCCGCGAGCTGGTCGAGGTCCCCCAGCACGAGTACCCGGCGTTCGTGGCCGCGCTCTCGCTGATCGCGGCGCTGCCGCCCAGCGAGGCGGTCGAGCTGCTGCGGCGGCGGCTGGAGCGGCTGGCCGGGCAGCGCACCGAGATCCGCGGGCTGGTCGACGACTCGCTCGCCAAGGGCGTTCCCGGCCTGTTCCTGATCGAGGAGGAGTACCGGCTCGCCCTGCTGGAGGCCGAGTCGTCGTTCGTCGAGCGGTTCATCCAGCGCATCACCGATCCACAAGCCGGGTGGGGCCGCCAGTGGGCCGAGTTCCACGGCGAGCCCGCCGGCGGAGAAAGGCAGGAGTCATGAGGGACACACGCACCGCCCTGATCGTCGGTGGCGGCATCGCCGGCCCGGTGGCGGCCATGGCGCTCCAGAAGGCCGGCATCGAGGCCAGCGTCTACGAGGCGTACCGGAGCACCGCCGACGGCGTCGGCGGCGGCATGAGCATCGCGCCGAACGGCCTGAACGCCCTGGCCGCGCTGGGCGCCGACGAGGCCGTGCGACGCATCGGCATCCCGATGACCGGCATCGTCATGGAGAGCTGGAACGGCAGGCGGCTGGCCGAGCTCGGCACCCCGCCCGGCCTGCCCGCCATGCAGTTCGTCTGGCGCTCCGAGCTGTACCGGGCGCTCTACGACGAGGCGGCCGCCCGGGGCATCCGCATCGAGCACGGCAGGCGGCTCGAGGGCCTGACCGACGGTGGCGACGCCGTGACCGCACGGTTCGCCGACGGCACGCACGCCAGCGCCGACATCCTGATCGGCGCCGACGGGATCCGCTCGACCGTGCGGTCGCTGATCGACCCGGGCGCCCCGAAGATCCGCTACGCCGGCCTGATCAGCTTCGGTGGCCGCCTGCGCGACAGCGGGGTCGCCCCCACCGGCGACAAGATGCACATGAGCTTCGGAAAGCGGGCCTTCTTCGGCTACCAGGTGCTCGAGGACGGCAGCGGCGGCTGGTTCGTGAACCTGCCCCGCAAGGAGCCGATGACCCTGGCCGAGGCTCGGGCGGTCAGCGCAGAGGAGTGGCTGCGCGTGCTGCACGAGGCCTTCGCCGGCGACCGCACCCCGGCGGTGGAGCTGCTGCGCCGGACCGATCCAGCCGACCTGCTGGTCGTCGGTCCGATGGAGGACATCCCGACCGTGCCGACCTGGAGCAGGGGACGGGTGGTGCTGGCCGGCGACGCCGCGCACGCCACCTCGCCGAGCTCGGGGCAGGGCGCCTCGCTGGCGGCGGAGAGCGCCGTGCAGCTCGCCCGCTGCCTGCGGGACCTGCCGCACGAGCAGGCGTTCGCCGCCTACGAGCGGCTGCGCCGCGCGCGGGTCGAGCGGGTGATCGCTGCGGCCGCGCGCACCAACAGCGACAAGGCCGCCGGCCCCATCGCCAGGGTGCTGCGCGACCTGGTCATGCCGCTGGCCATGAAGCTGCTGGCCAAGCCCGAGAAGATGGCCTGGCAGTTCGACTACCGGATCGACTGGGACGCCCCGGTCACCCAGGTCCCGGATCGGGTCGCCGTGCCCGCGTAGCCTCAGATGCGGGCGCCCCGCCGGCCGTGCAGCCGGCGGGGCGCCCGCGCGTCTACAGGCTCGGGATCCCGCCGCGGCCCATGAACTTCTGCATCAGCTCCTGCGGGTTGATGCCGAAGCGCTGCAGCAGGTCGGCGTGCTGGTCGGTGTCGACGTGGTCGGGAAGCTCCTGCTCCGCCTGGCTGACCTTGTCCGACTGCCCCTGCTCCCGCAGGAAGTCGAGGATCTGGTTCTTGTCGAGCTCCACGATGGCCCTCCCTTGATGATGGCTGCCGGCTTCCCCTGAGTCACCCGTGACGCTTGCCGACAAACCAGACGGCTCAGCCGCGCTCGGCGCCGCCGTCCGAAGCGCACAGGAAGGAGAAGGTGCCGCCCGGCTCGAGGATGCCCAGCCGGACCTCGTGGAGGTCGGCGATGCCCTGGCCCCGGGCGGCGTCCTTGATCTCCTCCAGAGTGATCCGCTCGTAGGCCATCGTCCGCTCGACCGGCGCGCCGTCGCGGACCACCACCACCGGGATGCCCTGGATCGCCGGGCGCGCCCTGGGAGACCGGTAGGAGACGAAGGAGAAGATCAGGATCAGGATCCCGAAGGTTCCCACGGCCAGCATCGCCCCGGTGACCGACACGTCCTCCTGGGTGACGCCCTGCTGGACCAGGTCGCCGATGGTCACCGCCAGGATGGTCTCGAAGACCGAGAGCTGCGCCAGCTCCTTCTTGCCCATGGCGCGGGTCAGGAACCAGAGGAAGAAGTAGAGCACCACCGCGCGGATGACGATCTGCATCAGGGCAGCACCAGCGTCCGGTAGCGGACCTGGACCAGCGGGCGTCCCTGCCGGTCGAGGATGGCGGTGGTGGCGTGCCTGCCGGCCCGCAGCCCCGCCTGGGTCCTGGCGTCGAGCAGCACGTCGAGGGTGTCGCCGGTCGGCTGCGGGAAGGTCATCACCACCAGACCGCCCTGGTTCACGGTGGAGTCGGGCGTGGGGTAGAAGTTGTTGAAGTCGAACAGGTTGAAGTAGTCGATCGGCACCGCCACGCTGACCGGCCCGGCGAACCCGCCGGGATGGGTGAGCAGCAGCTGCCACTGGACCGGCAGGCTCGACCTGGTGATCTGCGGGTAGCGCAGCCGCATGGTGTAGCCGCCGCCGGTGGTCCCCACCGTTGCGGTGCGCGAGCCGAACACGTTGAACAGGCCGAGCAGCAGGAAGGCGCCGACCAGCGCGAGGTACAGCCGCCGGATGCGCCGCGCGCGAGCCGCCTTCCCGGTGCTGATCCCGGACGGAGCTGTCGACAGGGCGGTCGGGGGCATGGCACCTCCTCCTCGCTCCGGAGAATAACACCGTTGTAATTTCCCGTGCCGCGCGGATGCGGGCGGGCGCGCGGGCCGGCTAGCGCCGTTCCCGCAGCAGCACCGGGTCGGTGATACCGCCGGGCGAGGTCAGGCGCTCGACGTCCCAACCGGCGAGCCGGGCGCCGGCCTGGTAGGCGCTCTCGTAGAAGTCGAGCACCGCGGCGCGGGGGTCGGCGGCGGCGCGGGCGTCGTCGTAGCGCAGCACGGCCAGGTGGCTGCCGTCGCGCGCCGCCCAGCCGGCAGCCTCGGGCCGCAGCGGCTGGTCCGCCAGCCCGGGCGGCTCCGGCGCGGTGTAGCTGTAGAAGGCCGGCTCGGGGAAGGCGTCGTCGCCGAACCATAAGCCGAAGCTGATCACCTCGCGCGAGTAGGCCTCGCGGGTCACCGGGTCGGTCTGCGGCGGCAGGTCGACCCGGCGGTCGGAGAAGCGCGTGTGGGCGATGTCGAAGGTGTGCCAGAAGTGGTGCACCGGGCTGACCTTGCCGTCGAACCGCGCGGCGAACTCCTCCAGCACCAGGTTGGCCTGGCCGAGCACCCGCCAGTAGCGGGTCACCCAGGCCGGGTCGTAGCTGGCGTGCTCGGTGTCCTCGGCGAACGGGCGGCCGGCGTCGGGCAGGTCGAAGGGTCTGGGGATGGCGATCCGCACCGGGATGTCCAGGGCCGCCAGCGTCTCCATCAGCTCGCGGTGGAACGAGGCGACCGACTGTCCCTGGAGCGCGAACGCCGAGGTGTCGCCGTCGGCGGTCTGCACGCGCAGCTGGTGGTCGACGAAGTCGAAGTCGATGGTGAACGCCTGGCCGCCGGCGCCCTGGCCCATCGGCCGGGTGGTGATGCCGCGGCCGGTCAGGTGGAACGGCACGTTCCACCAGTGGTTGCGCCGGACGCTGGCGGCCAGGCGGAGCTTGCCCACGATCTGGCAGAAGCGGTGCAGCGTCTCCTTGGTGTCCCGCCAGTCCTGGAGCGGGATCGGAGCGAACAGCTCGCGGTTCTCCTGCATCGTGGAGATGATCGGTCGGTTGGACGAATCGCTTGACGAAGGCCAGCGCCCTGTCGGCGACCTCGCGCCAGCTTTCATCGTGCCGCGATACCGGCGGCCGGCCGGCCGCCGGGGATGGGCGCACTTGCGCCACGGCGGTGCTTCTGCTTGACTCTGTCTTCCAAGTGAGAACGATTGTCATTCTGGTTCTCAGCACCGGTTGAGGGGAGTGGACGTGCGCAGGCTCCTGATCGCGCTCACCGCCGCCGTGGTCGCGGCCGCGCTGACCGGCTGCGGCTCCTCCGGCGGCGCGGTGGGCGGGGCCTCCCGTGGCGGCAGGCTCAGGGTGGTCGCCACCACCACGCAGGTCCAGGACTTCACCCGCGCGATCGGCGGGGACCGGATCCAGCTCACCGGCATCCTCAAGCCGAACGTCGACCCCCACGACTACGAGCCCTCGCCGGCCGACGTCGACGCGATCGCCCGCGCGGACCTGCTGATCATCAACGGCGTCGGCCTGGAGCGCTGGCTCCAGGACACGGTCGAGAGCGCCGGCTTCGACGGCACCACGGTGGACACCAGCAAGGGCGTGCCGATCCGCCAGGGCGGCACCGAGGACCCCGCCGGCGACCCGCACATCTGGCAGAACCCGCGCAACGCCAAGCTGATGGTCGCCACCATCGAGCGGGCGCTGGCCAGCGCCGACCGCGCCGACGCGAGCTGGTTCCAGCGCAACCTCGACGCCTACGACGCCAAGCTGGACGCGCTCGACGCCGAGGTCGCCCGACAGATCGACAGCCTGGCCAACCGCAAGCTGGTCACCAACCACGACGCCTTCGGCTACTACATCGACCGCTACCACCTCGACTTCATCGGCTCGATCATCCCGAGCTTCGACACCTCGGCCGAGCTGTCCGCCAGGGACGTCGCCGAGATCGTCGCCAAGATCCGCGCCACCGGGGTCAAGGCGGTCTTCTCCGAGACCTCGCTGCCGCCCAGGACCGCCGAGACGATCGCCGGCGAGGCGCACGTGAAGGTCGTCGAGGGTCCCAGCGCGCTCTACGGCGACACCCTCGGCCCGGCCGGCTCCGACGGCGCGACCTACCTCCAGATGATCGAGCACAACACCCGCACGATCGTGGCGAACCTGGGGTCGACGTGACCGCCGAGGCGCTGGTCATCCGGAACGCCGCGGTGGCCTACGGGCGCACCCCGGTGGTCGAGGGCGTCGACGGCGTGGTCCGCGCGGGCGAGTCGGTGGCCCTGATCGGCCCCAACGGCGCCGGCAAGTCCACCCTGATCAGGGCGGTGCTCGGGCTGCTGCCGGTGGTGGCCGGCTCGATCACCGTGCTCGGGCGCGCCCCGGCCGAGGCCAGGCGCGAGGTCGCCTACGTGCCGCAGGCGGAGACCCTCGACCGCGACTTCCCGGTGACCGCCGCACAGGTCGTGCTGATGGGCCGCTACCCGAGGGTCGGCTGGCTGCGGCGGCCCTCCGGGATGGACCGGCGGGCAGCCGCCGCGGCGCTGGAGGAGGTCGGCCTCGCCGACCAGGCGTCGAGCCGCTTCGGCGCGCTGTCCGGGGGGCAGCGGCAGCGGGTGCTGCTCGCCCGCGCGATCGCCCAGCAGGCCCGGCTGCTGCTGCTCGACGAGCCGTTCAGCGGCGTGGACGGGATCTCCGAGGAGCTGCTGCTGGCCGCGCTGCGGCGGCTGCGCGAGGGCGGCGCCGCGGTGGTGATCTCCACCCACGACCTCGCCCTGGCGCACCTGTTCTGCGACGAGGCCTGCCTGCTCAACCACCACCAGTTCGCCTTTGGGCCGGTGGCCAAGGCGCTGGCGCCCAACCTGCTCCAGGCCGCCTACGGGGGCCGCGCGCTGCAGTTCGGCGGCGACGGCGTGATCCTGACCAAGCCATGAGCCGGCTGCTGATCGAGCCGTTCCAGGTGGCCTTCATGCAGCGTGCACTGCTGGCGGTGCTGGTGATCGGGGTGCTGGCCGGCGCGGTCGGGGTGTTCGTGGTGCTGCGCCGGCTGGCGTTCGTGGGCGACGCGCTGACCCACACGGTGTTCCCCGGGGTGGTGATCGCCTTCCTGCTCGGCCAGTCGATCTTCCTCGGCGCGCTGGCGGCCGCGCTGCTGTCGGCGCTGCTGCTCACCGGCCTGACCTCGACCCGGCGGGTGACCCCCGACGCCAGCCTGGCGATCCTGCTGACCTCGTTCTTCGCCGTCGGGGTGGTGCTGGTCTCGCGCGAGCGGTCCTACACCGCCGACCTCAGCGGGTTCCTGTTCGGCCGCATCCTGGCGGTCGACTGGGCGGTGCTGCTGCAGACGCTGGTGGTCGCCGCGATCGTGCTCATCACCCTGGTGGCGCTGCGCAAGGAGCTGCTGCTGCGCGCCTTCGACCCGGACGGCGCCGCCGCCATGGGCTACCGGGTCGACCTGCTCGACCTGGTCCTCAACGTGCTGATCGCGCTGGTGGTGGTGGCCGCCGTCAAGGC
>DASVXQ010000194.1:0-2081 GCA_036392615.1 Actinomycetes bacterium | reverse complement strand
CCCGCCCGGCACCGTCACCGAGGCGTTCACCTGGGTGAGCAGCGCCTTCACCGCCGGCACCGCGGTCGGCAACGCGATCGCCGGCTCGCTGGTCCAGCACGCCGGTCCCAGCGCAGCCTTCCTGGCCGGGCTCGGCTGCGTGGCCTGCGCCGCGCTGCTGGCGCGGGTGCGCCGCCCCACCCTGGCCGAGGCGGCCCTGCTCGAGCCAGAGCCGGCCCGCGCCGCGTGAGCGGTCCGGCCGAACCGGGAATGCGGCGGCCCGTCCGGTTGTTTGGCAGTCCGTCATGATGTACGGCCGGTACATTCGCTCGTCGCGGCTCGACTTCGAGCCGGGCACCGCGCAGCTCTCCCGTGGCGTGGTCAAGCGGGTGTGGGGCTTCGCCAGGCGCTACTGGGTCCAGATCACCTTCTACCTGCTGGCCATCGGGCTCTCCTCGCTGGTGGCGGTGACCCCGCCGCTGCTGGTGCGCGAGCTGCTCAACAAGGCGATCCCAGAGCGCAGCTTCGCGCTGGTGAACGTCATCGGCGCGGCCGCGGTCGGGGTGGCGCTGGCCAACGCCGGCCTGGCGCTGGGGCAGCGGCTGCTGTCGGCCCGTATCGGCGAGGGCCTGATCTACGACCTGCGCACCGCGCTGTTCGACCACGTCCAGAGTCAGCCGCTGGCGTTCTTCACCCACAGCCAGACCGGCGCGCTGGTCAGCCGGATGAACAACGACGTGATCGGCGCCCAGCAGGCGCTCACCGGCACGCTCGGCTCGGTGTTGTCCAACGTCATCGGGCTGATCACCACGCTGACGGCGATGTTCCTGCTGAACTGGAAGATCACCCTGCTGGCGCTGGTGGTGCTGCCGGTGTTCGTCCTGCCGGCCAAGCGGGTCGGCCGCCGGCTGCAGGCGATCGCGCGCGAGTCGATGCAGCTCAACGCCACCATGAACACGATGATGAACGAGCGCTTCAACGTCGCCGGGGCGCTGCTGGTGATGCTCTTCGGCCGGCGCGGGCGGGAGCAGGCGGAGTTCCGCGAGCGTGCCGGCGCGGTGCGCGACATCGGCATCCGCCAGGCGATGTACGGCCGGATCTTCTTCGCGGCGCTCGGCCTGGTCGGCGCGGTCGGCACCGCCGCGGTGTACTGGTTCGGCGCCAGGCTGGTGATCTCCAACAGCCTGCGGGCCGGCGACGTGGTCGCCCTGGCCGCCTACGTGACCCAGGTCTACATGCCGCTCACCGCGCTGACCAACGCGCGGGTCGACATCATGACCGCGTTCGTGTCCTTCGACCGCGTGTTCGAGGTGCTGGACTACCCCAGTCCGATCGCCGACAGGCCCGGCGCGGTGCCGCTGCCCGACCCGCCGGCCGGCCGGATCCAGTTCGAGCACGTCGGCTTCAGCTACCCGACCGCGGACCACTCCTCGATCGCCAGCCTGCTCGGCGCGGCCGAGCTCGCCGCCGGCAATCCGGGCCAGCCGGTGCTGCACGACGTCTCCTTCACGGTCGAGCCGGGCGAGCTGATCGCCCTGGTCGGGCCGTCGGGTGCGGGCAAGACCACCATCGCCATGCTGGTGCCGCGGGTCTACGACGCCAGCGAGGGGACCGTGCGGGTGGACGGCGTCGACGTGCGCGACCTCCAGCTCGAGAGCCTGCGCACCGCCTGCGGCCTGGTCGCCCAGGACCCCCACCTGTTCCACGACAGCATCC
Organism: Actinomycetes bacterium; assembly: GCA_036392615.1. Lineage (GTDB taxonomy): Bacteria > Actinomycetota > CALGFH01 > CALGFH01 > CALGFH01 > DASVXQ01. Next base: position 386 of record DASVXQ010000194.1, on the reverse strand, counting down.
TGGCCAACCTCAAGTACGCCAAGCCCGAGGCGACCATGGAGGAGATCGAGGCCGCCTGCCGGGCCGCGCGGATCGCCGACCTGATCCACGGCCTGCCCAAGGAGTACGAGACGGTCGTCGGCGAGCGCGGCTACCGCCTCTCCGGCGGCGAGAAGCAGCGGCTGGCCATCGCCCGGCTGCTGCTGGCCGACCCGGCGATCGTGATCCTCGACGAGGCCACCGCGCACCTCGACTCCGAGTCGGAAGTCCACATCCAGGAGGCGCTGGCCGCCGCGCTGGCGAACCGCACCAGCCTGGTGATCGCCCACCGGCTGTCCACCATCGTCAACGCCGACCGCATCCTGGTGGTCGATGCGGGCCGCGTGGTCGAGCGGGGCACCCACCAG
>DASVXQ010000193.1:0-16508 GCA_036392615.1 Actinomycetes bacterium | reverse complement strand
GGGCCGAGGCCGTTGCGCGAGGTGTCGATCACGAACTCGCGGTTGCCGAGCAGGTCGGAGAGCTCCCGGCCCCAGTGGTAGCTGCGCGTGGTGGTCTGCCGGTTGGAGACGTTGACCGAGAAGCCCTGGGCGTACTGCACGCCGCTCTGCAGCAGGCGCTGCGCCATCTCGCCGGTGCTCTTCCAGGCGGCGTGGCCGGCGTCGAGGTAGACGTACTGCCCCGCGGCCGCCAGCCGCCGGACGCTGCGCTGGAGCAGGGCGGCGCGCCCAGGGCCGAAGCAGTCGGCCGGCACCGCGTCGGGCTCCATGACGATCGCCGCCCGGGCCGGCCGTAGGTTGTGGATGAGCTGCCCGATCCAGCGGTCGTAGGCCGCGGCGCTGGGCGCGCCGTCCCTGGAGGTGCTGCAGCTGCGGTCGGGGATCCAGTAGGCGACCAGTACCAGCAGGGCGCGCTGGGCCATCGCCCGGCGCGCCAGCCCGGGCAGCCGGGCGAGGTCCTGCGGGCTGGTCAGCCAGCTCGCCTGCGGCTGGGTGGTGATCGGGTCCAGCCACTCGGCGCCGTTGGCGCGCTGCCAGCGGGCGGCGGCGGTGTCGGAGCTGACGTACAGCCTGGCGCCTCGGAACGGGTGCTCCAACGGCGCCCAGGCGATCGGCGACCGCCGCGGGTGCAGGGTCGTGTCGGGCCTGCTGGCGCAGGCGCACAGCGCCAGCGCGACGATCGCCAGCGCCGCGGCGGCGCGTGCGGCGCGTTGCATCACTGCACCTCCCTCATCGGCGCGGCTCAGGGCGCCAGTAGCGGCTGACCCGGTAGACCCGCACGCCGTCGTCGCCGGAGCCGAACCTGGCGACCGCGACCGCGTGCTTGCGCGCCTCCATGAGCGTCGGGTACTTGCTCGCCGCCACCGGCGTCTCGTAGTACCAGTTGGGCACCACGAGGTAGTCGATCCGGTGGAGGTTCCTGCGGACCGCCGGGTCGGTGTCCAGCTTGTAGACGATGATCGGCTGCGGATCGAAGCCGTAGCGGTGCACCAGGTCGGTCCAGATGCTGTCGTGCACCACCACGACGCGGTCGCGCGGCACGTTGTCGGCCACCCAGTGGGTCGCCGCCCGCAGCGGCGGCTCCTGGCGCACGGTCGTCATCCGCTGCAGCGACGGCGCCCACGAGAGCGCCACCACCCCGGCCAGCGCGGCCGCCGCCACGCCCTTGGCCAGCCGGCGGGGGAGCGGCCGCAGCCGCAGCGACTCGACCGCCCCGACCGCCAGCAGCGCGCTCCACGGCATCAGGTTGAGCACGTGCATGAACGGCACGTAGCCGCCGCGCACCAGGACCAGCCACTGGATGGCCAACGCCAGCGCGGCCGGCCGCAGCCGGCGCACCAGCAGGCCGACCGGGATGGCGGCCAGGCCGGCGAGCAGCAGAACGTGGTCGGTCGCCAGCCAGCCGCCGACCATGTGGAAGGTGGCGCTGCCCGAGTCGAGCAGCGAGCCGCTCGACTCCCGCTCGACCAGCTGCCACCTCGCCGTCCCGAACAGGCTGTTGCGCCCGGCGCCCTCCAGCAGCTCGCCCTTGTAGACGGCGTACAGCGGGTACAGCGCGCCCAGCATCACCCCGCTGAAGCCGGCCACCACGACCACCTGGGAGCGGTTGCGGCGGTCCAGGTTCTGGGCCATCGCCCAGAGGAACGCCGGCAGCACCACCAGGGCGGTCTCCTTGGTCAGCGCGGCCATCGCGAAGGCCAGCGCCGCGCCGGTGGCGGCCGACAGCCGCCGCGAAGGCGAGTACGCCAGCACGAAGGCGAGCAGCAGCCACGGCGTGACCAGGTTGTCGAGGAAGGTCCAGCGGCTGTAGACGAGCTCCAGCGGGCAGAGCCCGAACAGCAGCACGGCGGCGGCCGCGCCAGGCCGGCTGAAGCCGAGCCGGCGGCACAGCACGTACAGCAGCCCGGCGCTGGCCAGCTTGGCGAGCAGCATGCACTCGTTGCCGAAGGCGATCGCGGAGCCGTAGCGGTTGAAGCCGTTGGTCAGCATCGACCAGACCGCGATCAGGATCCAGCCGGCCGGGGCGTGGTCGTAGGTGTAGGAGTAGGGCGACAGCGCGTGCTCGTACTGGAAGGACCACGCCTGTGACAGGTAGGTCCCCGGGTCGTCCACCCACCTGGGGAAGGTGGACATGCCGATCGCGTGGACGGCGCCCACCGCGGCCAGGACCGGGACCAGGATCGCGATGCTGGCGGCGTGCCGCCGGCACCACGCCGCCGCGGCGTGGACGCCCTTGCGACGCAGCGAGAACCCGTCGCGGACGGCGGCGACCTCGGGGACGTCGACGGCGGTCATGCGGCGTCCCTCGCCATCTCCCGCAGCGGCCGCCCGGCCCGCGCCGCGCCCAGGTGGGTGCCCTGGTGGGCCGTCTTGACCCAGTTGCCGCGGTTCAGCGCGAAGCGCGCCAGCGCCCACACCGCGGCGACCGACAGCACCACCTGGAACGGGTAGGCGCCCACGACCAGGCCGGCGTAGTCGCGCAGCCGCACCTTCTCGCCGAACGCGCGGCCGAACTGCGCCAGCAGCACCACGTCGAGCAGCACGTTGAGCACGCCCATCCCCAGCGGGACGGTCGCCAGCAGGGTGAGCAGCACCGGCGCCTTGTGCACCACGGCCAGGGCCAGCGCGACCGGCGCCAGCACGCCCGCGAACGCCTGGAAGAACTGGAAGCCGAGCACGTAGACCGCCAGGACGCGCTGGGTGAGCGTGGGCAGCCGCAGCCACTCGCCCTCGGCGAACACCTGCATGAAGCCCTGCATCCAGCGGACCCGCTGCCGCACGAAGGCGCCCAGCGTGTGCGGGGTCTCCTCCCTGGTCACCAGCTCGTCGAGGTAGACGACGTCGACCTTGTAGCCCAGCACCGAGGCGGTGATGCCGATCTTGGCGTCCTCGGTCAGGCAGCGCTCGTCCCAGGCCGCGCCGTCGCGCCGTCGCAGCGCGTCGAGGAACGCCCGGCGGAAGAACACGGTGTTGCCGCCCAGCGGCATGACGCCCACGGCCGCCTGGAGCTTGAGGCGCGACTGGAACCACTTGAAGTACTCGAGCACGTTGGACGCGCGCCACCAGGCGCTGGTGTGCGCCCGCCACCAGCGCCGGGCCCTCGCCAGCCGCCCCGGCGGCAGCGGCAGCGCGGTCCGGTCGGAGCCGAAGTTCATCAGCTGCACGCCGCACTGCACGATGCCGGCGCCGGTCGCGCGGAAGCGGTGGTCGACCATCCGCAGGAGGTCGTGGTGGAACAGGTCCTCCGCGTCGGCCACGCCGACCCACTCGTAGGGGACGCCCGTCCGGTCCAGCATCCGCAGGGCCGCGTTGAGGGCGATCGGCTTGTTGTGGGTGGCGGTGTCCTCCGGATAGCGGCAGACCAGCAGCCTGCCGGGGTGCTCGCGCGCCTTGGCGTGGGCGATCGCCGCGGTGCCTGGGTCGTCGGGGTGGTCGACGATCGCCACCACCCGGTAGTTCGGGTGGTTCAGCCCGGCGAGGCGGTCGAGCGTCTGCCCGGCGACCGCCTCCTCGTGCCGCATGGGCACCAGGATCACGCCCGGCAGGCGCGGCTCGTCGGGCTGGCCGTAGCGATGGGCGTCGTTGTGCTCCGGCCGCCACCACTTGTAGAGCTGGAACGCCAGGGTGGTGGTGGCCACCACCAGCATGAAGCTCGAGGTGGCCAGCAGGAACCAGTCCAGCGACAGGGCCGCCAGCAGGGCGAAGGGCGCGGTCGCCAGCCCGACCACCAGCAGCCGGCGGGCGGGGCCGCGCCTGGCCGCGTGCCGCGGGCGGCGGTTGCGCGACCTGGCCGCGCGGAACGACCAGTACTTGTCGGAGTAGAAATTCACCACGCAGGCCGCCGCCAGCAGGCCCCAATAGGCGATCGCCGGCCCCAGCCTGGGCGCCACGACCGGGAAGGCGGCCACCGACAGCAGCAGGCTGGCGCCACGGGCGAGGTGAAACCGCCCCCAGCGCCGCCACAGCGGCAGCCGCGACCCGCTGATCCGCCGTCGCCAGGTGAGCTGGCGATTGGCCCAGAAATTGAGCTGCAGGGTCACCACCGCCTGCGCGACGTTCGCCAGCGCGGCGGTCCATCCCGCGGCGATGAGCAGTACGAGCATGACGTGGCCGAGCACGGCGACCGCGCCGCCGATCAGCGCGAAATTCCAGGTCTCACGGGAGATTCTCGGGGGGATTGCGCGGAGCAGATTGCCTCCTCGGGTCGTGCGTGGGCGGCCTTCACCCAGGCGCGATGGGGGATTGCGACCATCACCACCACTGTGGACACCGCACCGCATCGATTCGGGCTACGGTGACGGCCGGGAGACAGCGGGTTGGTCGCTGACTGACACGGAGGGTGAAGCCGTCCTGCCATTGCGTCTAGCCGGCCGGCCGATGACGTAAACGCCCGCGGCGCGGATCGCCCGTTGCCGTAGCCATTGCGCGATATCCCCGTGATGTCGGCGGCACCAGCCGGTCATACACAGTGACGGCCCGGCAGAGGGTGACCGGCCGTCAGTGGCTCGTCGCCCGGCATGGACCCCAGGTCGGGTGGCGAGCCATGCCCGGATCGGGACGGCCGCCGCGCGGCTACTGGCCGGCGCTGAAGCCGGCCACGTGGCTGGGTTCCTGGCGCCGGCCGCTGAGCCAGGACCGCGGCGTGCGCCGCACCGCGGCGACCTCCCGCGCCGGCTCCAGCACGGCGGGCTGCAGGCGCCGGGCGGCGTCGAGGTGCTCGGCCGTCCAGATCATCTTGACCGCCGTCGCCGTGCCGCGGCCGTCCTCGCCGTAGAGGTCCCGCCGGACGGCGTCGATCAGCCGGCCGTCCGCGGCCTTGTCGTGCGGCAGCGGCTCGGGCACCGTGGCCGCGCCGACCAGCGCCCGCGCCACCTGCTGGTACCACTCGACCAGCCGTCCGCCGCTGCCGAGCAGCTCGGCGCGGGCCGCGGTCCGGTCGCCGCTGCGCGCGTGGTCGGCGCCGCTCCACAGGTCGAGGATCGCGTCGGCGGTGAGCCGCAGCACGGCGACCGCGGTGAGCAGGGTGGTGACGTCGGCCATGGCGACGTGCTTGGTGCCCCGCTCGGCGAGGAACTCGCGGAAGGCGTCGTCGAGGCGGCGGGCCGCGGCCGCGGCGCGGCGGCGCTCCTCGCCCGGGGCGGGGGAGGAGGCGACCATCGCGTCGCAGCGGGTCACGCCGTAGTCGATCGCGCTGTGCAGGTAGCGCGCGCTGTCGGAGAAGCCCTCGGCCAGCGCCTGCCCCAGCGCCGAGGCGGCCCCGCGGGGCCAGAACAGCGCGCCGACCACCAGGCTCACCGCGCTGCCGATGGCCACGTCCTCGATGCGGACCAGCCCGATCTGCCAGCCAGCCGGCCCGATGATGTTGTAGAGGATCAGCAGGGTCGCGGTGAAGGCCGCCTGGCCGACCGCGAACGAGATGGTCGCCGGCGCCAGGCCCGTGAAGGCCACCGCCAGCGGCAGCAGCAGCCAGAACACCGTGGTGTTCGAGCCGACCGCGTAGACCACCCCGCCGCCGACGACGAACCCGGCGACGGTCCCGAGCAGGGCGCGCAGCGCGTTCTGGCCGGTGTTCAGCGCGCTGGAGCGCAGCACCGCCAGGGTGCCGAGCACCACCCAGAAGGAGTTGTGGACGCCGGTCTCCTTGGCGACCAGGACGGCCAGGCTGAGGCCGATGGCGCCGCGCACGCTGTTGTGCAGCCACACCGAGTGGCGCTCCACGTGGGCGCCGGCGCGCTCCTGGGCGGACGCCAGCGGTGAGGCGACCCCCTCGGGCCGGCGGCCCAGCAGGCGCTGCCACCAGGACCGCCGGCGGGCGGCCACGTGGAGCGCGATGTTCGCCGCGATCGCCGAGGTCGCGAAGCTCAGCTCCTCGGCGCGGAAGCTCGGCTCCAGCGCGCTGACGAACTCCGCCACCTCGCCGCCCGAGCCGTCCCCGGCGGCGGCCGGCACGCGGTGGACCGGCAGCGTGGCGGTCACCTTGCGCTCCATCGTCTCCCTGGCGGCCTGGAGCCGCTCCAGCGCGGGGTCGAGCTCGCGGGGGTCGCCGTCCTCCGAATCGAGCAGTGCCGCGCCCCGCTCGAGCAGCCCCGCGGCGGCCAGCTCGACGTCGCACACCACCTGGTCGTTCGGCCCCGGCCGCCGGTCCACCGGGGCTCGCCGCAGCAGGGCGTCGAGCCACGCCACCTGGTCGGTCAGGCGGACCAGCGCGCGGGCCGCGGTGGTGAGGCCGGTCGGCCGGTACGGCGCCCCGTAGAACGAGCTGCTGAGCGCGCCGACCACGCTCGCCGTCTGGTCGGACAGTTCGCGGAGCGCGGCGGTCCGCTCCGGCCCGAAGTCGTCGCGCACGCAGTCGACCTCGGCCGCGAGCCGCCGCGCCAGCAGCGCGCACGCCTCGGCGGTCGACCGGCGCAGCTGGTCGCGCGTGGGAGCTGGCCACATCGTGGCGATCGCGACCAGCGACGCCGCGCCGGCGAACAGCCAGCCGTACAGCCGGTCGGGGATCGAGCCCACCGGGCCGGGCAGGCTGAGCGGCAGGATGAAGCCGAGCAGCAGCGCGGTGGTCGCGCTGGCCAGCACCGAGCTGACCACCCCGGCGAACAGCACCGCGAAGGCGACCACCAGGGTGGTCACCACCGCCAGCCAGACCACCTCGGACACCAGCGTGCCGATGGTGACCAGGACGGCGCCGACCAGCACCAGGCTGGCCTGCGCCGCCAGCCGCTCCCGCATCGACCCGGTGAAGTCGACGAACAGCAGCATCGCCACGCTGCCGAACGCGGTGAAGATCGCCAGCGTCGGCCTGCCGATGACCAGGTCGGCGATCGCGAAGACCGTCGGCATGACGATCGCCGCGCGGGCCGACCGCCGCAGCGCGGACAGCCCGGCGTCGCGCGTGCGCAGCCACTCGAGCAGGTTGAGCCGGATGGGCACTTCGCCGTGCCTGCTGGAAGCCATCAGGCCGGGCCGTCGCTCCCCAGGCGTTCGATCGCGTTGGCGGCGCGACCGACCCCATCGCGGGTGCGGATCACCGCGCCGGCGGCCGCGAGCCGGCCACGCAGCTGGCTGTCGCCGATCAGACGGTCGACGGCGTCGTGCAGCTGGGCGTCGGTGAAGCCGTAGGTGTCCAGCCGCACGCCGTAGCCCAGCTCGTCGACCCGCTGGGCGTTGTCGTACTGGTCCCAGAACAGCGGCAGCACGATCATCGGCTTGCCGAAGTGGAAGCACTCGGTGGTGGTGTTGTTGCCGCCATGGGTGATCACCAGGTCCACTATCGGGATGATGCTGGTCTGTGGCAGGAACTCGGCGCCAACCATGTTGTCGGCCAGTTCCAGCTCGGCGTGCAGCGGCCCCATCGAGACGATGTAGCGGTGCGGGGTCCTGGCGAGGCAGTCGAGCACCCGGCGCATCAGCTCGACGTCGGCCGAGCCGAGCGAGCCGAGGCTGAAGTACACCAGGCCGCCACCCCGGCCGGCCAGCTCGGGCGGCAGGGTGAACTGGCCGTCGGTCCGGCGGACCGAGGAGTCCAGCCGCTGCCAGCTGGCGCCGAGCGGCCGGCTGCGGGCGTAGTCGGCGATCTCGGGATAGACGTACAGGTTCAGGTCACCGTCGGAGACGAACGCCAGATCGGGCAGGCCAGGCGCGCCCTGCCCGCGGACCCACTGGTCGAACTCCTTCCAGAGGGGGCGGTGGACGCGCTCGTACTCGGCGCGGAAGCTCGCCCAGCCGCTCGAGTCCCTGGCCGGGTAGCCGGAGAACGCCGGCGGCAGCCCGGGGTCGGGCAGCTCCAGCGGGTTGCAGGAGACGATCCGTACGAACGGCACCCCGGCGGTCCGCAGGGCGGGGAACTCGACCACGTTGTCCTCGACGATCACGTCGGGGCGCGTCCGCTCGACGATCCCGCTGAGCTGCGCGTGGGAGTACCTGGCGCCGCCGATCAGCTCCTCCCAGACCGGCTTGATCCAGGTCTCGAGCTGCTCGATGGTCGGCTTGCGGAACTCCGGCGCGGTGTCGCGCACGAAGTCCTTCCAGAACTGCCCGGGGTCCACCCCCTCGGCCGCCGGCTCGGCGAGGTCGACCAGGTCCTCCTCGAACCCCAGCGGTTCGAGCTTGCCCCGCCAGGACGACTCGGCGGCGAACACCACCCGGTGGCCGCGCCGGCGCAACAGGTCGCCGATGCCGATGCAGTTGTTGGTCGGGCCGTAGGCGCTCTCCGGCATGAAGAGGATGGTCAGCTCCCGCATCGCGCTCCCCACGACTGGCCGAATGTCGGACCCATGTTGGTGACGCGGGCAGGGCCCGTCAACGCGCGGAAAGCCGGTAGGGTTCGGCCGGGACCATCGGGTTTGCCGGACGCGGGAGTGGAGCGGTGGCGGATCAGGAGGTCGAGGACGCCCTGCGGCGCAGCTTCCTCGGCGGGTTGCCAAGCGAGCTGGTCGAGGACCTGCTGGTGGGCGGGCAGCGGACCGACTACCCGGCGGGGAGCACGATCTACCGGGAGGGCTCGGCTCCCAGGGCCGAGCTGGTGGTCCGCGGTCTGCTGCGGGTGTTCATGAGCTCTCCCGAGGGGCGGCAGGTGACCGTGCGGTACGCGCGGGAGGCCGACGTCCTGGGGATCGCGGTCATCGTCGGCGGTCCCGCGAACGTGCGCGTGCAGACCATCTCCGATTCGAGCCTGTTCCGGATCGACGCGCGGCGGCTGGTCGACGCGGCCCGAGGCGACGGCCGGATCGCCTGGGCGCTCGCCGAGGAGCTGAACCGCCGGCTGTACGACACCCTCCAGCAGACGGCGGTCAACGCCTTCGGCTCGGTGCGGCAGCGGGTGGCCGCGCACCTGCTGGACCTCGCCTCCGCCCAGCAGCATCCGCAGGACCGGCTGGTGGCGCGGGTGACCCAGCAGGAGCTCGCGGACGCGGTCGGCTCGGTCCGCGAGGTGGTCGCCCGCGCGCTCCGCGCCCTGCGCGTCGCCGGCGTGGTGGCCACCGGTCCCGACAGCGTCCTGATCCTCGACCCGGCCCGCCTGCACGACGAGTCCTGGTCCACCGACGCCGGGTGACGTTGGTCACCGCGAGGCACCACCGAAGTCACTGACAGGCCCGCGAGCGCGACGCACGCTGATGGATGCCAGGTCGGAACCGTCGGTGTGGAGGAGCCATGGCGTCGTTCGAGAACACCGTGACCATCCGACGTCCCGTGGAGGACGTCTTCGCATACCTCGCCGCCTTCGAGCACGTCCCCGAGTGGAACTATGCGATCGTCGAGACGGCCAAGGTGACGCCCGGCCCGGTGAGGGTCGGCACCGCCTATCACCAGGTCCGTTCGATCCCGCGGACGAGCGAGGAGGACTTCGAGGTGACCGTCTTCGAGCCCCCCGCCCGGCTCGAGATCCAGGGGCGGCTCGGGCCGTTCCGGGCGACGATCGGCTACCTGCTCGAGCCGGCGGACGGCGGCACGAGGCTCCGCAACCCGGTGGAGCTCGGCTCGTCCGGCCTGCTGAGCGCGGCCGCGCCGCTGGTCACCGGTAGGGTCAAGCAGGCCGTGGCGGCCAACCTCGACACGCTCAGGCAGCTGCTGGAACGCGCCGCCTGACCAGCGAGCTGCCGCCGCCGCCGGCTGGGGCCGCGCCGCGCTCGCCGGCGATCGCTGCTGATCAGGCGTCGAGGAGTGACGCGCGGTAGGTCTCGGCTGTCTCCCGCAGGACGCTGAGCATCGAGGCCGCGGCGGCCGAGCGGAAGCTGGCCGCCAGCCGCGCGGCGGCAATGCGCCGCACCGGCGGGTCGGCCAGGGCGACGCTGGCGATGCCGGGACGGTGATGGGTGAGCGCCAGGCGGGGGAGGATCGCGACGCCGAGGCCGACCGCCACGAACGCCTGGATCGCCTGGTAGTCGTCGCTGCCGAAGGCCAGCCGCGGCTCGAAGCCGGCCGCGCGGCAGCTGTGCAGCACGATCCGTCCGTATGCGCCGTCCGGGGTGCCGCCGATCCAGGTGTGGTCGGCGAGCTCCTCCAGGGCTGCCGAGGCCCGGCGCGCGAGCGGGTGGCGATCAGGGACCACCAGATCGAACGGGTCGTCCAGCAGGTGGGTGCGCTCGAGCTCGACCTCCGGCTCGGGCAGCGCCTGGTGGTCGTAGATGAGCGCCAGGTCCAGCTCCCAGCGCGCCAGTCGAGGGATCAGCCGGTGGCCGTGGTCGTCCAGCATGATGAGGTCGACGTCGGGGTGGCGCTGGCGGAAGCGCGCGACCGCCTGGGGAACCAGCGTCGCGATGGCGGTCGGGAAGCTCGCCAGCCGCAGCCGGCCACGCCGCAGCCCCGCGAGCTCGCCGAGCTCCTGCTGCGCCTCGTCCAGGCGGGCAAGCACCGCCTCGGCGTGGGCCAGCAGGACACGGCCGCCGTCGGTGAGGCGGACCGGGCGGACTCCCCGCTCCACCAGCCTGGTGCCGGTCTCCTGCTCCAGCGCGGCGATCTGCTGGCTGACCGCTGGCTGGGTGTAGGCCAGCGCCTCGGCCGCGGCGGAGAACGAGCCGCGGATCGCGACCTCGCGCAGCACCCGGAGACGCCGTGGATCGAGCATAAGCAAAGTTTATCAATCTATAGAAACAGTAACTTGACCTGATCCTATGGCCCAGGGGAGCCTGCTCCCAGCCGTACGATCACCAGGAGGAGCCATTGGACCCAATCACCGTCGAGCGGCCGCGGCAGGCGCCCTTGGCCTGCCGCGATGCCGACGCCGTCGAGTCGAGGGCGCTGCTCACCAGCGAGTTGCTGTGCGAGTCGGTCGACCTGCGCGCCGGTGAGCGCGTGCTGGACGTGGGCTGCGGCAGCGGCAACGCCGCGCTCGCCGCCGCCCGGCGCTTCTGCCGGGTCATCGGCGTGGACGGGGACCCGGCGCTGCTGGAGCTGGCCCGCCGGCGCGCTGAGGCCGAACGGCTCGAGGCGACCTTCCTGGAGGGCGGCGGCTGCGACCTCGCCTTCCCCGACGGCTCCTTCGACGTGGTCCTGTCGGCCTCCGGCGCCGTCCTGGAGGGCCACCAGGACCGCACGGCAGCCGAGCTGCTGCGCGTCTGCCGGCCGGGCGGGCGGATCGGCCTGGTCGCCTGGACGCCGGACAGCTACCTCGGCGAGCTGCTCGCCGCCACCGGCACGGGCCTTCCGTCGCGGCCCGTCCCATGGGGCGGCCAGGAGCGGCTGCGGGAGCTGTTCGGGCCCGACGTGGCGATCACCGCGCCGCGCCGCAACTTCCTGTGGCGCTTCGCTTCGGTCGAGCATCAGGTGGAGCTCTTCGCCGCCTTCCACGGCCCGACCATGACGGCGCTGCAGGCGCTGGGGCCGGACCGCGCCGGCGCGCTGCGGGCCGAGATGATCGAGCTCGCCGAGCGCTTCGACGTGTCGGAGGACGCCACGCTGGTCCTGCGGCTGGAATACCTGGAGGCGGTCATCCACAAACCGGCGTGGCGCTGAGGCCACGCCGGTTTGAGGTCACCGGTTGAAGAACCGTTCGAGCACCGCGGCGAGCGCCTTCGGGTCGGCGACGTGGCCCTGGCCGTCGAGGGTGCGGCGTTCAGCGTCGGGGACGCTGGCGGCGATCGCGTCGGCGGCCCGCTCGAACAGGTCGTCGCGCCCGCCGGTGAGCACCAGGGTCGGGCGCCTGATGGTGGCCAGGCGGCCGGTGGGCGGGCGGCCGTCGCCCACGCAGGCGGCGTCGTAGGCCAGCGTGTGGGCGACCGCCTCCAGGGCCGGCCACACCGGCGAGCTCCTGGCTCCGGCGACGTCCTGTCCGGAGGCGCCCGCGACCCGCATGAACAGCTCGATCGCGGCGCCGCGGCGACCCTCGGCGAGCACCGACTCGAGCTGCTCGACGTACTCCCGCCAGCGCCGCGCCGTCTCCTCGCCGACCATGTAGGGCACTTCGTAGACCGAGAGCCGCTCGACCCCCAGCCCGGCGGCCGCGGCCTCCAGGGCGAGCGCGCCGCCCGAGGAGACGCCGTGCAGGTGCGCCGACCCGCCCGCCTCGGCGATCAGCGCCTCCAGGTCCTCGAGCTCGCGTGCCAGCGCGTATGGCGGGGTGTCGCCGCTGTCGGCCCGGCCGCGCCGGTCGTAGTTGTAGACGGTGAACCAGCGGGCCAGCTCGTCGGCGAGCGGCGCGTTCTCCCAGCGGCCGGCCCGCCCGGTGGCCGGGTCGACCAGCGCCCCGCCCACCAGGGCAACGGCCGGTCCGCGTCCTCGACGGTCGTAGGCGATCGGCGTCCCGTCGGCGGAGACGACCTGGCTCATCGGCTTCCTCCTCGTCGGTGTGGTCCGGACGCCGTGATTGAACCGGCCCGGGCTGACACAGCGGTGGAAGGTCGGCGGCGGCCACCTCTGCTTCCGTGTCCCGCGGGCGGGGTCAGCGACGCAATCGGCACCTGACTGGCTCACTGGATACGGATACGATCTCGCCAGCAGCTCCGCGACAGAGGAGGTCAGTCAGGTTGTCGACCCGGGCGCCCGAGTCGGCGGGCGAGGTGGAGACTGCCGGGACGCAGCGACCCCCGGCCGTCCGTCTCTCGTCGCTCCGCAAGCGCTATGGGCAGGTCGACGCGGTGGACGGCGTCGACCTGGCGATGGCGGACGGCGAGTTCTTCACCCTGCTGGGGCCGTCCGGCTCGGGCAAGACCTCGCTGCTGCGACTGATCGCCGGGTTCGAGCGGCCCGACTCCGGCCGCGTCGAGCTGGCCGGGGTCGACGTGACCTTCCGTCCGCCGTACGCGCGCGACGTCAACACGGTGTTCCAGGACTACGCGCTGTTCCCGCACATGACGGTGGCCGACAACGTCGAGTACGGCCTGCGCGTCAAGCGGGTGCCCAAGGCGCGGCGGCGCGAGCGGGTCGAGCAGGTGCTGGCCACCGTGCGCCTGGCCGGCCACGGCGGCCGCAAGCCGGCGCAGCTCTCCGGCGGCCAGCGGCAGCGGGTCGCGCTGGCCCGGGCGATCGTCAACCAGCCGAAGGTGCTGCTGCTCGACGAGCCACTCGGCGCGCTCGACCTGAAGCTGCGCCAGGAGATGCAGCTGGAGCTCAAGCGCATCCAGGAGCAGCTCGGCATCACCTTCCTCTACGTCACCCACGACCAGGAGGAGGCGCTCACCATGAGTGACCGGGTCGCCATCCTCCGCGACGGGCACATCGAGCAGGTCGGTACGCCGGTGGAGGTCTACGAGCGGCCCGCCAGCGACTTCGTCGCCGGGTTCATCGGCGTCTCGAACCTGATCGAGCGGGACGGCCGGCGGGTGACCGTCCGGCCGGAGAAGATCCGCGTGCTCGACGACGGCGAGGCGCCCGACCCGGGCGCGCACGTCGAGCGAGGGACGGTCCGCGAGGTGGTCTACCTCGGCGCGGTCACCCGCTACCTGGTCGACCTGGAGGCGGCCGGCCAGCTGGTGGTGGTCAGGCAGAACCTCGACAGCGCCGCGGAGGTCCTCCAGGCGCGCGGCCGCCGCGTGCGGCTGGCATGGCAACCGGAGCAGGCATTCCCGATCGGGGGTCGCGGCAGCGGCCGCACGGACTCGGAGGAGGAAGCATGACCAGGCAGCGGGCACGGCTCACGCGACCCGTCGGACTGCTGGTGCTCGGCACCGTGCTCGCGCTGGTCGCCAGCGGCTGCGGCGGCGGCTCGTCGAGCAGCGGCGGCGGCGCCACCCAGGCCAAGCCGAAGCTGCCCACCAGCATCGGTCCCGGGGAGGGCCAGCTCAACCTGGTCGCCTGGGAGGGCTACGCGCAGCCGGACTGGGCCAAGCCGTTCGAGCGGCAGACCGGCTGCAAGGTGAGCGCGAAGTACGCCGGCTCGTCCGACGAGATGGTCGCGCTGATGCGCAACGGCGGCGGCGGGCAGTACGACCTGGTCTCCGCCTCGGGCGACGCCGACCTGCGGCTGATCTACGGCAAGGACGTCCAGCCGGTCAACGTCGACCTGATCCCCTCGTGGAACGACTTCATCCCGCAGCTCAAGTCGCCGCCGTTCAACACCATCAACGGGGTGCACTACGGGGTGTCGTACGAGTGGGGGCCGAACGTCCTGCTCTACAACCACCAGAAGGTCAGCCAGCCGAGCAGCTGGGAGGTGATCTACAGCCCGCAGTTCAAGGGCCAGATCACCGTGCCGGACAACCCCATCCAGATCGCCGACGCGGCGCTGTACCTGTCGAAGAAGAACCCCGGCCTGGGCATCACCGACCCCTACGAGCTGACCCAGCCGCAGTTCGACGCGGCGATCGACCTGCTGAAGCAGCAGCGCCCGCTGATCAAGAAGTACTGGGCGCTCGCCTCGCAGGAGATCACCATGTTCAAGAACGGCGACGCGGTGGTCGGCGCCGCCTGGCCGTACCAGACCAACACCCTGCAGGCCGACGGCGTCAAGGTCGCCGACGCGATCCCCTCCGAGGGCGCCACCGGCTGGGCCGACACCTGGATGCTCGCCTCCAAGGCGCCGCACCCCAACTGCGCCTACCAGTGGATGAAGTACGTCACCACCCCGACCGTCCAGGCGCAGCAGGCGATCTACTTCGGCGAGACGCCGGCCAACACCAAGGCCTGCGCCGAGATGGACAAGCAGGCCAAGGGCTCCTGCGCCCAGTACCACGCCAACGCGCCGGCCTCGTACTTCGACTCCATCAAGTTCTGGAAGACCCCGCTGGCCGACTGTGGCAACGGCAAGTCGGACTGCATGCCCTACACGCGCTGGCAGCAGGCGTGGCAGGAGATCAAGGGCTGACCTTGGCGAGCGTCTCCGGGCAGGCCGGCCGCCAGCCGGTGGCGCGCGCCGCCACGCGCGGCGCCGGCCTGGCGGCGCTGCTGTGGCGGCGCCCGTGGCTGCGGGCGGTCGGCCTGCTGTCCGCGCCGCTCGCCTGGTTCGTGCTGATCTACCTGGCGTCGCTGGCGGTGCTGCTGGTCACCGCGTTCTGGCGGATCAACCCGTTCACCACCGACATCGAGCGGGTCTGGAGCCTCGACAACTTCAAGACGCTGGTCGAAAGCGCCACCTACCGCAGGATCGCCCTGCGGACGGTCGGCATGTCGGCCGCGGTGACGGTGACCGACGCGCTGGCCGCCTTCCCGTTCGCCTGGTACATGGCGCGGGTCGCCTCCAGCAGGGTGCGCTCGGCGCTGTTCGTCGCGGTGATGCTGCCGCTGTGGGCGAGCTACCTCGCGCGCGTCTACGCCTGGCTGCTGATCTTCGCGAACAACGGCGCGCTCAACTGGGCGGCCGACCGGATCGGCCTGCCGTCGCTCGGCATCGGCTACTCGAACTGGGCGATGTGGATCGTGTTCAGCTACATCTGGCTGCCGTTCATGATCATCCCGGTCTACGCGGCGCTCGAACGGATCCCCGACTCCTACGCGGAGGCGTCCGCCGACCTCGGCGCGCGCGGCTGGTGGACGGCCAGGCGGGTGATCATCCCGCTGGCGCTGCCCGGGGTGATCGCCGGCTCGGTGTTCACCTTCTCGCTGACCCTGGGCGACTACGTGACCCCGCTGCTGGTCGGCGGAGCCGGGTCCGACTTCATCGGCAACGTCGTCTACCAGAGCGTCGGCGTGGCCAACAACATCCCCTTCGCGGCGGCGTTCGCCACCGTTCCGGTGGTCATCATGGCGCTGTACCTGGTGCTGGCCCGCCGCTTCGGCGCGTTCGAGGCGCTCTGATGGAGGGCCGGGCGACGCGCGTGGCGCTGCGGCTCTGGGTGGCGCTGGTGCTGGCGTTCCTGTTCGTTCCGATCGTCATCATCGTGCTCTACGCGTTCAACCCGTCCAACATCCAGAGCTGGCCGATCCCTGGGCTCTCGCTCAAGTGGTTCGCGCTCACCTGGCGCAACCCCGAGATCCGCGCCGCGCTGCTGCTGTCGGTCAAGGCCGGCCTGGCCGCCACCGCGATCGCCATGCTGCTCGGCTCCGCGGCCGCGTTCGCGGTGCACCGCTTCCGCTTCTTCGGGCGCGAGGTCGTCTCCTTCGTGGTGGTGCTGCCGCTGGCGTTGCCCGGGATCATCACCGGCATGGCGCTCAACGCCTTCTTCGCGTTCAACGGCCTCAACCTGTCGCTGTGGACCATCGTCATCGGCCACGCGACCTTCTGCATCGTGATCGTCTACAACAACGTGCTGGCGCGGCTGCGCCGCACCGCCCCCTCGCTGGTCGAGGCGTCGATGGACCTCGGCGCCAGCGGCTGGCAGACCTTCAGGTACGTCACCCTGCCGGTCATCTCGACCGCGCTGGTGTCCGGCGGGCTGCTCGCCTTCGCGCTGTCGTTCGACGAGGTGATCGTCACCACCTTCACCGCCGGCGCGCAGAACACCCTGCCACTGTGGATCTTCGGCGCCATCCGCCTCGGCCAGCAGCTCCCCGAGGTCAACGTGGTGGTGCTGGTGATCATCGCCCTGACCATCGTCCCGGTGGTGATCGCCCAGCGCCTCACCCGCGAGTCCGGGCTGATCCGCCGGGGCTGAGCGCTC
>DASVXQ010000192.1:0-6591 GCA_036392615.1 Actinomycetes bacterium | reverse complement strand
ATGACCCGCTCCGAGGAGGAGCTGCGGGTTGGCACCGCCCAGCGGGAGCGGGGCCGGGTGCGGCTGCGCAAGTACGTGACCACCCAGCAGCGGCAGGTCAGCGTGCCGGTGGAGCGCGAAGAGGTACGCGTCGAGCGCGAGCCGATCACCGACGCCAACATCGACGCCGCCACCAGTGGCCCGGCGATCTCAGATGAGGAGCACGAGGTCATCCTCCACGAGGAGGAGCCGGTGGTCGAAAAGCGAGTCGTGCCCAAGGAACGGGTTCGGCTCGGCAAGGAGACCGTCACCGAGCAGGAGCAGGTCGCTGAGCAGGTCCGCCAGGAGCACATCGAGGTCGAAGGCCAGGACCAGGTCCGGCGCCGCGGCCAGCGCTGAGTCGATCGAGTACACGAAGCGGGGCCGCTCGCCGCGGCGACCCCGTTTGCCTTGCGACGAGGATGGAGGAGCAAGACGGCATGGCAAACAACAACAACAACAATCCCCCAATACCCCTTAATGCCTTCAGTGCGATGCGCCGCGCAAGCACGCCCTATGCGGGTAGCCTTGTGGCTCGAACTTGAGGAGGGCGCCGCATGGCAGGAGACCTCAACCACCACCATCGCGACACGCTCGAGAGGATCTTCACCCATCCCTCAAGCGGCAACATCGAGTGGCGCCAGGTGCGGTCACTTCTGGAGGCCGTCGGAACAACGACCGAAGAGCCCAACGGCAAGCTCATCGTCACGCTCGGCCACGAGACCGAGGTCCTGCAGCCGCCGGGCGGCAAGGACATCGACCGGCAGATGGTCGTGGACCTGCGGCGGATGCTCACCAACGCTGGGCTGGCACCGCGCTAGCCGAACCGCTCGTCACGCGGCGGTGCAGCCTCGGCACGAGGTGAATGGCCGGCTTGCCGCGTGGTTCAGGAGTTTTGGTTGAGGAAGGCCTGCATGATCTCGGGGTAGAAGCGGCCCTCCACGGCGGCCTGCATGCCAAAGTCCAGGATCACCGGGAGCTGGTAGTCGGGGTAGGCCTTGGTCATCGCCGCGACCCCTTCGTCCTTCCTGCTGGCGGACCGGGCCGTGGCCATGAAGTCGCGGATGTACCGCTCGTTTGGTCCAGCAGCTCGGGGCCGCCGGCGGGGCCGTGTCCTGGCAGCACGGTGCAGATCGGGCCGCCCGGGCGTAGCCGCCGGATGCCCTCCAGCGACCCTGCGACCGATACTCCACCAGCCACACGTGGACCCCGCTGAAGACCTGGTCGCCGGTGGCAATGGCCTGAATCGACGGGACGTACAGCGCCGAGGAGACGCTGGGCGGAGGCTACGCGCGCTCGCCGCTCCTCGGATCGGCGATGTCACCAGTCTTCGTCGCGCCAGTCCGGGCGCGGGCTTGGAAGGCGGTCACCCCTTCCTGCCAGGCGTCGTCGGGGTCTTGCGGGCCTGGTTCATCTGCTCGAAGGCCCGCAGGGTGTGGCGGTCGAGCGAGCCATCTACGGCCGGAGACGCGAAGCCCGCCCGGCGGCCGCCGGGCGGGCTTCAACAACGGTGCTACTGGCTCTCGAGGAGCCGCACGTTGGCGGCCTGCGGGCCCTTGGGCCCCTGCGTGACGTCGAACTCGACGAGCTGCCCCTCGTCCAGCGAGCGGTAGCCGGTCGCCTGGATCGCGCTGAAATGCACGAAGACGTCCTCGCCTGACTCGGGGCTGATGAAGCCGTAGCCCTTCTCAGCGTTGAACCACTTCACGGTTCCAGTCATGAAACTTGTCCCTCCCTCCATCGTCTCGGAGGTCTCGAACCAACGCCGGCACCATCTGGGCACCGGCGGCAAGGGACAAGCTCAACCTGCGGGCTGCGAAGCGAAACATGAACCTCTGCCCTCGCACCATAGGCGCGTCTGGCCGCGCCCGCCAGCAAGCTCAGGCCGCGCGGAACGAGGAGGGTGGGCTTGTGGGACCGTGGCAACTTGTGGTAAACAATGTTCACCATCAAGAACGATGTTCATCATCAGCGTGCGCGTAGAGTACCCAGCGGCCCACGACAATCCACGTCGACGGGCCTGGTCGCTCCGGAAGCGCCGCGACGTCGGTCCCCGAGACCGAAGAACGGGGGCGACGCATGAGGCGCGACACTCGCAGGCAACGCCGTCTCCGTCGGGGCGACGAGCTTCCGGACGGCCTCGACGCTCCACCAGATGACCCCCTGGAGGTCGCTTCCGGCTCCGATGTCGGCGGCCTCAGCACGGACAAGGGCCGCTCCGACCAACCGACAGGATTGCTGGACGAGCGTCGCCAGCGGCGCGGCTTGAACCGCCTCATCCCGACGGGCTGGCCCCGCACCCGGTAACCGACCACCTTCCCCCGGACCGCGGCCGGATTCCGGCATCCGCCACCCGCGATGGAACGGCCAGCAATCCGGCCGATCTCCGAGCCGGTGACCAGCAACCCCCAAAGACTGGAGAAGTATGGCCGCGGCCTTTGACGACGCCCGGACGGGCACCACGTGGAGCACTCCGAACGACCACCGCACCGCTGCCGACGAGTCGGCCGAATCATCCCCGAGCCGTGGCAGCGACTATGCGGAGCTGTCCCGGCGTGTCAGGCGGGCGGGCTGCTCGACCGTCGACCCGCCTACTACACCGCGAAGATCGCACTGAACCTCGTCCTGCTCGCCGCCGGCTGGATCGCGTTCGTCCTGCTCGGCGACTCGTGGTCCCAGCTGGTCGTCGCCGCCTGGCTCGCGCTCGTCGCCGGCCAGGCCGCCTTCATCGGCCACGACGCCGGGCACCGGCAGATCTTCCGTACCCGCCGACCCAACGACCTGGTCGGCCTGACGCACGCCAACCTGCTGGTCGGCGTGCGCTTTGGTTGGTGGGTCGGCAAGCACAACCGCCACCACAGCAACCCGAACCACGAGGACCGGGACCCGGACATCAACGTCGGCGCGGTCGCCTTTACCCGCGGTCAGGCGCGCGCCAGGCGGGGACTGGCCAAAGTGCTGGCCCGCCATCAGGCCTACCTGTTCTTTCCCATGCTGCTCGGGGAGGCGGTGCACCTGCACGCCGCCAGCATGCGGGCGCTGCTTCGTGGCACCGTCAGGCACGCGCCGGTGGAGGCGGGGCTCCTGCTGCTCCATCTCGCCGGCTCCCTCACCGCCCTCCTGCTGGTGCTGTCCCCGTTCCGGGCGGCGGTCTTCCTGATCGTGCAGCAAGGTCTGCTCGGCCTGTACCTGGGTTGCGCCTTCGCGCCCAACCACAAGGGGATGCCGATCCTTACCGAAGGCGACGAGCTCGACTTTCTCCGGCGCCAGGTGCTGACCTCCCGCAACGTCCGGGGCGGCCGGCTGGTGGACTTCGCGCTCGGCGGGCTCAACTACCAGATCGAGCACCATCTGTTCCCCAGCATGCCGCGGCCGAGCCTGCGTCACGCCCAGCCGCTGGTGCGTGCGTTCTGCCGAGAGCATGGTCTGCCCTACTGCGAGCAGCCGCTCATCGGCTCCTACAGTGCGGCGCTGCGCCATCTCCAGACGGTCGCCGCTCCACCACGCCCAGCCGTCGTCGACCAACCATCCTCAGGCTGAGCGCCCTCACGGAGCGCCGCGTGCCGGTCGCAGTTGCAGTCCCTCGGCCAGCGTGTCGAGACCGACGGTGAACCGCTCGTCGCGGTTGTCCACCCAGACGTGCTCGCCGAGGGCGACCAGGGTTGGGAAGCGGTCGGCGGGAAGGGAGCGGAAGAACTCGTGGAGCCGCTTGCGTATCGCCGCGTCGCGGACGCGCTGCTCATTGATGGAGATGCGGGGGCTGCTGACGGCAAAGCCGATGGTGTAGTCGATCAGCAGGAAGAAGGCCAGGCCGGCCTCCTTGGCGGCGAACCCCGCCGCTTGCAGGGGAGCCAGAAACGCCTCGGCCAGCGCGAGCGAGTGCGGTCCCAGCGGATCGCGAACCTTGAGCAGCGCGGCGACTCCTGGATGCTCCTCGAGCACGACCCGGAGCCGGTGCGCCAGCATCTTGATCTGCTCCGTCCACGGCAGGCTGGAATCGGCGTCGAAATCGACCTCGGCGAGCACGCCGTCGAGGATCAGGTCCTGGAGCTGCTCCTTGTTGCGCACGTGGCGGTAGAGCGCGCCAGGGACGACTCCCAGGCGGGCGGCCAGGCTCCGCATCGTCAGGGCCTCGACGCCTTCCTGGGCGATGATCATGAGGGCCTCGGCCAGCACGCGCTCACGCGTGAGCGGTTGGCGCCGGTCCTCGTCACCCATGGGCCCCGCGAACCACAGCGAGTCAGCCTTCCTATCGCCGACCCGGTCGGCAGGCAAGGGCGCTTGCGACTCATCCAGACTCATCGTTCACCGCCTTGAACGGCAGCCATTGACAGTGAACGATGTTTATCATACGGTCGCTTGGCTCGGCAAGTGAATCCTGTTCACGCAATTCGACACTGAACTCGCATTCTCTCTGAGCCATCGGGCCGGTATGCATGGCCCTGGCAGAGAGGGGGGTTGAAATGGCCTGGTTGGTGACCGTGCTGGTCGTGCTGGCTGTGCTGGTCCTGCTGGGGTTGGCACTGTCGGTTCGGATTGTCCAGCAGTACGAGAAGGGGGTGCTGTTCCGGCTCGGACGGGTCATCGGCGTCCGCGAGCCCGGCCTGACCCTGATCGTGCCGGTGATCGAGACCCTGCGGCGGGTGTCGCTGCGGATCGTGACCATGCCGATCCAGTCGCAAGGCATCATCACCCGCGACAACGTCTCCATCGGCGTCTCCGCGGTCGCCTACTACCGCGTGGTCGACGCGACCAAGTCGGTGGTGGCGATCGAGAACGTCGCCGCCGCGATCAGCCAGATCGCCCAGACCACCCTGCGCAAGGTGGTCGGCCAGCACACCCTGGACGAGACCTTGGCCGAGACCGACCGCATCAATGGCAACATCCGCGAGATCCTGGACGTCCAGACCGAGGCGTGGGGGGTGGTGGTGACCCTGGTGGAGCTCAAGGACATCCAGCTGCCCGACAGCATGCAGCGGGCGATGGCCCGCCAGGCCGAGGCCGAACGCGAGAAGCGCGCCAAAATCATCGCCGCCGAGGGCGAGTCGCTGGCCGCCGACCAACTGGGCGCCGCCTCCGACGTGATGATGGCTCATCCGCTGGCGTTGCAGCTGCGCAACCTGCAGAGCCTGGTGGAGATCGGGGTCGACAAGAACACCACAGTGGTCTTCCCGGCACCGCTGATGAGCACCATCGAAGAGCTCGGCGGCTTCCTGGCACGAGAGGCGGCCGCCGCCGACACCCCGCCCCCGTCACCGGCACCGCCCACCATCCCCACCGCACGAGCGCCTGCCACCGAGACGGGTTCCAACTCCAATAGAGCACCTGCCACTCGTCAAGACTGAGCGGCGCGCGCTGGGTCCAGGACGGCAGAAGCAGACGATCAAGCGGACCCGACAACCCGCACGTACAGCCCCGCCGCCCGCTATCGGTTGACAACCCTGCGCGAAGGGACTCGCCATGGTGATCCACTACCAACATGCGAGGCGTCGCCGCGACAGCGGCCGGCATCCGCCACGTCAACAGTTGGCCAGCAGGGACCGCCTTGTCGGGCCCGCCACGCTCATCCGCTCAATCGACTCCGATTCCCCGATCGACCCGCTGTCGCCGGAGCCGCCGCCCTGGCCGCCGCCGCTACCATCACCACCATCACCGTTGTCGCCGCCGGTGTGGCCCAGGTAGGTGCACAGGTTCGGGAGCGTGGCCGCGCAGCCGTTGCTGCTGCCCGAGCCACCAACCTCAACCACGCAGACGACCAGGAAGGTTCTCATGCCACGCTGCCCACGGTGCGGATCGGCCCCCATCACCATCATGTTCGGTGCCTATCCGCTCGTCTTCTGCGCCGGTTGCGGCGCGCGCTGGACCAAAGCCGGCACAGGACCACCCCGGGCTGATGGCTCGCCACCGTCGTTGCGAATAGGCCGGTTCCACGCGGAACCCGAGGGCGGAGCCACGACATGACGCCAGACACCACCGACACCGACCGCACCACTGCCGTTCCTCCCACAGGACAGTCCGCGCCGCAGGGCCCGCGGCTGCGTCTTGATCCCACGCTGGCTCGCGGCGGGACCCTGGATGGGGGGTGGTGGCCACGCTCACGGGACCCTGACGCCGAGCTGCCCGAGCTCATCAGGGACCTGGAGTGCTCACTGGGGGTGATCACCCGGGTGGCGCTCAACCCGGACGCCTGGAACGGTGCTCCCCGTCGAGTTGCCATCGACGGTCGCCGCGTTCACGTCGGCTGGTTCCGCGCGATGAACGCGGACACGATCGGCGTCACCACCAGCAGCATGAAGCGATCCTGAGAGGCGCTGGTGACGCCGATCGTGTCCGCGGCGGGGGCGGCGACCGCGATGGCGATGGCAGCCGACCCGACTAACAGCGCCCGGCCAGCCGACCTCCTCGCGGCCAGCGGGATCACCACCGAGGAATTCCGCGCGGAGGTATCCGCGCGGCTCTCGCAGGGAGACCCGACGCTGCGACCCGACGGTGAGGGTGCCAGACCGGCGGCAGTGAGCGGAGGAACCCGTCGAGAGGCCTGACAAGCTACAACGCTCGCCGGCTGCGGCTGAC
>DASVXQ010000191.1:0-3055 GCA_036392615.1 Actinomycetes bacterium | reverse complement strand
GCGCCCTCGCCGAGAGGGCCGCCGGTGCCGCGGGCCGCCTCGCGGCCGAGCACCGCCGCCTCAACGACCTGGCCGCCGAGCGCGACCAAGCCGCCGCACGCCGGCGCGACGCCGAGGAGGCGGTCGCGGGGGAGGCGCAGGCGCTCGTTGACGCCTGGCGGCGCTACGCCGCCGCGCTCACCGAGGTTCGCCTGGAGCACCCACCGGCCGATCTGGACGGCCTCCTCGCCGACCTGGAGGACTGGACCGGGACGCTCGCCGGCGCCAGCCCGGCCCGCGCGGCCCTCGCCGGCGCAGCGGTCACCGCCCGCAACCGCCTCGCCGACGCGCGCGCCATCGCCCTCACCCAGCTGGGGGCCGCGACCACGGCGCTCGCGGAGCTGGTCGAGCAGCGGGAGCGGCTGGAACGCGGTGAGCACGAGCAGCCCCCAGCTCCGTACACCCGCCCGGCCGGGGTGCGTGCCGGCCGCGCCGGCGCGCCGCTGTGGCAGGTGGTCGACTTCCGCGAGGGTGTCGGCGACGCCGAACGCGCCGGCCTCGAGGCTGCACTCGAGGCGGCCGGGCTGCTCGACGCCTGGGTCGCCCCGGACGGGCGGCTGCTGGCTCCGGGAACCCACGACGTGGTCGTGACCGCCGGCACGCCGGCCATACGGAACCTCGGCGCCGTGCTCGCGCCGGCGATCGATCGCGACGACCCACAGGCCGCCACGCTGAGCGAGACCGTCGTCGGCGCGGTGCTCGCCGGCATCGGGCTGGGGCGCGGACCCGGCGGCGACGGGGATGCGGGCACCTGGGTGGAGCCGACCGGCCGCTGGCGCCTCGGCGTGGCCGAGGGCGCCTGGGCCAAGCCCACGGCTCGGTTCGTCGGCAGCGGCGCCCGCGAGGCGGCGCGCCGCCAGCGCCTCGCCGACTTGGCCGGCGAGATCGCCAGCGCCGAAGCGGCGGTAGTCACCGCCGAGACGGCTCGTGACGCGGTCGAGGCGCGGCAGCTGGCGCTCGACGCCGAGCTGGCGCGCGTGCCGGACGAGCAGCCCCTCCGCGACGCCCACGCCGCCGCGACGGCCGCCGCCACCGACCTGGTCCAGCGGGAGGAGCGCGTCACCGCCCAGGAAGCCGCGGTGGCCGTGGCCGCCGCCGCGGCGCGCACCGCCGACGAGGACCGCGACCAGGCGGCAGCCGACCTTTCCCTGCCCACCACCCTTGATGCGCTGCAGACGGTGCGCGACGCCGTGGGGACCTACCGCGCCGCGGTCGCGACCCTCTGGCCCGAGGCGCGCGGCCACGGCGATCGGCTCCGCGGCCTGCTCGCCGCTGCGGCGGAGCTCGCCGAGGCCGCGGCGGACGCGCGCAGCCGCGCCGAGGAGGCACGTTCCACCGCCGCCGAGGCGCACGCGGCCGCGCGGCGCCGCGACACCTTACGCGACAGCATCGGCGCGACCGTCGCTGAGCTGCTCGCCAAGCTGGAGGCGACCAAGGCGGAGATCGCCCACCTCGAAGGCGAGTCCAAACGGCTGGGCAGGGAGCACTTGGCGCTCACCAAGCAGGTCGGCAACGCCGAAGGCCAGGAGCAGCAGCTCGCCACCAAGCTCGACGAGGACACCGGGCGACGCGGCGCCGCCGCGGCCGCCTTCCAGCGGTTCGCCACCACCGGGCTGCTCTCGCTCGCCGTGCCCGACCTGGACCTCCCCGATCCGGCCACCGCCTGGGCGCCGGACCCCACCGTCCGGCTCGCGCGCCGGGTCGAGCAGGCGCTCGTCGAGGTCGACGCCGACGACGCGGCGTGGGAGCGCGTCCAGCGGGAGCTCACCCACGGCTTCAAGGAGCTGGCGGACGCGCTCAGCCGCTATGGCCACGAGGCCACCGCTGATCTCGCCGAGGACCGCTTCATCGTCAGCGTTGTCTTCCAGGGCCAGCGCCGTACCCCCGGCGAGCTGGTCGGCCTGCTCGGCGACGAGGTCGCCCACCGCGAGCGGGTGCTCAGCGCCAAGGAGCGGGAGTTGCTCGAAGAGCACCTCGTCAACGAGGTCGCAAGCCAGCTCCAGGAGCTGATCGTCGACGCCGAGGACCAGACCCGGCGGATGAACGACGAGCTGGACGAGCGGCCGACCTCGATCGGCATGAAGCTCCGCTTCCGCTGGGAGCCATTGGCCGACGGGCCGACGGGGCTCGCCGAGGCGCGGCGCCGGCTGCTCCGCCAGGCCAGCGACGCCTGGTCGGCTGAGGACCGCGCCGCGGTCGGCGCCTTCCTCCAGGAGCGGATCGCCGCCGAACGGGCGCGCGACGAGAGCGGCACCTGGATCGAGCACCTCACCGCCGCGCTCGACTACCGCGCCTGGCACAGGTTCACGATCGAGCGCTGGCAGGACGCCCGCTGGCGCTCGGCCGCCGGGCCGGCCTCCAGCGGCGAGCGGGTGCTCACCGTGACCCTGCCGCTGTTCGCCGCTGCCTCGGCGCATTACCGCTCCGCCCACCCGGCCGCGCCGCGGCTGGTCCTGCTCGACGAGGCGTTCGCCGGCGTCGATGACGACGCCCGCGCCAGTTGCATGGGGCTGCTTGCCACCTTCGACTTGGACTTCGTCATGACGAGCGAGCGGGAGTGGGGCTGCTACCCGACCGTCCCCGGGCTCGCCATCCACCAGCTCAGCCGGCGTGAGGGCATCGACGCCGTTCACATCACCCGCTGGGAGTGGGACGGGCGGGCACGCTCGCGCGTCGAGGCGCCACCCCGGGTGTCGCGGCCCGGCGACGACGAACCGCCACCGGGCATGGAGCCGCTGTGGTGACTTGCGCCGCCGACGACATGGACCGGGCGCGGCTCCGCCGGCTGCTCGGCGGCGACGATCTGCGCTGGCTCATCGAGCGCGCCCGCGCGCGGTTGGAGCGCGGGCTCCCGCTCGAGGGGATCGTGGCGCTCGATCGGGCGACCGAGGCGCAGCGCCGGGCCATCGCCCGTCTGCTCGGCCGCCCCGCCGGCCGGGGCGCCTCGCTGCACGTCCCGCTCGCCGCGGTCGACACCGTGCTACGGCGCGGCGGGCTCGCCCCCGACCTCGCCGCC
>DASVXQ010000190.1:0-3393 GCA_036392615.1 Actinomycetes bacterium | reverse complement strand
GCGCTCGCGTTCCTTCCCGACGAACCGCGGCTCTTCGAGTACCTCACCGTCCGCGAGCACCTGAACCTCACCGCGCGCCTGTACGGCGTCACCGACTGGGAGGCGCGCGCCGACGCGCTGCTGCGCGAGCTCGAGCTGGAGGAGCCGGCCGTGCTCGCCCCCGAGGCGGACGGCTGGCGCCGGCGCGGCGCGACCGTGCTGTACGTGGTGCGCGACGGCAAGGCGGCCGGCGCGCTGGCGCTCGAGGACGAGCTGCGGCCGGAGTCCCGCACCGCGGTCGACGGGCTGCACCGGCTCGGCAAGCGGGTGGTGATGATCACCGGCGACGCCCGCCAGGTGGCCGAGTCGGTGGCCGCGCGGCTGGGGATCGACGAGACCTTCGCCGAGGTGCTCCCACGGGACAAGGACGCGATCGTGGCCGACCTGCAGCGGCGCGGGCTGGCGGTCGCCATGGTCGGCGACGGCGTCAACGACGCGCCGGCGCTGGCCAGGGCCGACGTCGGCATCGCCATCGGCGCCGGCACCGACGTGGCGATCGAGTCGGCCGGCGTGGTGCTGGCCTCCGACGACCCGCGCGGCGTGCTGAGCGTGATCCGCCTGTCGCGCGCCAGCTACCGCAAGATGCTCCAGAACCTCGCCTGGGCGACCGGCTACAACCTGGTGGCGGTCCCGCTGGCGGCCGGCGTGCTCGCCTGGGCCGGGATCGCCCTGGCCCCGGCGGTCGGCGCGGTGCTGATGAGCGCCTCGACCATCGTGGTGGCGCTCAACGCCCAGCTGCTGCGCCGCGTCGACCTGCGCCCCGGGTCCGCCTAGCCTCCCCGGCGGCCGGCCGCGCTACTCGCTGGCGATCGCTGCGAGCAGGTTGAGCCTGGCGGCGCGGCGGGCCGGGGCGATGGCGGCGACGATCCCAGCGAGACCGGCGCCGACCAGGTAGAACAGCAGCTGGGCGCCGGGGATGCTGACCACCGCGGCGCCGTTGCCGCGGGTGAGGGCGGCCGCCAGGGCGCTGCCGAGGCCGACGCCGAGGACGATGCCGAGCAGGGCCCCGAGCACCGCGATGATCATGGCTTCGCCGGCGACCATGGCGCCGAGCTGACCGCGCCGCATGCCGATGGCGCGCAGCAGGCCGAGCTCGCGGGTCCGCTCGACGACCGACAGGGCGAGGGTGTTGACGATGCCCAGCAGGGCGATCACCACGGCGAGCGCCAGCAGGGCGACGAGCAGGTTGAGGATCTGGTCGAGCGTGGCGGCGGTGGACCGCTCGAAGCCGGCCCGGTCGAGGACCTTGGCGCCGGGGTAGGCGCCGAGCAGGCCCGTGATCCGGGTCGTGAGCGTGCCGGTCGAGGTCCCGGGGGCCGCCTTGACCATCAGCAGCGTGTCGACGCGCTGCCCGGTGATCTGGTCGTAGCTGTCGAGGCTGGTCAGGTAGTCGCCGAAGGAGCCCTTGCCGGCGAAGGTGCCGACCACCCGCAGGGTGCCGGCGCCCGCGCTCTTGTCGAGCTTGACGGGCACGACGCTGCCGACCGCCCAGTGATGGGACTTCGCCGTCGCGGTGGAGACCAGCACGTTGCCGATGGCGTCGTCGAGGGCCGCCAGGCTGCCGCTGCGGACCTTGAGATCGGCGACCCGCCCGACCGTGAAGGGGTCGACGCCATCGACCTTCTGGAAGGAGGCGCCGGCGATGGTGCCCTCGGTCTCGCGGATCTCGCCGACCGCGGCGACACCGGGCCGTACGGCGATCGCGTGCGCCAGCGCCGGGTCGAGGCCGCTGTCGGGGTCGGCCGGCTGGACGTAGAGGTCCGCCAGGCTGGTCTGGTCGATGGCCTGGTCGGCGGCGTGCTTGAGCGAGGTGTCGAGCACCGCGGAGGCGGCCACCAGGGCGAGGCCGACCATCAGCGCGGCGGCCGTGGCGGCGGTGCGCTTGGGGTTGCGCATGGCGTTGTCGCGGGCCAGCGCCCCGGTGCGGCCCGGCAGGCGGCGCAGCGGCGCGCCGATCAGGCCGGCGAGCGGCTTGGCGAACAGCGGGCAGAGCACGGTCACGCCGATGAAGGCGGCCAGCGCGCCGCCGCCGACCAGCGGGCTGCCGGCGCTGGTGTGGCCGAACAGGCCGGCGAGCAGCGCGGCGGTCCCGGCGGCCAGCACGGCGGCGCCGCTGACCAGGCGCCTGGTGGAGAAGGCCCGCACGGGGGGGATGGTGGTGCGCAGGGCGGCGATCGGGGCGATCACGGTGGCCCTGCGGGCCGGCGCGAACGCGGCGACCAGGGTGACGAGGACGCCGGCGCCGACGGCGATCGCGGCATACCCCACCGGCAGGTCGAGGCCGCTGGTTGGCAGGTCGATGCCGGCGCTGGCGAGCAGCGCCCGCAGGCCGCCGGCCGCCGCCACCCCCAGGCCGAGACCGGCCAGGGAGGCGACCAGGCCGAGCACGCCGGCCTCCACCAGGACCGAACGGAGCACCTGCGAGCGGCTCGCGCCGAGCGCGCGCAGCAGCGCCAGCTCGCGGGTCCGCTGCGCCACCAGGATCGAGAAGGTGTTCCAGATGATGAAGGCGCCGACGAACAGCGAGATCAGCGCGAAGGCCAGCAGGCCGTTGGTGAGGAAGCCGATCTGGCCACGCAGGTCGGTGGCCTGGGCGGCCGAGGCGGAAGCGGCGGTGACGGCCGTGTACCCGCCGGGCAGCGCGGCGGCGACCCGGCTGCGGAGGGTGTCCGCGGGGACACCGGCGGCGGCCTTCAGCTCGATCTGGTCGAAGGTGCCGTGACGGCCGTAGAGCCGCTGGATGGTGGCGGGGTCGAAGGACACCAGGCTGACGACGCCGGGGCCGTCCGCCTGGCCGAAGCCGATGATGCCGCTGATGGTGAAGGGACGGGCGGCGCCGCCCGCCACCACGCGGAGGTGGTCGCCGATGTGGAGGCGCTGCTTGGCCGCGGTGGCCGCGTCGACGGCGACCTCGGTGGGGCCGGCCGGCGGCCGGCCCTGCCGCACCGGGTAGGTGCCGGCGAGGGCGGGGTCCGACGGGTAGCTCACCGCCAGCCCGGAGCGGCCGCCGACGACCTTGCCGTCGGGGCCGACGATGCCGGCGCGGTCCGAGGTGACACCCTCGGCGGCGGCGACGCCGGCGACCGCGCGGACCTGGCTGACCAGGCTGGCGGGGACCGAAGGCCGGGTGAGCGGCCGCCCGCCGCCGATGCCGCCGGTGGCGGGGCGGACGATCACGTCGGTGCCGGCGCTGGCGGAGGCGAACAGGTGGTCGATGCCGTGGCCGATGGTGGCGGTCAGGATGAATGTGCCGGCCATGAAGCCCACGCCGAGGGCGATCGCGCAGGCGGTGAGGACCAGGCGGACGCGGTGGGCGAGCAGGCCCATGATGGTCGCGCGGAGCATCGCGGATCA
>DASVXQ010000189.1:0-2278 GCA_036392615.1 Actinomycetes bacterium | reverse complement strand
CGGGCGACGGCCGCGGCGCCGGTGGGACCAGCGGCAGCGGCGGTGGCGGGAACGGTGCCGGCCAGGGCCAGGGCGGCGGCGGGCCATGATCCTGATCGCCTCGGTGCGGCTGGCGCTGGAGCGCCTGAAGGCCAACGCGGCCCGCTCGGCGCTGACCGTGCTCGGCATCGTGATCGGGGTCGCGCCGGTGGTGCAGGCGCAGGCCAACATCACCATCGGCGCCACCACCGTGCAGAACCCGGTGGTCGGCGCCACCACCGCCTACGTGGCCGTCAACGGCCTCCGGCTCGACAGCGGCAGCTTCTTCAGCGACTTCGCCGACGCCAGGCGCCTGCGGGTCGCCGTGCTGGGGGCCACCCTCTGCGGCGACCTCGGCCTCTCCCCCCGGCAGGCGGTCGGCAGCACGGTCAGCGTGCGCGGCCTGCCCTACAGGGTCATCGGCGTGCTCCGGTCGCAGGGCGGCGCCGGCTTCGTCAACCCCGACGACGACCTGCTGGTGCCGCTCGGCACCCTGGCCGGCCGGGTGACCAGCGGCGACTCGGACGTCAACCAGCTCCGCGTGGCCGCGGCGCCCAACGCGGTCTCCACCTTCGGCAACTCGGTGATCGCGGCGCTGCGCTCCTCGCACGACCTCGGTCGCGACGACAACGACTTCCTGGTGATCAACCCCAACAGCCTGATCCAGGCGCAGCAGGCGTCCTCCAGCAACTTCACCAGGCTGATCACCGCGATCGCGGCCATCAGCCTGGTGGTCGGCGGGATCGGCATCGCCAACGTGATGCTGGTCGCGGTGCGCGAGCGCACCCAGGAGATCGGCATCCGCCGCGCCATCGGCGCCAAGCGGCGCGACATCGTCGCCCAGTTCCTCACCGAGGCCACCGTGCTGAGCGTGCTCGGCGGCCTGCTCGGGGTGGCCGCCGGTCTGGCGGTCGCCTACGCCCTGCCGCAGCTGGCGCAGCAGCGCACGATCGTCTCCTACCCGGCCGCGGCCCTGGCGCTCGGCATCTCGGCCCTGGTCGGCATCGTCGCCGGGCTCGGGCCCGCCAACCAGGCGGCCGCGCTCGACCCGGCCGAGGCGCTCCGCTACGAATGAGCGGGCTGGGCGGGACCGCCGGTCCTGCTGCCCGGCGGCCCCGCCGGCGGCTCTCAGCCCGCCGGAGCCAGCAGGTCCGGGGTGACCGGCGCCAGCGCCTCCTCCAGCGCGTCGATGTTGGGGCGCACCGTCACGGTCGCGCCGGCGCGGCCGTCCAGCACCTCGCGGGTCTTGAGGCCGTGCCCGGTCACCAGGGCGACCACCCGCTCGCCGGGCGCGAACGCCCCGGCGGCGGCGAGCCTGGCGGTGGTGGCGACGGTCACCCCGGCGGCGGTCTCGCCGAAGATCCCGGTGGTGCGGGCCAGCAGCTGGATGGCGTCGACCACCTCGTGGTCGCCGATCGCCTCCACCCTGCCGCCGGTGGAGCGGACCACCTCCAGCGCCTCCGGCCCGTCGGCGGGGTCGCCGATCGCCAGCGACTTGACGATGCCGCTCGGCTTCACCGGCAGGACGTCGGCGCGGCCCTCGGCGAAGGCCGAGGCCACCGGCGGGCAGCCGTCGGACTGGGCGCCGTGGACCCTGCAGGCCGCCTCGGCCACCAGGCCGTGCTCGGCCAGCACCCGAAAGCCCTGGTGGACCTTGGTGAGCAGCGCGCCGGAGGCGATCGGCACCACCACGTGGTCGGGCAGCGACCAGCCGAGCTGCTCGGCCACCTCCAGGCCGACGGTCTTGGAGCCCTCGGCGTACCAGGGGCGCAGGTTGACGTTGACGAAACCCCAGCCGAACGCCTCCGCCGCCTGGGAGGCGAGCCGGTTGGCCTGGTCGTAGGTGCCCTGGACGGCCACCACCGTGGCGCCGAAGGTCGCCGCCGAGGCGACCTTGCCCGGCTCCAGGTCGGCCGGGATCACCACCACGCAGTCCAGGCCCTGCGAGGCAGCGGCCGCGGCGGTGGCGCCGGCGAGGTTGCCGGTGGAGGCGCAGGCCAGCGTGGTCAGCCCGAAGGTGCGGGCGCGCGCCGCGGCGACCGCCACCACGCGGTCCTTGAAGGAGTTGGTGGGGTTGCGGGTGTCGTCCTTGAGATACAGCTCGCCGGGGATGCCGAGCGCCTCGGCCAGCCGGGGCGCCGGCACCAGCGGGGTGAGGCCCGGAGCGAGGTCGCCTGGACCGGGCAGGGCAGGGAGCAGCTCGGCGTAGCGCCAGATCGATCGCGGGCCGGCCTCGATGGCGGCGCGGTCGAGGCGTGCG
>DASVXQ010000188.1:0-4205 GCA_036392615.1 Actinomycetes bacterium | reverse complement strand
CGCCCCCCGCCGCGTCGCCCGGCACCGTGCCCCCCGCCGCGCCGTCCGGCGCCTGGGCCGGTGGTGGGACGGCGAACGGCTGGAATGCCGCCGCGAACGGGAGGTCCGCCCCGGCGTCCGCACGAGCCGAGCGGAAGGCAGGGGCGGGCCACCGGGTCCGCGCCGACGGCACGGCCCGCGGCCGCCCCGACGAGGCGACCGGGAGATGGGCCCCCGCTCCGCGCCCGCGGCGGCGGGGGTCGGTGGTGGCGGCGGTGGTGGCGATCACGGCGCTGCTGGTGGGTGGGGCGATGGCGGCGGCGAGGCAGCGGGCGTACGCGGTGGTGCCGTCGGTGGACGGACAGGGGATCGCGGTGGCCGGGCAGGCGCTGACCAGGGCGGGATTCGAGGTCAGGGAGCGCTCGCGGTCGGATGCGACCGTGCGGGCGGGGCTGGTGATCTCGCAGCAGCCC
Organism: Actinomycetes bacterium; assembly: GCA_036392615.1. Taxonomy (GTDB): domain Bacteria; phylum Actinomycetota; class CALGFH01; order CALGFH01; family CALGFH01; genus DASVXQ01. The sequence goes on along the minus strand of DASVXQ010000188.1, from coordinate 3,753 downwards.
GCGGCGGGAACGCGGCGCAGTCGCGGGACGCTGGTCACCATGGTGGTGTCCAGCGGCCCACCGGTGGTGGTGCTCGACCCGGCGCGCTACCTGGGCAGACCGCTCGCCCCGGTGCGGGCGGCGATGATCCGGCTGGGGCTGCGTGTCAGCGTGATGGGCGCACCGGGGTCGGGATCGGGGTGGGTCGCCGCGATCAACCCGTCGGGCAGCCTGCACCAGGGCGACGAGGTGACGGTGACGGTCGCGACCGACAGGCGCCGGGCGGCTGGCGCCTGAGCGGAGGCGGGTGGAGCCTGGGTGGCGGCCGGTGGTCGGCCGGCGTCGGGAAAAACCTGAGCGATGCCGGTCGCGGTGGAGATCTCGTCGAACGCGAAAGCGGCACCGGTGATGCGCCCGGACGTCGGGTCACGGCGGGGGCGGTTCAGCGACGAGGTTTTTGCCTGCCGTCGGGCGCGGTCACTCCACGTCTTCTGACGCGGCATCCTCCGATGTGGGCATCTGCAGCTCCCTGGCGAGCGCTTCGATGGCGTCGGCTGGGAAACGGCGGTGTCCCCCGAGCGTCCGCATGTACGGCAGCTTCCCCTCTTTTGCCCAGCGGGACACGGTCTTTGGTGTGACGTGCAGGATTGCCGCCACTTCCGTGGCGGTCATATATCCCGATCGGCTTGCGGGACCCATGCGACTCCACCCCTTCTGGATGCTGGCCGGTCACGCCGCCCCGGAGCGCGGCTGGCTGAACGCCCTGGCGTACCACAGTTGCGTGGGGCGCCCTCGTTGGACGTTGCGGGCCGAATTGACCGACCGGCGGCAACCGGCCGGATCTGGACCGAGGTCGAGGAGATGCGGCTCCTCGTCCCAGTCGAGCCTACGATACCTTCCGGCCGGTACACGACTTCGGGTCCGCACTCGAGCGGCTCCAGACGCGCCCGATACCCGAATTCTCGCCTCCGGACGGTCAATTTCTACCGGTGACTCTACGAATCGATCTGCACCTCCTCGCCGTCCTGTGCCCAGCGTGTATGGAAGGTACCCAATCGGTCGGTCCGGTGGTATGTGTGCGCTCCAAAGAAATCACGCAATCCCTGCAACAGGTTTGCGGGACCCCGCTCGCGACGAAGGCCGTCGTAGTACGCCAGCGACGACGCGAACGCCGGCGTGGGCACGCCGAGCTCGACCGCGGTGCCGACCACCCGGCGCCAGGCGGGCTGCGCGCCGGCGACCGCGTCGCGGAAGTAGTCGGCCAGCAGCAGGTTGCGTAGCTGCGGGTCCTGCTCGTAGGCGGCCCGGATGCGGTCGAGGAACCGCGCCCGGATGATGCAGCCGCCCCGCCAGATGGTCGCCATGGAGCCGAGGTGGATGCCCCAGTCGAACTCCTCGGAGGCGCTGGCGATCTGGTCGAATCCCTGCGCGTAGGCGACCACCTTGGAGGCGTACAGCGCGTCGCGGACGTCGTCGATCAGGCCCTCGCCCGGGGACGCGCCGCCGGAGGGCCCCGGCAGGATCTTGGCGGCGGTGACCCGCTCGTCCTTGCGGGCCGACAGCATCCGGGCGAACACCGCCTCGGTGATGGCGGTGATCGGCACGCCCAGGTCCAGGGCGGACTGGGCCGTCCAGCGACCGGTGCCCTTCTGCTCGGCCTCGTCCTCGATCAGGTCGACCAGTGGGCGGCCGGTGGCGGCGTCGGTGTGGCCGAGCACCCGCGCGGTGGTCTCGATCAGGAAGGACTCGAGGTCGCCCTCGTTCCACTGCCGGAAGATCTCGGAGAGCTGGCCGGCGTCCAGGCCCAGCGCGGTGCGCAGCAGGTCGTACGCCTCGGCGATCAGCTGCATGTCGGCGTACTCGATGCCGTTGTGGACCATCTTCACGTAGTGGCCGGCGCCGTCCGGCCCGACGTAGGTGCAGCACGGCGTGCCGTCGACCTTGGCGGCGATCGCGGTGAGCAGGTGCTCGACGCTGGCGTAGGCCTCGGTGGAGCCGCCAGGCATGATGCTCGGCCCGTTGAGCGCGCCCTCCTCGCCGCCGGAGATGCCGGTGCCGATGAACTCCAGGCCGCGCTCGCGCAGGCTCGCCTCGCGGCGGCGGGTCTCCTGGAAGAACGAGTTGCCGCCGTCGATCAGCACGTCGCCCCGCTCCAGCAGGGGGGCGAGCTCGTCGATCACCGCGTCCACCGGCGGGCCGGCCTTGACCATGATGAGGATGCGGCGCGGCCGTTCGAGCGCGCCGACCAGCTCCTCGACGGCGGTCGTCGGGGTGAACGGGCCCTCGTGGCCGTAGCGCTCGATCAGCTCGCGCGTGCGAGCCTCGGTGCGGTTGTGCACCGCCACGGGGATGCCGTGGCGTGCCAGGTTGCGCGCCAGGTTCTGTCCCATCACCGCCAGGCCGGTGATGCCGAATTCACTGCCGTTGCCCATGTCCGGCTCCCTCCTGCGTTGCTACCTGGTCGAGCGGAGAGGATGGCACAGGTTGAGCCATGGCGGGCATGCTTGCGAAGCTTCTGTGGACAACCATCGAGGAGGGCCCGTGGCCAGCAGCCTCCACCCGGCAGACGAGCTGCCGCCCGTCGAGCCCGTCCGGCCCGGTCTGTGGAGCCTGCCGGTGCCGATCCCGGCGAGCCCGCTGCGCTACGTGCTCACCTATGTGTTCGAGGTGCCCGGCGGCGTGGTGGTGGTCGACCCGGGCTGGAACTCCCCCGAGGCGTTCGACACGCTCAGGGACGGCCTGGCCAGCATCGGCGCCGGGCTGCGCGAGGTCCGCGGCGTGCTGGTCACCCACCTGCACCCCGACCACTACGGCCTGGCCGGCCGGGTCAGGCAGGAGTCCGGCGCCTGGGTGGCGCTGCACCCGGCCGACGCCGCGCTGGTCAGGGACCGCTACGAGCAGGTGGACGACCTGCTCGACCGGATCGTGGCGTGGCTGCGTGAGGCGGACGCGCCGGCCTCGGAGCTGGAGGCGATGCGCGACGCCAGCATGGCGATCCGCAAGGTGGTGGTGGTCGCTCCGCCCGACGTGCTGCTGTCGGACGGCGACCGGCCCGCGGTGCCGGGCTGGCGGCTGGTGGCGGTGCACACGCCCGGCCACACCCCCGGGCACCTGTGCTTCTACGAGGAGCGGACCGGGCTGCTGCTGAGCGGCGACCACGTGCTGCCGCGGATCACCGCCAACGTCTCGGTCAACCCGCAGTCGGGCGGCGACCCGCTGGGCGACTACCTGGCCTCGCTGGAGCGGCTGCGCAAGTACGCGGACTGCCCGGTGCTGCCGGCGCACGAGTGGCGCTTCGAGGGGCTCGGCGAGCGCATCGACACGATCGTCGCCCACCACGAGGAGCGCCTGGAGGAGACGCGCGCGCTGGTGACCGGCGGCGCCGCGACGATCTGGGAGGTCGCCACGCGGCTCCGCTGGTCGCGGCCCTGGGAGGAGATCCACGGCTTCATGCGCCGCGCCGCGGTCGGCGAGACCCACGCCCACCTGGTGCTGCTGGAGCGGCGCGGCCGGCTGGAGCGGGTCGGCGAGCACCCGCTGCGCTGGCGGATTCGTTAAGAGACCCGCGGAGGCCGCCGCGCCGGCTCGCCGCGCTCGGCCTGCTCGGGCGTCGGCGCGGGGGCGGGCCGCTCCTCGGTGATCCCGGCCAGCGGGCGGTCGGGCAGGCGCCGGGCCAGCAGCGCCGCCGCCAGCGCGACCGAGCCGGTGAGCGCGAACACGCCCCAGAGGCTGGTCGCCTGCTGCCAGCCGGCGGCCGCGCCGGCGGCCACCAGC
>DASVXQ010000187.1:0-3381 GCA_036392615.1 Actinomycetes bacterium | reverse complement strand
TCACGCCGATGCTGCCCGAGAAGAGCTCCGTGACCATCACGGTGCACCAGAACCTGCCCAGGCCCGACACGGGAACGACCGTCACGCTGACCGGGACGGGCGTGGCCGGATCGCAGGGCACCGCGCCGACGACGACCTAGTGCCGTAGCCGGCAACGTTGCCCAGCCGACGCCTCGTGAGGTGGTGCGTCGGCCCAGGGTTGATGCGCCCGCTGGCCAGCGCATCGTAGGCGCTGCTCCAGCCGCGCCGGTGGGACGGCTCGAGGCTGAGCTGGGCCACCGAGGTGATCGCCGGGGCGCACAGCGACGCGCCGCCAGCTCCAACAGCGCATCCGTGCGGCGGGTGCAGCAGGCGTGCGGCTCGGCCCGGAAGTGCCGTGCCGCCCGCACGTCGATGACTGACAAGTGGAGTCGCCCGTCCGGCATGCACGACCGCCACGGCCTGCCGCCGGCCACCCTCCGGCGGCCAGGAACCACTACGCATCGGCCGTACCCTTGGGATGCAAGGGCGATCCATGCCACGGGCGCCCGGGAAGGGCCGAGGTTGCAGCCTCGGCCCTTCCGCTTGCGATCGGCCGGCGAGCATGGAGGGGGGCGGGTGCCGGCGATCTGCGCCGAGCGAGCGGTGGACCCTTCGCCAGGCCTCCACGTTTTGTGTACGGCGTACGCCAAACGGGCGGCCTGCACAGCGGCGGCCCGAGTGTGGAGGCCGTCAGCCAAACGGCCCTGAAAGCCTTCCAAACAAAGGGATTCAGCGAACTAATTCATACAAGTTCCACCGTCACCGCGTCGGCCACGACGTCGATGCATCCCCAATCGCCCCCGTACAGACGATGACTGGATTCGTCCCATTCGTACCCATCGATGTTGCCATAATCCAGCTCTCCGGAGGCGTCACGGGCAGGAGGTGCACCTTGATCGGCCCACAGAAGCCGAGTCACCCCCTTGAAGATCAGCTCGCCCTTCCGGTAGCAATGCTGCTCGCGCGGCGACGGTGGCCGGTACTGCTCATGGGACGGCGTCAACACCAGGTCCAGGAGAAACCTCAGCTCAGTCGGCCATGCCTCAATCCCGAGGACGTAGCTGTCCTCCAGGTAGATGTCCGCGAGTCCTGGCAGCTCCGTGTAGGGTCGCATCATGGAAGGTCCTACCCGATAGGCGTGTGGTTACCTGCACTAGCCTTTGTCACCGGATTTCCGTATGGGTCGACGCGTTGACCGCTAGCATCGCGGATCTCAACGTGAGGGTTCTCACTCCCCGGTGTACGTGGACTGCCTTGCTTGATCGTGAGACGCTTCACTCCGTTCTCATCGATGTAGATGCCATGGTCAGCCTGCTGGAGAGCCTGCCGGCAGGCTTCAAGGTGTCGCATGACGCGGCGGTTGCCGCCGCCAAGCTCGATCAGATTCCCGGGGCGGGCGCCGACCATGACCAGATCGTCGTCGCATGTGACGGGTTCTTTGATCGGCTACTAGCGCATACCAACCTGGTCGAGGCCTAGCGCGAGCGCTTCGACCAGGTCTGCGCGGACACGGCCGACTTCGGCTGACCGGGCCCGGGCGGCCAGTAGGGCCCATCCTCCCTGCTCATGAGCGGTTGTCAGCAGCAAGCATCTACAGAGGCTCGCCCGTTCCAGTGACACACAGATGGTGCTCCTGCAGCTCATTGGACTACACGCCTTGGCGCTGTCACCCGAACGCGCCAGCTTCTGCAGGCTGCGGCTCTCCGTGGTCGCCCACCTTCTGGGATCATCGTGTTCGGGCGTGCTCACCAGCACGGCCAGCGGATTTCAGGACCCCTCCAGGTCGACGACCAGGTCGACCAGCGCCCGTCCGGCCGGCAGGGCCGGCGGGACGTGGCGGTGCTGCATCGTCGGCCTGCCTGACCCCTGCCGAGCCTGCCTGGGGAGCCGATCAGCCGCAGGTTGCCGGCCGGGTCAGCGCCGGCTCGACCGCTCGGGGACGCCGCGGGTCTCGGTCAAGGGGTCCAGGCGCTCGACGGCTCGGGCCAGCCGCAGGTACGTGTCGAGGCCGATCACGCCGATGCGGCCATCGACCGTCCAAGCCTCCAGGCCGAGCAGCGACCCTCGCCGGTAGAAGTCGATCACCAGCCCATGGTTGAGGACCATGTCGATGACGTCGTCCATGGTTGGGGGCTCCAGATTGCGGCACTGGGTTACCTCTGGTGGCGTTGTCATGGATCATCCTCCCCCGCTGCACGCTCAGGCCGCCACGCCGCGGCCACCCGGTGTCCTGGCGACGCTGGTCGCCAGCCCCTGGCTGCGGCTGTGCTCATCCCGGCTGTTCCCGTGCCGCCATCTGTGTTCGTCCTCGGCTTGGCGCCGTCCGCGTGCAGCCTGACGTTGCGGACCGGCCCTAGCCGAGCAGGAGCACAGAGAGCGCCACCGAAGCGGGCCATTTGGCGCTCACTGACCGCGAGGGGCCCCGTCTCCTCGGGCGTCGCCTCCTCCGTCTGGTGCAGCAGCTGCCGACGGATGGAGGAGTGGTTGCGCGCCAAGACGCGGGCCTCACTGGGCTTGTGGAGGCCGTGCAGGCAGCCGATGCATCACTCAAGCTGCTGGAGGGTGTCCTCCGCAGGCGGCGGAAGCGCTTGAACTCATCGGTGCTTGCCCGGCCGTCACTCTCGGCCATGGTGCGTGCCTGTTGACTTACCCTATATGCGAGGCCGGGTACCCCGATCGTGGCGACCTAAACCTGCATGAGCCACGATTATCGCATCCATTTCCGGCCGACTACTCCACACCGAACGGACCTCCAGAGGCTCGCGCTTTGGGGCGATGGGCGACAGCGCCGAGGTCGTGTAGCCCAATGATCTGCAGGAGGACCATCTGTCTGTATGTGCCACCGGAACGGACGAGCCTCTGCAATACGATCCGGTGATGAGCTACGACGTGCACCTGTTCCGCTTCCAGCGCGGCGAGTGCGTGGACATCGATGCGGCTCGGCTCATGGAACTGATCCAGCCGCTGATCGTCTGGAGCGACGAGGATTTCGGTTACGTGCAGTTGCGAGCTCCCGATGGCTACGAGGCGGAGCTGTATGGGGCGGGCGAGGACGCCTCAGTCCTGGTGTTCACGCGCTGGTGTTTTGGGGACATCTGTGAGCTGACTACGAAGCTGGCGCGGGAGCTGGACATGGTCATCGTGCCACCGGACCGGCCGGTGATGATCATCGCTGAGCGGCAGCGCGCGCACCTGCCCCAGGACATGGCGGCAGAGGCGGTTGTTGTGCGGACGGGAATCGACCTTCAGCGGATCATCGACCCGGCCAGCCTCGGCGAGGTTACCCAGACCTAGGTTGACGTGTTTCGGGACGGTGCCCTGGTCCAGCCGCCTGGTCGGTCCTCGCGGCGGCGTCGCCGA
>DASVXQ010000186.1:0-7435 GCA_036392615.1 Actinomycetes bacterium | reverse complement strand
GGGTGCACAGGTACAACGCCAGGTACCTCCCTTCACCGTGACTGTGCCGCCCGGTCACTACCCGATCACCTTGTCGTTGGCCCGGTGGCTGATCGATGACCCTGAGAGTCCGTCGTTGGGAGCTGCGGCGAAGCTGACCATTCTTGACGAGCCGGTGGCGACCTGGGGACCGTTATAGATGCCGATCCGAGTCCCGCCACACCGTCGAGTCGAGTCTGGGCTACGGAGATTCTGCCCCGATGCTTCCCGACCGGGGGCTGCGTCCCTCTGCCTGGTCCAGTTCAGTGTGCTTTGGTAGTGGCGTGATCGCGGCCGGACTGCGGTCGATGGCGATTAGCAAGGTGTCGGTGGCAACGCCATCGGCGTCGCGTGCGGGAGCCGTCCACTCCACGACGAGGGTTTGGCCGCCGTACTCGGGATCGGTGAGCATGCACGAGGATGCATAGCTTGCTCTGCTCGGCTAACGTCTCGGCTGACGTTCCGCGCCTGACGGAGTCGTTCCTGCCTTGCCGATCAGCCTTTCTGAGCTGGGCTGCCTTCAGAGGCACTTTCCGATCTTCTGTCGCGGGCGTGCGGCCAACGTTCGTGCCGATTCTCGTTCAGCCCGGTCCACAAGGGCCTGCTGGGTTGCCGCGGTTGCGCAGGCCGTAACGATCCCGGGACGGTCACCGTGGACGTTGGTCGCCGAGCGGGCGGCGATCCGCGCCCACAGGGCGGCCTTGATCTTAGGAATGAAGTCCGTCAACGATCTCGAGGCAGTGTTCATGGAGGGCGTTGCCGGTCTGGGAGAGGGTCGAGAGGATCCGAGGAGGCGAGGCGCCGCCGTGAGTAGGCGTTCGACCTGGCTGGCCTGGCTCCTGTTGGCGATCTACATCGCCAGCGTGATCGCGGCGGTCGTGCTTGAGGTCGCCAACGGGAGCCAGGATACGCAGCCGGTCACGGACACCGCCGCGCTGCTGCTGGCGTTCACAGCATTCATGGTGATGGGCGCCCTGATCGTGGCCCACCGCCCTGGCAACGCGATCGGCTGGATCTTCTCGGCCATCGCGCTGCTGGCGATCACCGGCGCGCTGGCGGAGGAGTATGGCCGCTACGCCTACCTGACCCGGCCCGGGGCGCTGCCAGGCGCGATCCTGGCGAGCTGGTTCAGCTCCTGGGCGTGGTTCCCGACCATCGCACTGGCGCTGGTGTTCACCGTGCTGCTGTTTCCCACCGGCCGGCTGCTGTCGCCGCGCTGGCGGCCGGTCGCCGGGCTGGCCGTGGTCGACACCGCGGCGATCACGGTGCTGGCCGCCCTGCAGCCCTCGCTGACAATGACCGGGGATCGGCAGGTTCCCAACCCGATCGGGGTCGCGGCGGTCGGCAATCCCGAGCAGACCACGATCGGCAGCGCCCTGCTCAGCCTGCTGGTCCTGCTGGCGGTGGTCGCGTCAGTGTCGCTGATCATCCGGTTCCTGCGCTCCCGCGGCGACCAGCGCCAACAGGTCAAGTGGTTCGCCTTTGCCTGTGTCCTGCTGCCCCTGGTCACGCTTGGCGACGTCCTCCCGACCACCGTCGGCAACGTGTTCTTCGCGTTGCTGGTGTCGTTCCTGCCGGTCGCCGCGGGGATCGCGATCCTGCGCTACCGGCTGTACGACATCGACCGGCTGATCAACCGCACCCTGGTCTACGGGCTGCTCACCGCCCTGCTCGCCGGGGTCTATGCCGGGCTGGTTCTGGGCCTTGGGCAGGCGTTCGGGGGGCTTGGCGCCGAGCCGCCGAGCTGGGCGGTGGGCGCCGCCACCCTGGCCGTGGCGGCCCTGTTCCAGCCGGCACGGCGGCGCATCCAGGGGATGGTGGATCGGCGGTTCAACCGGCGCCGCTACGACGCGGTCAAGACCATCGAGGGATTCCGCGTCCGGCTTCGTGAGCAGCTCGACCTCGACGCGCTATCGGCCGAGCTGTTGGGCGTGGTCGACCAGACGATGGAGCCGACCACGGTATCGCTGTGGCTTCAACCTCATGCCAGAGTCTTTCGGGACCATGGCGATGCCGTACCGCATCATCCTGCTGCACGATCCGCTGGAGCTTCGCGCTCCCGCCTCAGCGGATTGTGAAACAAGCTGTCAGCCAGAGGTGCCCAGGTGGCGATCATCGAGTGCCGCGGCGGCTGGGAGGTGCGTGTCTACGCCGCCGTCGACCCGGTCGGCGGCGGGCAGCGTCGGATCAGCCGCGCCAAGTCGACGGTAGCCGCCGGAAGGCCGAGAAGGAGGAGGCTCGTCTCAAGGGCGGGTGATGGACGGCCGTCACCACGGCGCTTGGGCGAGATGCTCGCCGAGCTGGTGGACCTACCGCCACTGGCGCGAGAAGAGCGACAAGCCGATCGGGCCGCGCACCGTCTAGGGCCCCGTGTGACGCTGCCACGTGCGCGGCCTCCTCTGCCGCGTGTTCTGCCTCTCGTGCTGCGGCTTTGCCTGCTGCTGAGCTGCGGCGAGATCCGCTCTCGCGTGGGCGAACCTGGAGTTCGCTTGATCGAGGTCTCTTCGCGCGCAAAGACGCGTCTTCAGCCCGGGCCACATCGGACGCCATCCCTTTGGCGTCCTCCTAAAGGAAGTCTCCCGGATGACGCGGTAGGTTCGGACTGACCACGTCAGGGGAAGCCTCCGTTCGACAGATGCGACGATCCGTGGCGGCTCGGGCGCTTCGGGGCATCTGGATCAGGCACGGAAACCGGAGCGTGGGCCCAGGCCCATCCATGCCGAGGAGTGGTGGCGATGCGACGAATGTTTGACGCCGCCTTTCCGCCCGCCTCCCCTCCCGCATGGGAGGCTGTGGCCGGATATATCGGCGGCAATACTCCGCACGTATGGACCGACGCGGAATGGGCACGCCAGAAGGCGCGCTGGCGGCTGCCCATCTTCACCCGGTCGTCAGATGGCGACCCGGCGGCCGACGCTCGGCGGACGATCGCCTGGCTGACCCGCCACCGTGTACCCAAAGGGGCCGTCGTCGCGCTCGACTTCGAGACCAGGGTGGACGCGGGGTACCTGCGAGCCTTCGATTCGGCGCTGAAGCGCGCCGGCTGGAGGGTCATTCTGTACGGCTCGCTGAGCACGGTTCTGCACAATCCGAAGCCCTCCGGGGGCTACTGGGTGGCGCATTGGACCAACGTCCCGCACCTCGTCCCGGGCAGCGCCGCAACGCAGTACGCCTCGGACGTGATGCTCGGGAAGCCGTGGGACGCAAGCCTCGTGGCAGACAGCACCCTATTGTGGGACACACGGAAGGAGGACATCAGCATCGTGGACGCCGCCACAAGGAAGTACCTGGACGGCCACTTCGCCCTGGTCCTGAGTCGCGTCGACCGTGCCGTGCAGCGGGTGGGCGGTCGGAGCAACGCGGTGTACAACAACTCCAACCCGGACTTCCAGAAGCTCATCATGGCCAAGGAGGTGCTCGCGGCCATCACCGCCCCCGTCGCCGTCCAACTCGACCTGTCCTCCATGACTCCGGACCAGATGGACCAGCTCGGCGCGGCCGTCGCGCGCCACCTGGCCAGCATGGGCCCGCACTCCGGCGCACCGCCGGAGGCGCTGGCTCCCTAGGTCGCTGGTGTCTCTTGGCTGGGCTGCGTGGCCGGGTGGTCGATCGCCGGGATCGGCGGTCTGGCGGATGGCCTGTTGGAGTGCCCAGCGCAGCTCGCCACCGCAGTGGTCTACCTCCTCCCCCATTCGAGCGAAGCCGAGCCCTGCCTCCAGCGTGTCGGGTGATAGCGCGACCACGGCGTTGAGGTGTCCGGGCGCACCAACGGCCTGCTGTTGCGGCTCGACCCCGCCGGGGTTGGCGTTGGAGGGCAGGATGTTCGAGGCATTCACCGACCAGGCCCGGCGGGTGGTCGTGCTCGCCCAATGCAGGGCACCCATGCACGACAACGCCACCTGTCGGCGTCGTCATCGCCGGTGGACGTGGGCAGCGCAGGAGCTGGGGTTCTTCAAGCAGCCAGGGGCCCACCTGTTGTTCGTCTGCCCCAACGCCACCTGGGGGGATGGGCCGGCTCGGCCCGGCCCATCCCCCGGTAGGTGCCGTCTCTCAGGCGCTGCCTGCGGCCAGCGCGTCGACCAGGCCCTTGCCGTAGAAGCTGGTGTGTCCCGGCCCGCCAGTGCAGGTTTGCACTCCCAGGGCTCCGGAGAGCGGGTCCATCTCCGCGGCCGTCGGGCAGTCCTTCGGCATCGCCGTGTTCTGCAGGCGGGCCTGCACCGCGCCCACCGACATGTTCGGATGTGCGGCGCGAATCAACGCCGCGACCCCAGCGGCGTGGGGAGCCGCCATCGAGGTTCCCTGCACCCACGCGTAGACCGCGCCGCCGGCCTCCTGGACGTCACGTCCTGGCAGGCCGATCGGCGGGCCGGTGGACGACCATGCGGCCAGCACCCGCCCGAACGGGTTCGGGGCCTGGCCCGACGAGCCACTGGGAGCCGTCACGTCGCTGACGCCGGCGCCGTAGCTTGAGAAGAACGACAGCTCTCCGGATGGCCCGATCCCGGTCACGCCCACCACACCCGGCAGCTCGGTCGGCAGCACCACACAGTTGTTGCCGACGTCGCGGGTGAGTTCCGAACCAGGCGGGAAGTCCGGGCTGATCGTGTCGGTTACCGGATGGGCCAAGTCGATGGCCTCGTTCCCCATCGCCGCCACCATGACCACGCCCTGCTGCTGCGCGTACCGGCTTGCCCGGCTGATAGCCGTAACGATGGCCCGCTGGTCAGCGTCGTTCCTGCAGTTGAACAGCCACGGGTCGGCAAAGAACGACATGTTGACCACGTCGAGGTGGTGGTCGCCCGCGTAGATCATCGCGTCGACCACTTCCTGGGTGAAGAAGAAGCCGTTCGCGTTCCCGGCCTTGAGCGCCACGATCGTGGCCTCGGGCGCCACGCCAGCGGTCCCGATCCCGTTGATCGGCGATGCGGCCTCGCTGGCGGTGTGGGTGCCGTGCCCGTTGAGGTCCTGGACCGCGGCCTTGTTCGAGCAGTCCCCGTTGGCCACCTCAGCGGGGTTGGCGTTCGGGTTGGCCGAGGTGATGAACGAGCACGACAGGCCAACGTCGAGGTTCGGCCTGATGTCAGGGTGGGTGAGGTCGATCCCGGTGTCCATGTCGCCGATCGTGGCCCCCGCGCCGCGGTTGACCGCATACGACTTACCGGGCGCGGCGTTGATGATACGGTCGTCCCACTCACACGCCGACAGCGGCTCCGGGCCGACGTTCACCGGCACGTGGTAGAAGGCGGCGCAGTTGGCCGCCTGCGTGGCTGCCGGCACGTAGGTGACCGACACCAGATCCTTCGCGCCGAGATGCCACGACGCGTCGTTGGCTGCGGCGTCGACCGCACCGGAGTGGCGGATGCTCGACAGGAACGACGGGTTCGTCGAGGACACCTGCGCGATCCCAAGCTTGTTGACCTTGAGAACCTGGCCTCCGGCCTGCTCGACCGCCTTCATGCCGGCCTGGGTGTTGCCCTTCAACACGACGACGTAGGTGGTGGTCGTCTGCGCGGCGGTTGCACCGGTCGCTGGTAGCACCAGGGCTGCGAGCAGCAGACCAGCCGCCCCCACCAGCAGCCATCCTCGCTTGTGACGTCCGAACATGCCCTCACCCTCCCTGCGCGCCTCCGATGGCGAGCATGGACATGCCTACCGTCCAACGCATACGCGGTCAAGAGTGAAATTTCGAATTCCCTGCCGTGGGTCGACGCCACGGTCGCGCGAACCGCCCGCCGCCACGCTGCAGCCAGGGACGAGGCAGCCGGTGCCGGGCTTGCCCTAAGCCAGCCCGCGATGAGCGCGGGTGGTGCCGGTACTCCCGTCAACCCTGGGGTGGCGACCGTCTGCGAAAGATCGGCGCCTGCCAGTTGAAGCTGGACGACGGTACCTGCGACACCCCCGCCACCGGCACCACCGTCAGCCACACCTACGACAGCGCCGACCGGATCACCGACAGTGGGGTTGGCTACGACACCTTCGGGCGCATTACCACCGTCCCCGCGGCAGCCGCCGGCACCACCAGTGACATCACCGCCAGCTACTACACCAGCGACATGGTCCGCGCCCTCACCGAGGCCGGCACCACCCACACCTGGACCCTGGACCCGAACGGCCGCCTCCGCGGCCGCACCGACTCGGGCGGGGCCACCGGCAGCCGCACCAATCACTACGCCGACGACACCGACAGCCCCTCATGGGTCGCCGAGGACGCCACCGCCAGCCACTGGACCCGCAACATCTCCGCCTTTGGCAGCGACCTGGCCGCCGTCCAGGACTCCGCCGCCGGCACGACCCTGCAGCTCGCCAACCTGCACGGCGACACCGTCGCCACCGCTAGCCTCAGCCCCACCGCCACCGGTCTGCTGTCCACCTTCGAGGCCACCGAATTCGGCATCCCCCGCACCACTCCGAGCCCCCGGTATGGCTGGCTCGGCGCCAAGCAGCGTGAGACCGACGACCTGACCGGCATCATGCTCATGGGTGTCCGCCTGTACGTACCGGCGATGGGCCGGTTCCTGCAGGTCGACCCCGTCCCCGGCGGATCAGCCAACGACTACGACTACGCCAACCAAGATCCCATCAACGCCTTCGACCTCAACGGAGAATGGTGGGGATGGAGGAGAACGCTTCGGGTAGGCGCCTGGGTCGGTGGCTTCGCCGGAGCCCTAGCATGCGGAGCATCGATCGTCTGTGGTGCGTTGGTCGGCGCTGCCGCGGCAGCGGCCTCGTACAGCGCTTCGTATGCCGGCACCCGCCGTTGGCGGTGGCGCCGGTTTGCTGTTCATACTGCGGTCGGCGCTGGCCTCGGAGCTCTTGAGGCTTGGGGGGCAGGTCGGGCGGCGAACTCAAGATGGCTGCGGAGGACACATCGGTTCCGCCGGTGGCGCTGGCGCGTCCATTTCGACCGGCAACCACACCGGTTCCGTTGGATTGGCAGGCGATCTCATTGGCAGTTGAATGTGTGGCGTCATGGCGTACGGGGTAGCGGCCGATCGCTACGATTCCCTGTGTGGAGAAGATTCTGATGGAGAGATCCCGGCTTGACGCAGAGCAGCTCGACGAGCGGCTGCATGATGCGTGGGTCGATCTTAGTGCGGTGGAGCACGACCAGGGCACCGTTATTGTGCACGGTGAACTAGAGAAGCCTGTCGATGCTTCTCAAGCGAGCAGTATTGGCAGGTTCGGCTTCCGGCTCGTGATCCCGGGCGCAGACGACATCGAGGTAGTAGATAGCGAAGGCGTGGGCACCGTGCCCATCGAACAAGTGGAGTACGACGGCTCGCTCAACACCCTGCGGCTCGTCGGGGGTATTCCTGGCTACATCAAGGTTCGCACCTCGCAGCGCCAGTACGAGCTGGAGGTGAGTGATACACCATCACAGGTCCGTAGATTTCTGCGCTGGAGACCGGTCTAGACC
>DASVXQ010000185.1:0-4147 GCA_036392615.1 Actinomycetes bacterium | reverse complement strand
GGGGCTGATCGGCATACGGGTGATCGGGATGCCCTCGGCGTCCTCGATCGCGGCGGCGATGGCGGCAGAGCCGGGGATGACGCCGGCCTCCCCCGCGCCCTTGACGCCGAGCGGGTTCAGCGGTGACGGGGTGACGAGGTGGTCGATCTCGACCTCGGGCACCTCTGAGGCGTACGGCATCAGGAAGTCCATGAACGACGCGTTGAGCAGCTGGCCGTCGGGGGCGTACTCCATCCGCTCGTACAGCGCTCCCCCGACGCCCTGGGCGACGCCGCCGTGGATCTGGCCCTCCACGATCATCGGGTTGATACGCACCCCGCAGTCGTCCACCGCGACCATCTTGCGGGTCTTCCACTGCCCGGTGCCCTTGTCGATGTCGACCACCACGCAGTAGGTGCCGAACGGGAAGGTCATGTTCGGCGGGTCGTAGTAGTGGACGCCCTCCAGCCCCGGCTCCATGCCCTCGGGCAGGTTGGTGTAGGCGGCGAAGGCCACGTCCTGGATCGTCTTGGCGCGGTCGGGCGCGCCGCGGACGAAGAAGCGGCCCTCGGAGTACTCGATGTCCTCCTCGCTGGTCTCCAGCAGGTGGGCGGCGATCTTGACGGCCTTGTCGCGCAGCTTGCGCGCGACCATCGCGGCGGCGGCGCCGCCGACCGGCGTCGAGCGGGAGGCGTAGGTGCCCAGCCCGTACGGGGTGTTGTCGGTGTCGCCCTCGACCACGGTGATGTCGGAGGCCGGGATGCCGAGCTGGCTCGCGACGATCTGCGCGAAGGTGGTCTCGTGGCCCTGGCCCTGGGACTTCACCCCGAGCTTGAGGATCGCCTTGCCGGTGGGGTGCACCCGCAGCTCGGCCGAGTCGAACATCCGCAGGCCGGCGATGTCGAAGTCGGCCCCGTGGCCGGCGCCGACCACCTCGGTGAAGCTGGCCACGCCGATGCCCATCAGCTCGCCGCGCTCCCACCTCTCCTTCTGCTCGCGGCGCAGCTCGTCGTAGCCGAGCTTCTCCAGCGCGAGGTCGAGCGCGCGCTGGTAGTCGCCGGAGTCGTAGACCCAGCCGACCGCCGACCTGTAGGGGAACTGGTCCTTCTGGATGAAGTTGCGCCTGCGCAGCTCCACCGGGTCCATGCCGGTCTCGGTGGCGGCCTTCTGCACCAGCCGCTCGATCAGGTAGGAGGCCTCGGTCACCCGGAACGAGCAGCGGTAGGCGATCCCGCCCGGCGCCTTGTTGGTGTAGGCGCCGTCGACCTCGCAGTAGGCCGCGGGCACGTCGTAGGAGCCGGTGAAGATGTGGAACAGGCCGGCGGGGTACTTGGTCGGCTGCGCGGCGGCGTTGAAGGCGCCGTGGTCGGCGATCACCTTGGAGCGCAGGCCGAGGATCTTGCCGTCGGCCGACAGCGCCATCTCGCCGGTCATGTGGTAGTCGCGGGCGAAGCCGGTGGAGATGAGGTTCTCGGTGCGGTCCTCGACCCACTTGACCGGCCGGCCGAGCAGCAACGAGGCCGCGGTGGCCACCACGTAGCCGGGGTAGATCGGCACCTTGTTGCCGAAGCCGCCGCCGATGTCCGGTGAGATGATCCGGATGTTCTGCTCCGGCAGGCCGGCGACCAGCGCGAACAGCGTGCGGTGGGCGTGCGGGGCCTGCGAGGTCATCCAGATGGTCGCCTTGCCGGTGGCGGGGTTGACGTCCGCCACGCAGCCGCAGGTCTCCAGCGGCGAGGGGTGGCAGCGCGGGTAGAAGGTGTCGAGCGAGACCACCGTGGCGGCCTCGGCGAAGGCCTTGTCGGTGGCCGCCCTGTCGCCCTGGGACCAGTGGAAGATGTGGTTGGACTTCTGGTCCGGCTTGTCCTCGCGGATCAGCGGGGCGTCCGGCTCGAGCGCGCGGTGCGGGTCGACCACCGGCTCCAGCGGCTCGTACTCGACGTCGATCAGCTCGAGCGCGTCGTGGGCGACGTAGGCGGACTCGGCGACCACCGCCGCGACCTCCTGACCCTGGAAGACCACCTTGTCGAGCGCCAGCACCGCCTGGGTGTCGGCCGACAGCGTGGGCATCCAGGCGAGGTTGTGGGCGGCCATGTCCCGCCCGGTGATCACCGCCACCACGCCCTCCAGCGCCTGCGCCTGGCTGGTGTCGATGCTCACGATCCTCGCATGGGCCAGCGGGCTGCGCAGGACCGCCATGTGCAGCATGTTGGGGAGGATGACGTCGTCGACGTAGTTGCCCTTGCCGCGGATGAAGCGGTCGTCCTCCTTGCGGCGCGGCGAGTGGCCGAGGCCGTGGATCGGAGTCTGGGTCTCGCTCATGACTGGCTCCCGATCTGCGCGGCCGCCGAACGGACGGCGCGCACGATGTTCATGTAGCCGGTGCAGCGGCAGACGTTGCCGCTGATCGCCCAGCGGACGTCCTCCTCGCTGGGGTCGGGGTTGCTGGCCAGCAGCGCCTTGGCGGTCAGCATCATGCCCGGGGTGCAGAAGCCGCACTGGAGACCGTGCTCCTGCTTGAAGGCCTCCTGGATCGGGTGGAGGGCGCCGCCGTTCATCAGGCCCTCGACCGTCTCGACCCGGCGGCCGTCCGCCTGCACCGCCAGGTAGGTGCACGACTTGACCGGCACGCCGTCCACCAGCACGGTGCAGGCCCCGCAGCCGGAGGTGTCGCAGCCGATGTGCGTGCCGGTGAGGCCCAGCTCCTCGCGCAGGAAATGGACCAGCAGCAGCCGCGGCTCGACGTCCGCCTTCCGCTCCGTGCCGTTGACCTCGACGCTGATGAGCATGCGGCTACGCACCTCCCTGGTTGGCGGCCATGGCCGCGGCGTCCCGAAGGCCGCGCTGGGTGAAGGTCCGGACGACGTTGCGCTTGTACTCGCTGGTGCCGCGCAGGTCGGAGCCTGGCGTGGCGGCCTGGGCGGCCAGCTCGGCGGCCTCCTGGAAGACCTCCTCGCCGGGCGTGGCGCCGCGCAGCGCGTCCTCGGCCTCGGTGGCCGCCAGGTTGGTGGGCCCGACGGCGGTCAGGCCGATGCCGGCGTCGGCGATGCGGCCGTCCTCGCCCAGGGTGAGCCGCACCGCCACCGCGGCGGTGGCGAAGTCGCCGACCTTGCGCTCGAGCTTCAGGTAGGTGCCGCCGGTGCGCCCGCGGGCCGGCACCCGCACGCCCGCGGCCAGCTCGTCCGGCTCCAGCGTGGTGGTGAACGGGCCGGTGAACAGCTCGCGGACCGGGATGGTCCGCTCGCCGCCGCGCTTGCGGGCGACCAGCTCGGCGCCCATGGCGATCATCACCGAGCCCCAGTCCCCGGAGGGGTCGGCGTGGGCCAGCGAGCCGCAGACGGTGCCGAGGTTGCGCACCAGCGGGTCGGAGATCTGCGGCGCCGCGGCCGCCATGGTCGGGTAGCGCTCGCGCAGCAGCGCCGACCGCTCGGCGTCGCGGTGGCGCACCAGCGGCCCGACCCAGAGCCAGCCGTCGTCCTCGGCGAGCGTGTCGAGACCCGGGACCCGGTTGATGTCGACCAGCACCTCAGGCGCGGCGAAGCGCAGCTTGAGGAGCGGGATCAAGCTCTGGCCGCCGGCCAGGACCTTGGCGTCCTCGCCACGCTCGGCGAGCGTGTCGAGCGCCTCCTCGACGGTTCGTGGCGCGAGATAGTCGAACCGGGGAGGGAACATACGACCTCCTCCTGCCGCCGCTGTGCGGCCAGACGGAATGCTGCCTGCCCGAACTGGTGCTGCTGGGGGTCCCCACGAGCGGACCGGTGCCTCGAGCATGGCGTCAGTGACAGGCGACACCCTGCGCGGTGGTCTCTCGATGGTTGCGCGCTCAACGGGAATTCTCAACCCCTTGCACGGGTCGAGAGGACCGCGTCGCGGCCCCGCGGTGCCGGCGGGCGTCAGCGCAGGCGCAAGAGGCGGCGGAAGAGGCCCACCAGCGCGGCGCCCAGGGACTTCAGCAGCCCGAGGATGGCCGTCAGGATCAGGCCGCCGCCCCGGATCGGCTCGGACGAGCGCGGCCTGGTGGCGGGCGTGTCCGCCGGCTGCGGCTGCTCGGGGACGGTCCCGGTCGACGGCAGCGGCGCACCGGCGCCCGCCTCACCGGCGGTCGCGGCGGCCGCCCGCGTCTCCGCCTCGGTCACCGCGGCCGCGTCCGCGGCGGTCTGGCCGCCCG
>DASVXQ010000184.1:0-4774 GCA_036392615.1 Actinomycetes bacterium | reverse complement strand
CGGCCCGCGCGACGCGGCCGAGATCGGCCGGATGGTGGCCAGCAGCGTCGCCATCCCCCCGGCGGCCTGCTGGCACCGGCTGGCCGGCGAGCTGCGCTGGCGCCGGGTGCGGCCGGCCCGGCCGGCCGCCGGCGGCACCCTGCCGGCGGCGGTGCTGTTCGACCGCGACGGCACCCTGATCCAGGACGTGCCCTACAACCGCGACCCCGCCGCCGTGCGGCCGGTGGACGGCGTCAAGCAGGCGCTCGACCGCCTGCGTGAGCTCCGCATCCCGGTGGGCGTGGTCAGCAACCAGTCCGGCGTGGCCAGGGGGCTGCTCAGCGCCGACCAGCTCGCTCGGGTCAACGCCCGCGTCGCCGAGCTGCTGGGCCCGTTCGACGTGCTGTGCGTGTGCACGCACGGCCCCGGCGACGGCTGCGACTGCCGCAAGCCGGCGCCCGGTCTGGTGCGCAGCGCCGCCGCGCGGCTGGGCGTGCCGGTGGACCGCTGCGTGGTGATCGGCGACATCGGCGCCGACGTCGAGGCCGCCGCGGCCGCCGGTGCGCGCGGCATCCTGGTGCCCAACGCCCGCACCCGCCGTGAGGAGGTCCACGCGGCCGCCGAGGTGGCCGTCGACGTTCCCGCCGCGGTGCGGATCGCGCTGTTGGGGAGCGCCCGGTGACCGGCACGGTGCTGGTGGCCCGGCTGGACAACGCCGGCGACGTGCTGCTGGCCGGCCCGGCGATCCGTGCCGTGGCGGCGCAGGCCGACCGGGTGGTGCTGCTCACCGGCCCGCGCGGCCGCGCGGCCGGCGAGCTGCTGCCGGGCGTGGACCGGGTGATCGAGTGGTGCGCCCCGTGGATCGACCCCGACCCCGACCCGGTGACCGCCGAGCACGCCGCCGGCCTCCAGCGTGCGGTCACCGGCGAGGCACCCGAGGCGGCCCTGGTGCTCGGCTCCTTCCACCAGTCGCCGCTGCCGCTGGCGCTGCTGCTGCGGCTGGCCGGGGTGGGCTGGATCGGCGCGATCTGCGAGGACTACCCCGGCTCGCTGCTGGACCTGCGCCACCAGGTCGACGGCGACCCGCCGGAGGCGGTGCGCAACCTGCTGCTGGCGCGTGCCGCCGGCTTCGAGCCGCCCGACGGCGACGACGGCCGGCTGGCCGTGCGCCGGCCGCTGCCGGAGGCGGAGCACCTCACCGGCCGCGGCGGCTACGTGGTGCTGCACCCGGGCGCGTCGGTGCCGGCCAGGGAGTGGCCGGCGGAGCGCTGCGCCCAGGCGGTGCGCGCGCTCGCCCAGGCGGGCCATCGCGTGCTGGTGACCGGCTCGCCGGCGGAGCGGCGGCTCACCGCGATGGTCGCCGGCGACGCCGGACGGGACCTGGGCGGGCGGACCGACCTGGCCACCCTGGCGGCGGTGCTCCACAACGCCGACGCCGTGGTGGTCGGCAACACCGGGCCGGCGCACCTGGCCGCGGCGGTCGGCACGCCGGTGGTGTCGCTGTTCTCCCCGGTGGTGCCGGCCGCGCGCTGGGCACCTTACGGCGTGCCGGTGGTGCTGCTCGGCGATCAGCACGCGCCCTGCCGCGACACCCGGGCGCGCCAGTGCCCCGTGCCCGGCCACCCCTGCCTGGCGAACGTCGGACCGGCCGAGGTCGTGGCCGCGGTCGACTCCCTGCTGGTGGCGGCGGCATGAGGATCCTGCACTGGCACGTCCACGGGTCCTGGAGCACGGCCTTCGTCCACGGGCCCCACACCTACCTGGTGCCGGTCACCCCGGACCGGGGCGCCGACGGCCTTGGCCGCGCCAGGACGTTCCCCTGGCCGGAGCAGGCGGTCGAGGTGGCGCCGGCGGCGCTGGCCGACGAGCAGGTCGACCTGGTGGTGCTGCAACGCCCGCACGAGCTCGAGCTGGCGGAGCGCTGGCTCGGCCGGCGGCCCGGGCGCGACCTGCCCGCCATCTACGTGGAGCACAACACGCCCCGCGCGGACGTGCCCAACAGCCGCCATCCCATGGCCGACCGGCCCGGCATCACGGTGGTCCACGTGACCGCCTTCAACCAGCTGTTCTGGGACTGCGGCCGGACGCCGACGGTGGTGATCGAGCACGGCATAGTCGACCCCGGCGAGCGCTACAGCGGCGAGCTGCCGCGCGTCGGGGTGGTGGTCAACGAGCCGGTCCGCCGCGGCCGGGTGACCGGCACCGACCTGCTGCCACGCTTCGCTAGGCAGGCGCCGCTGGACGTCTTCGGCATGGGGGTGGAGCAGTTGCCGCCGCAGCCGGGGATGGCGACCTTCGAGGACCTGCCGCAGGCGCGGATGCACGCCGAGCTGGCCCGCCGGCGGGTCTACCTGCACCCGATCCGCTGGACCTCGCTCGGCCTGTCGCTGCTCGAGGCGATGCACCTCGGCATGCCGGTGGTCGCGCTGGCGACCACCGAGGCGGCCGAGGCGGTCCCACCGGAGGCCGGGGTGGTGTCGACCCGCGTCGAGCGGCTCGAGGAGGCGCTGCGCGCCTTCCTCGCCGACCCGGAGCTCGCCCGCCACGCCGGGCGGGCGGCCAGGGCCGCCGCGCGCCGCAGGTACTCGCTGGACCGGTTCCTCGCCGACTGGGACCAACTGACGAAGGAGGTGACCGGATGAGGATCGACCTGGTCTCGGAGCACGCCAGCCCGCTGGCGGCGATCGGCGGGGTCGACTCCGGCGGACAGAACGTCCACGTCGCGGACCTGGCGCAGGCCCTGGCCCGCCGCGGTCACCAGGTCACCGTCCACACCCGGCGCGACGACCCCGACCTGCCCGACCGGGTGAGCGCCGCGCCCGGCGTGACGGTCGAGCACGTCCCGGCCGGCCCGCCGGTCCCGCTGCCCAAGGACGAGCTGCTGGTCCACATGCCCGAGTTCGGCGCCCACCTGGCACGCCGCTGGGCGTCCCGACCGCCGCGGGTGGTCCACGCCCACTTCTGGATGAGCGGCCTGGCCGCGCGCGACGGGCTGCGGGGCACGGACGTCCCGCTGGTGCAGACCTTCCACGCGCTCGGGTCGGTCAAGCGGCGGCACCAGGGCGCGGCCGACACCAGCCCGCCGAGCCGGGTGGCGCTGGAGCGGGAACTGGCGCGCGAGGTCGCGCTGGTGGTCGCCACCTGCTCGGACGAGATCACCGAGCTGGCTGCGATGGGCGTCCCCGGCGAGCGGGTCGCGGTGGTGCCCTGCGGCGTCGACCTCGACTGGTTCAGCCCGCGGGGACCGGGCGCCCGGCGCGACGGCCGCCCGCGGGTGCTGTCGCTCGGGCGCCTGGTGCCGCGCAAGGGCGTCGAGACCACCATCCAGGCGTTGGCCGAGGTGCCCGGCGCGGAGCTGCTGGTCGCCGGCGGCGACGCGACCACCGAGGCGGAGCGCGAGCGGCTGACGGCCGTCGCGCGGGCGTGCGGCGTGCTGGAGCGGGTGCGCATGGTCGGCCAGGTCCCGCGCCCCCAGGTCCCGGGCCTGCTGCGCTCGGCCGACGTGGTGGTCACCGTGCCCTGGTACGAGCCCTTCGGGATGGTGCCGCTGGAGGCGATGGCCTGCGGCGTGCCGCTGATCGCCTCGGCGGTGGGCGGCCACCTCGACACCGTGGTGGACGGCCGCACCGGCGTGCTGGTCCCGCCACGCGACCCGGACACGCTGGCGCGGCGGCTGCGGGAGCTGCTGGAGGATCCCGAGCGGCGCGCCGCGCTCGGCGCCGCGGCGGCGGAGCGTGCCCGCTCCCGCTACGGCTGGGACCGGATCGCGCGCGACACCGAGCTCCTCTACCTGCGGGTGCTGGCCGCGGGGGTCCGGCGCGCCCGCCAGCCGGCCGCCGAGGCGGGCGGCGTCGCCGGCACGAGGGTCTCACGGTGAGCGCCGCGCGGCTGGTGGTGGTCGGCGACACCCTGCTGGACAGCGACGTCACCGGCTCGGTGACCCGGCTGTGCCCGGACGCGCCGGCGCCCATCGTCGACCTGGGCGAGCAGGTCCAGCGTCCCGGCGGCGCCGGGCTCGCGGCGCTGCTGGCCGCCAGGTCCGGCCAGGAGGTCACGCTGGTCACCGCGCTGGGCGAGGACCCGGCGGGGCGCCTGCTGGCCGAGCTGCTGGCCGCCGAGGTCGAACTGGTGCCGCTGCCGCTGCGGGGCTCGACGGTGCGCAAGACCCGCGTCCGCGCGGCCGGGCAGTCGCTGCTGCGGATCGACTCCGGCGACGGCCGCGCGGCCGACGGCCCGGCCGGCGCCGGCGTGTGCGCCGCCCTGCTCGGCGCGGGTGCGGTGCTGGTGGCCGACTACGGCCGCGGGGTCACCTCGCTCGGCGCGCTGCGCCGGGCGCTGGCCGATCAGGTCGACCGGGTCCCGGTGGTCTGGGACCCGCATCCCAAGGGCGCCGCCCCGGTGCCCGGCTGCCGCCTGGTCACGCCCAACGAGAGCGAGGCCACCGGCTTCGCCTCCCGGTCCGACGGGATGGAGGCGGCGGTCCTGCTGCGGCGGCGGTGGGACTGCTCGGCGGTGGCGATGACCATGGGCGCGCGCGGCGCGCTGGTGGCCACGCCCGACGGCTGCCTGGCGGTGCCGGTGCCAGAGCTGGACCTGGCGCCGCACGCCGACACCTGCGGCGCCGGCGACGCCTTCGCGGCGGGCGCCACCGCCGCTCTGCTGGAGACCGGCTCGCTCACCGACGCGGTCAGGACGGCGGTCGGCGTGGCCTCGCGCTTCGTCGCCTCCGGCGGCGTCGGCTCGATCGGCGCCCGCCGCGGCGACGCCTCGGGCCTGACGCAGCCGGCCTCGCGGC
>DASVXQ010000183.1:0-2031 GCA_036392615.1 Actinomycetes bacterium | reverse complement strand
CCGGGTCAGTGCCGGTACCTCGATCACCTGCTTCGCCACGTCCGCACGTCGCCCTTGACCGTGTTCGCCGAGCGCTCCGCCAGCGAGGCGTGTTGTTCGAGTTCGGCGACGATTGTTCAGGCAGTGTTCAGAAGAACCTGGACCCTACATCGATGCTCCCGGCCCACCATGCTGCACGGCCCAACGGGCAGCAAGGTGTCCCACCTCAATAGACCTGGCACACATGTCGATCGGTGAGGTGGCGTCCCAGGTCGGGTGGAAAAGTAGGACGGGCGTAGGCTCCCAGCAGAGCTAGCCACTCAAGCTGAGGAGGTCCACGCCCGTGCCCCCAAGACTATCCGCTGTCGAGCGCATCCGTGCCCAGATCGACGAGCTGTTCGCCTCCCAACAGGACCTCGGCGAGGTCTTGGAGGAGGTCGCCAGGTTGAGCGTGCGGCTGGTCGTGCAGGCCGCCGTGGAAGCAGAGGTCACCGAGTTCCTGGGCCGCGAGCGATACGCCCGCGGTGAGCGGGAGCGCGCCGGGTATCGCAATGGCCACACCGAGCTGACCGTCAAGACCACCGCGGGGCCGGTGGTGCTGGAGCGCCCGAAGATCTGCGGCACGACCGAGCCGTTCGTCTCGCGGCTGTTGGGCAAGGGCGTGTCGCGTACCAATGCGCTGGAGGCGCTGGTGATCTCGGGGTTCGTGCGTGGCCTGAGCGTGCGCGACGTGGAGGCCGCCTTGGCCGAGGCACTGGGACCGGAGGCAGCGCTGTCGAAGTCGACCGTCAGCCGCGTCTGCCAGGTGATCAAGGACGAGTTCGACGCCTGGAAGACCCGTGACCTGTCGGAGGTGGAGCTGGAGTACCTGTTTGTTGACGGCTCGCACTTTCGGATGCACGCGGGCGCGCCGGCCGAGCCGGTGCTTTGCGCCTGGGGGGTCACCACCCAGGGCGCCCCGGTGCTACTGGGGCTGGCGCCCGGGGCCAGCGAGGGCCACGATCCCTGGGCCGGGTTCCTCGGCGAGCTGGTCGAGCGGGGGCTCAGGTCGCCGCTGCTGGTGATCACCGACGGGGCGCCAGGGCTCATCGGCGCGGTCGAGGTCGTCTTCTCGAACGCCTTGCGACAGCGGTGTCTGGTCCACCGAGCCAGAAACCTGCTCGCCAAGGTCCCAAAGCACGCCCAGGCCGAGGTCAAGCAGGCGTTCTGGCAGATCTTCGACGACATCGATGCCGAGCCTGGCGAGCAGGCCGTCGCCGAGGCCCGCCGACGGGCGGCCGCGTTCGCCAAGCGCTACCGCGACCGCTACCCAGCGGCGGTCGCCTGCCTGACCGACACCCTGCCCGAGCTGACCACGTTCCTGCGGTTCCCGCGTGAGCACTGGGCCAGGATTCGCCACACCAACCTGATCGAGCGGACCTTCGGGGAGACCAGGCGCCGTGTCAAGGTGATCGGCCGGCTGCCCGGCGAACGGTCGTGCCTGAGCCTGGTGTGGGCAGTGCTGGACCGGGCCTCGCGTGGCTGGCGTGGGGTGATCATGACCCCGGCCGGCGTGCGGCTGCTGCAGGAGCTGCGCCGCCAACTCCACCACCCGTCACGACTCGAGGGGGTGGTCGACCAGCCTGTCACCACTGCCGCGTAACATGCCGTCATCGGGAGCCGCGCCCGCCGCTTTTCCACCAGAAGCGGGACGCCACCGGTCTCTTTCATGGCTTGGTCAGGTTGCTGACGAGCCGGTGGCCGCTGCTCCTTCCGCCGGTTCCTGGTGTTGTTGTCCGCTCTGATCTGATCGTTTGTGGCCCGAGTGTGACCCCGATGTAGCCCCACCCTGTCTGGAGCGGTCCTAGGCCAAGGCGCCGCGGTCACTCAAGTCCTTGGGTGCGACCGAACACCAGCAGGTTCCAGGTGTTCCGAGTTGCGCCCCGTCGCTGCAGGACCGATCCCCCGCCCTTCTATGCCACCAGTCACGCGCTGGGGCGACGCTAGTGCGGGGCACCTTCCTGGCGAACCGCCGACCTGCGGTGGAAACCCGCGTACATCAGTCTGGCGGGC
>DASVXQ010000182.1:0-5722 GCA_036392615.1 Actinomycetes bacterium | reverse complement strand
CGAGGTGGCGGGCGGCGGCGCGGTCGGCCAGGCCGGCACGGTCGGTTGCCTCCGCGACCAGCTCGGCGACCCTCGCGGAGATGGCGGTCCGCGGATCGAGGGCGGGGAACGACACCATCGGCGGGCCGCCGGGCGCGTCCGGGTCGAGCGGCAGCCCGGCCGCGGCGGCGAGCGAGGCGGCGTGGTCCCAGAGCGACTGCGCGCCCGCCAGGCCCGCCGACAGCTCCGCCAGTCCGCCGGCCGCCTCTCGCAACGCCCTGGCGGCCTCGCCGACCCCGCCCTCCAGCGAGCCGCTGCGCGCCCGGTAGGCCGACGCCGCCGCGCCATGCCAGGCGTCGGGCCCGGCCATTCCACGGCCAGCGTCCAGCTCGCCGCCGATGCGCTCCAGCTCGGCGGCGGCCGCCGCCAGGACCTGACCGGCCGCCGCGAGCCGCTCCGGGTCACCGCGGGGACGCATGGCCGCCTTCCCTGTCGACGGGCGTCCTGGCGGCCTGGAGGTCGGCGCGCTCGTACCCCGCGGCGGCGGCCTGGAGGCTGGCGGCCAGCTCGTCGGTCGCGGCGGTGAGCCGCTCCGCCGAGGCCGACCAGCGAGTCCAGAGCTCGGCGAGCGCCGCGCCCGCCTCGGGGCCGCCCACGTGGGCGTCGAGGCCGGCGAGGCCGCCGTCGAGCGAGCCGCGCAGCGAGCGGAGGCGGGCGGCCAGTGCGCGGGTTGCGGCGGCGGCGTGCCGCAGGCGCTCGGGCTGCACCTCGATGGCGGCGGGCATCGCTGGCTCCTCGGAATCGGTCGATCAGGGCACGACCGGTTGTAGCCCGGCGCGCAAGCCCGCACAAACGGCTGTCCCCACCCCCCTTGACACGGTCGGGTGGGGACAGGCCGCGGAAGTCGCTAGATGACCGAGTCCGGGTCCGGCCCGGCCGGGCCTTCGAGCCTGGCCCAGGCAATGAACTGCTCGACGCTCTCGCCGATGTCCTTGGCGATGAAGGCGGAGGCCAGCTCGTCGATCCGTTCGTCGCTGAAGCCCTCGGCACCGAGGATGGGCCTGGCCTCGTTGGCGAGCAGGCGGGCGCTCTCGACCTCGGGCGCCACCGGCTCCGGCGCGGAATCCGGCGTGACACCCTCCTGCTTGTCGATGTCGGTCGCGCGCGCCGGCGGATCGTGGTCGACCGGCAGGTCTGGATCGGGATGCTGGTTGGTCACGGCCTTCACCTCCGTGCCTGCCACCTACCCCGCAGCGGCCCTCCGTAGTCGGGTTGGTACACTTCGCCTTCGCGCCGCCCGGCCGGCCCGCGCCGCGCCGCGGCGCCGATCGCAGTCGAATCCGAGGAGCAGGCACAGGTGAAGGACGTCGGTATCGTCGGGCTCCCCCTGGCCGGCAAGACCACCCTGTTCAACGCGCTCACCCGCGCCGGCGTGCCGATCGGCGGCGCGGCGGGCAAGGCGAACGTGGCCGCCGTGCCCGTGCCCGACGAGCGGGTCGACGTCCTCGCCGAGCTGGAGCGCTCGCGCAAGCGGGTGTTCGTGCAGGTCCGCTTCGTGGACGTGGTGGCGCCCGCCGGCGGCAAGGGCGGCGGCCTCTCGGCACAGGCGCTCGGCGCCCTGCGCGAGGCGGACGCGCTGGCCATGGTGCTGGCCGCCTTCGGTGGCGAGGACCCGGTCGCGGCCGCCGCCGAGCTCACCCTGGAGCTGACCGTCGCCGACCTCGAGAGCATCTCCAGCGGAGCGGACAAAGCCGCGAAGAAGGCCAGGGCCGGCGTGAAGGACGCGCAGCTGGAGGCCGCGACGCTCGGCCGGGCGCGCGAGCTGTTGGACGCCGGCACGCCGCTGCGCGCGGCCGCCTGGGAGCCGGAAGAGGACAAGGTGCTGCGCAACTTCTCGCCGCTGACCCGCAAGCCGGTGCTGGCGGTGGTGAACCTCGGCGAGGACCAGGTCGGCGAGGCGGCCGAGCGGGCGGCGGCGGTCGAGCGCGCGCTCGACGTGCCGGCGGTGGCGGTGCCCGCCGCGCTGGAGGCGGAGGCGGCCGAGCTGGAGCCGGCCGAGGCGGCCGACCTCCTGGCCTCCTACGGGGTCGAGCACGGGGGGCTCGACCAGGTCGTCGGGGCCGCCTGGCGCCTGCTCGACCTGCTGACCTTCTTCACCACCGGCGAGGACGAGACCAGGGCGTGGGAGCTGCGCCGGGGCGCGACCGCGCCGGAGGCGGCCGGCCGCATCCACTCCGACCTGGAGCGCGGCTTCATCCGCGCCGAGGTGATCGCCTACGACGACCTGGTCGACGCCGGCGGCTGGGACGCGGCCCGCGCCAAGGGCCTGCTCCACGCCGAGGGGCGCTCCTACGTCGTCCGCGAGGCGGACTGCCTGAACATCCGCTTCAACGTCTAACTGGCGGGGCGGCGGGCGAACTCCTCCGTCGATGCGGATGTGAGCAGGTGCTGGACGCCGGCGGCGACGGCGGTGACCTCGTGCTCGACGTCGGCGGTGAGGGCGCGCACCTCGGCGGTGGAATGGGCGCCGAGGCAGGAGCTGGCGGCGCGGCGGATGGTGCGCGCGGCGCTGGTCACGTCGTCGACGCGCTCGCGGGCGGCGGGCAGCAGGCGGGCGACCTCGCGCTGGTCGGGCTCGCCGGCCAGCAGCCGCAGCTCGGCGTCCAGGGTGGTGGCGACCCGCTCCAGCCGCCGGGTGAGGGACGGCAGGTCGCCGACCACGCCGGAATTCGCCTTGACCATCGCGACCGCCTGCGGGGTGCTGGTGATCGCGGCGGCCAGCTCGCGGCGCAGGAAGGCGACCTCGCGGCGCGGGCCAGGCGGAGCGGCCCAGAGCTGCACCGCCCGTGCCTGCCGGTGCCAGCGCAGCTTGGCCTTGACGAAGCGCCAGAGCCACCATCCGGCCAACGCCGTCATCCCGACCATCAGGGCGAACACCGCCAGCAGGATCAGCAGCACTTCCGCCATTCCCAACCTCCCATCGCAACGCCTTGGACCACGATAGACGGCGGCCCGCGCTTTGTCAGGGAAGCCGAGGGCGGCCCACACGATCGGGCGGGGCCGGGACGCGCCGACCACGGGATGAACCGGGCGCCGGCTCGTTACGTGATGGCGCCGGCGTGGAGGTCCTCGACGACGGCCTCGGCGGCGCGGCGGCCGGAGGCGAGCGCGCCGTTGATCGAGGCGTTGTCGCGGTGGTCGCCGCAGAGGTACAGGCCGGGCTCCAGCCGCACCGGGCGCTGCGGCGGGTCGAGCGCGCCGACCGGCTGGGCGGGCTGGGCGTGCTCGATCCGGTAGGTGGCCAGCAGCTTCCAGCCGAGCACGCCGGAGCCGAACCAGTCGGCGAGCTGCTCGACCACCGCGCGCTCCAGCTCGTCGCCGGGCGGGGCGGCGCCCGGCACGCTGACCGACACCAGGTGGCCGCCGGGCGGCGCGTAGGTCGGCGACACCGCGCTCGGCACGCAGCACAGGCGTACCGGGCCGGCGCGCTCCGCATCGACCACCAGCAGCGGCTCGTCCACCGGCGGGTGCTCGGTGGCGAAGTACAGGCAGGTCGCCGGCATGGAGCCCGGCGCGGGCAGCACCTGCTCGCCCAGCAGCCACGACGCGGCGGGCCCGTCGGTGGCGACCACCACGGCGCGGGGCCGCAGGAGCTCGCCGCCCGCCAGGGTGAGCTTGCCGCGCTCGACCTTGGTGGCGGCGCGGCGCAGCTGGACGCCGCCCGGCAGTCCGGCCGCGAGCTGCTCGGGGATGGCCACCATGCCGCGGCTCGGCAGCGCCGAGGGGCCGAGCGCCAGCATCCGCAGGGTGAACTCGAACATCCTCGAGGAGGTGCGCAGCTCGGGATCGAGCAGGATGCCGGAGAACAGCGGCCGGAACAGTCGCTCCACGATCGTCTCGGAGAAGCCGTACCAGGCCAGCGCGCCGCTGGTCGGCGCCTCGGGACGGACGAACAGGCTGTCGAGGTCCTCGGTGGTCGCGCGGCGGCGCAGGCGCGCCAGGCGCAGCTTGTCGCGGGCGCCGCCGACCGGCGCGAGCATCGCGCCGAGCGCCCGCGAGCGCTGCCGGA
Organism: Actinomycetes bacterium; assembly: GCA_036392615.1. GTDB lineage: Bacteria > Actinomycetota > CALGFH01 > CALGFH01 > CALGFH01 > DASVXQ01. The sequence continues at coordinate 1,674 of DASVXQ010000182.1, read as the reverse complement.
GCGGGTCGCCCAGGCGCACGAAGCGACCGTCGATGCGGACCAGCGCGCCCGGCTCGAAGGCGTGCAGCTCCAGCTCGCGGTAGTCGAGCATCGCGCGGGCCTCCGGGTAGGCGGTGAGCAGCGCCTGGAAGCCGCGGTCCAGCAGGAACCCGTCGACCACGTCGGTGCGCACGCGCCCGCCGACGCCGTCGGCGGCCTCGAGCACGGTGGCGCTGACACCGTGGTCGAGCAGGTGGCGGGCACAGGACAGGCCGGCGAGACCGGCACCGATCACGTAGACGCCGTCATCCCCCGCCATCTGGGGTTCTCCTGTCTACCGCGCGGCGTTGACGCCAGCCGAGGCGGCGTCCTGCCGCAGCCCTCGGGGAAGCGAGAAGTGCACGTCCTCCGGGACGACCTGGACTTCGCGGACCTCGCTGGCGCCGCGCTCGCGGAGCGCGTCGAGCAGCTCGTCCACCAGCCACTCGGGCGCCGACGCGCCGGAGGTGACGCCGACCGTCTCGACGCCCTCGAACCAGGCCGGGTCGACCGCCGAGACCTCGGGGATCAGGTGGCTTTCGCAGCCGAGCGCGCGCGCGACCTCGACCAGGCGCTTGGAGTTGGAGGAGTTCTCCGCGCCGATCACCAGGATGAGCTGGCAGTCGCCGGCGAGCGCCTTGACCGCCGACTGGCGGTTCTGGGTGGCGTAGCAGATGTCGTCCGACCGCGGCCCGGCCAGCACCGGGAAGCGGTCGCGCAGCACGCCGATCACGTCCTGGGTCTCGTCGACCGACAGGGTCGTCTGGGTGAGGTAGGCGACCTTCCCGGGATCGGCGATCTCGACCTCCGCCGCCTCCCGCTCGTCGCCGACGAGGTGGATGGCACGCGGTGCCTCGCCCATGGTGCCGATGACCTCTTCGTGCCCATCATGGCCGATGAGCACGATGTCGTAGCCCTTGGAGGCGAACTTGCGGGCCTCCTGGTGGACCTTGGTCACCAGCGGGCAGGTCGCGTCGATCACCTTGAGGCCCCGCTCCCCGGCCTGCGCGTGGACCTCCGGGGCGACGCCGTGGGCGGAGAAGACCACCGTGGAGCCCTCGGGGACCTCGTCCAACTCGTCCACGAAGATCGCGCCCATGCCCTCGAGCCGGCGCACGACGTGCAGGTTGTGCACGATCTGTTTGCGCACGTAGATGGGGGCGCCGTAGGTCTGGAGCGCGACCTCGACGATGTCGACCGCCCGGTCCACCCCGGCGCAGTAGCCTCGCGGCGCCGCGAGCAGCACGCGTCGTGGCGCCTGGAACTCAGGTATCGAACGCTCGGACATGGGGCCATTCTAGACGGCGGTCATGTATCGGTGCCGCCCCCGGACAACCTGCGGTGAGACGGAGCCGCAATGGCGCGCACCGCGGATCCGTGGCTGCCGTCTAGTGGCTGCTCGGTGTCGGATGCCGCCGGTTCGGCCGGGAGGGGGTGGACCGGGGGCGATGCCGGCGCGCGGTTGAACTGGGTGTCGTACAGCTCGGCGTAGAGCCCGCCGGCGGCCAGCAGCTCCTGGTGGGTGCCCCGCTCGACCACGCGGCCCGCATCGACCACCAGGATGCGGTCGGCGTTGACGATGGTGGACAGCCGGTGGGCGATCACCAGGCTGGTGCGGTTCGCCAGCGCGGCGGCCAGCGCCTCCTGGATGTGGAC
>DASVXQ010000181.1:0-23493 GCA_036392615.1 Actinomycetes bacterium | reverse complement strand
GGGGCAAGGGGTGCGTTAGGGTGCGTCATGAGGGCCTTCTGGTCGGCGTGCGGTTTGGTCGCTACACACCGAGCCATGAAGGCCCTCACCAGTTCAACTCCCAGCCGTCACCAACCTCTATGGGCAGTACACCTAGGTCGCTTGGAGCAGCGACGCCACGTACGCGATCTTCTGAGGGTTGGCGATTCCGTGGACCCGGCTGATCAGCCCCTCGCGGGTCTCCAGGGCGATCACGGCGATCAGCCGGCCGTCCCGCAGGGCGAGGGCGCCGGGCTCGCCGTTGACCGGCATCGGCACCAGGGTGACCCGGAAGCCCCGGACGAACCGCAGGAACTGCTCCGCGACCTGCCGGTGGCCAACGGCCGGGCGGCGGGGCGCCGCCACAACGCCGCCGCTGTCGGTCCAGCCGACCACCTCGGGGTCGAGCACGTCCATGAGCGCGTCGAGGTCGCCGTCCGAGGACGCCTGGATGAACCGGGCGGTGACGCGGCGCAGCTGGGTCGGGTCCACCTCGAAGCGGGCCGGGCCGGTCTGCTGCTGGACCTCCCGGCGGGCGCGGCTGGCCAGCTGCCGGCACGCCTGGGGTGAGCGGCCCACGATCCTGGCGACGTCGTCGAAGGAGAACCGGAACAGGTCGTGCAGCACGTAGGCGGCTCGCTCCGCCGGGGTGAGTCGTTCCAGGACGACCAGCAGCGCCATGCGGACGCTGTCGTCGAGGGTGACCAGTTCGGCAGGGTCGACCGCCTTACCAGGCGGCTGGATCAGCGGCTCGGGTAGCCAGGGGCCGACATAGGCCTCGCGCTGTGATCGCGCCGAGCGGAGCTGGTCCAGGCACAGCCGGCTCACCACGACCGCCAGCCACCCGCGGATGTCGAGGATTTCGTCGAGGTCGGCGCGGACGAGCCGGACGAACGCCTCCTGCACGATGTCCTCGGCCTCGCTGATGCTGCCCAGCATCCGATAGGCGACATCCAGCAGGTAGCGTCGGTTGTCGCGCCACGCCCGGTCGAACGCGGACGCGTTCGGCTGCTGGTCTGCTGGTCGTCCCATGCGGGCTCCTCCCACCGCTCGCCTTGCAGGCTACCTGCTACGACGGCCGAGCCGGCCACGATGTGACATGTCACATCGCTGGGCCCTGGCCCGTCGATTCCGCTGATGGCACCACCAGAACGACGGCACAATCGTGAACGTCGCCGAGCGCCACTCCGGAAGGAGCACTCATGGCACGCGAGGACTTCCCGGCCCCCAGCGAGGGGTTCGTGCTCACCCACTTCATCGTCTCCAGCGACGTCGCGCGCTCCCGCGACTTCTACACCGGCGTGCTCGGCGGCCAGGTGGTCCTGGACGGCGAGCCGACGATCGTCAAGCTGGCCAACGGCTGGGTGACCATCAACGTCGGCGGCGGGCCCACCGACGACAAGCCAACGGTCGTGCTCGAGCCGCCCAGCGACCCCAACCACGTCAGCGCTTTCCTGAACATCCGCGTGGCTGACATCCAGGCCGCCTACCGGGAGTGGAGCGCCAGGGGCGCGGAGTTCCTCACCGAGCCGAAGGACCACGGCCGGGAGATCCGCTGCTACATGCGCGACCCCGACGGCCACCTGATCGAAGTCGGCCAGACGACCCGCGCGCCCGACCGATCCACCCAGGAGAGCACACAAACCGCAAGCGAAGAGCGCACTTGACTCCGGACACTACGGTCGGGCATGACCTGGCGAAACGGCCTGCCGCACAGCGGTGACTCCCGTTAACTGACACGGAAGAGGTCACCTCACTGAGCGTGGCGGTCGAGCCCGCACCGCGATGGAGGGGGTCCAAAGACCGTCGTGGACGAGGCAGTCGTCAGAACGCCTAACTTCGCCCCTGACGGTCGCTCGCGAGGTGCGGAAACGCTGGTCATCTTCGCGCCTGGGCGCTCCTTCGGTGAGCGCACAACAGTTGGACAGCGCATCACCGCTCGACAAATCGGCGCATGGATAGCGACCAGCCAAGCCGCCTGCTCCGCTCCTTCGAGTCCGACCTCCGCGCCGGTAACGGCTCGGAGCCGACCGTCGGCAACTCCTTGCGGGGCGCCTGTCAGGCCGAGAGATTCCTCCGTCGGCGTGGCGCACGTCTGGAGGACGCCATCGGCTGGAGGGCGCTCTCGGCGCTGACCTCGAAGACTTCATGGCCGATTTGCTCGCCCGCCGCTCTGCCGCCGCGGCCGCGACCCGCTACGAGGTGCTGCGCATCCTCTATGGGTGGCTTCAGTCTGCACCCCACCAATTCCGACAGACGTTCGCGCCGCCCTGGTCTTCCCGAAACTGTTCTTCCCCCACTCGAGCGCGTACGCCGGAACCCTTGAGTCGTTCGCCACCTTCTTCGTCGGCTTCGCGGCGCGGCCGCTGGGCGCCTGGATCTTCGGACACTACGGCGACCGGATCGGACGCAAGTCGACGCTGATCATCACCCTGCTGCTGATGGGCATCGCGACCTTCCTGATCGGCGTCATGCCTACCTACAGCGCCATCGGCCTGTGGGCCGCCGTGTTGCTGATCGTCCTGCGCATCTGTCAGGGCATCGGCGTCGGCGGCGAGTGGGGCGGCTCGGTGCTGATGTCGATGGAGTGGCACCGCGGCAACCGCAGGGGCTTCATCGCCAGCTGGCCACAGGCGGGCGTGCCGATCGGGCTCGCGCTGTCGATTGGCGCCGTTCGGCTCACGTCCCAGCTGACCGGCGACAACTTCCTGACTTGGGGCTGGCGGATCCCCTTCCTGTTCAGCGCGGTGCTGATCCTGGTCGGGCTGTTCATCCGGCTGCGGGTGCTGGAGACTCCGCTGTTCACCAGGGTGCTCGAGCAGCGGGAGGTCGCCAAGGCCCCGGTGCCGGAGGCAGTCAAGCACCACTGGCCCGAGATCACTCTGTCCGCCTTCGCACGGCTGGCCGAGCAGGCTCCCTTCTACATCTTCACGGTCTACGTGCTGACCTACGGGACCAAGGAGCTGGGCCTCCAGCGCAACTTCCTGCTCAACGCGGTGCTGCTCGCCGCCATCGTCTCGCTGTTCACGACGCCGTTCTTTGGCTACCTTTCCGACGTCATCGGGCGCAGGCGCATGTACATCATTGGGACGCTCGCGATCCTGGTGCTCGCGTTCCCGTATTTCGGCTTGCTGAACACCAAGACGAGCGCGCTGGTGGTGCTCGCGGTGGTGCTGTCGATCGTGGCCCACGACATGATGTACGGGCCACAGGCGGCGTTTATCGCCGAGAGCTTCCCGACGCGCCTGCGCTACAGCGGCGCATCACTCGGCTACCAGCTCGCCTCGGTCATCGCCGGTGGGCCGGCGCCGCTGATCGCCGCCTGGCTGCTGCACACCTTCAACAGCGGTTACGCGATCTCTGCCTATATGGCGATCGTGGCGGTGGTGAGTGCGTTCGCGGCGGCCATGCTCGGCGCCAGGGCACGCGCTGATCTGGTCGAGAGCGAAGTGCGGACCAGCCAGCGGCCAGCCGTTCGCGCCCCTGGCGAGCCCGCCTACCGCAGCTCCGCCTACCGCGGCTCAAGCTAACCCGCCCCCGGGCCGGCCGGTGCCGGGCCTGCCGACGCGACTGCCACGATTCGCTCCCGCAGATGAGTCGTTGGATCGCGGCCGATGTTGCCGCTCATCTTGCTCATTGCGCAGCGGTCAGGCGTTCAGCAGCTCCTTCAGGCCGCCGCGCCGGCGAGGCAGGCGGACGCGGCGCATCGTCCGGGCGAACTCCGACAGCGGGACGGTGAGCACTGGGCAGCGGGCGTGCTGCACGCAGTAGCCGCTCACCGACCCGTTCCACCAGCGGCGCCAGCGGCTCCGCCCGCCGGCACCTACGACCAGCAGGTCATCCTCATGGCGGGCGTAGCCGACCAGGGACCGACCGGGAGTACCCACGATCACCACGCTGCGGGTCCTGAGGTCCCCGGGCATCCCACCCAGGGCATCCTCGTAGGCGGCGTTGATCTGCTCGCGAAGGTGGGCCACGTCCTCCTCCTGCAGCGGCGCCGGGCCAAGCCGGAGGTGCTCCTGCCGGACGACGCGTACGGCGCACAGCTGCATGTCCCGCCGCCGCGCCTCGGCCACTGCGCGGCGGAGTGCGCCAAGGCTCCCCAGGGAGCCGTCCACGCCGACGATGACCCGACCCTCGCGGCACGCACTGTCGTCGCGCAGTCGATTGTCGTGGCGGATAGCGTCGTCCACTGCGGCCTCCATCTGTCGCGCTCCCGCTCACCCTCCGTCCCAGTGCCGGATGGGAGACAGGGCCGTTCGGCCCCGCTGACTGGGGCTCATCGAGGTCAGCGGGTGATGAGGCGGCCCGCGACCACGCCATCTCCAAGGCCCTGTGTCAGAACGCCGTACTTCGCCCCAACGGTCCCAACCGACCTGCGGGAACGCCGGTCGGCACAGCGGTGAGCCGGTCCTTGCTCGCACGGAGGAAGTCAGGGGTTCAAAATCCTCTCATCTCCACCCAACGAAGGCTCTGGTCACCGGCCCCGTCGGGTAGCTCCCGGCGGGGCCGCGCCGGGGCCGCGGCCGGCCCGACGCGAGCTGGAGGTCCCCATGGCCGCCCCCCTGCTACATCTCGGCCTGCTGGTCCGCGACCAACAGCGCAGCCTGCGCTTCTACGCGACCTACTTCGGGTTCGACCCGGCCGACGCGCGCCACTACCCCGACGGTACGGTGATCGTCCGCAACGCCCAGGGGTTCGACCTGGCCCTGCACCCGGGCGATCCCCCGGAGCAGCTCCCGGCCTTCGTCCATTTCGGGTTCCAGCTCCCCGACGCTGACGCCGTCGGGGCGCTGCTGGCCAGGATGGAAGCCGACGGGGTGCCGATTCCGGAGCGCTGGGACGAGCCTGGATACGTGGCCTTCAAGTGCCTCGACCCGGACGGCTGGCGGGTGGAGGCCTACTGGGAAACGGCGTGAGCCCGGTTCGGCGCCAGGCGCGGCACCGAATCCGAGGGCGTCTCGCCCGCGGTTCGAGCACCTTCCGGACGAGCCCGAGCCCCCCTCGGTCGGGCCGGCACGTGCTCCTCGGCACACCGCTCTACGTGGCGCTGGTCGACCAGCCAGCTCCAGCCGACCGCCCGAGCCGCCGAATACCGGAGCGAGCGTTCCCTGGTACCGGCCTACCTGCTTTGCTGGTGCAGCCAGGTCCTTGCAGCGGGGTCGACATGGCACCGTGCCGGTCGCGCCCGCGACGCCACGTGAGAGGCGGTCATCCATGCGCTCCGACATCATCCCCGGCGGGATCTTCCCCGATTACGCGCTGCCCGACCACACCGGCACGGTCCGCACGCTCAGCGAGCTCCAGGGCCGCGATCCGCTGATCCTCACGCTCGCGCGCGGCCACTACTGCCCGAAAGAGCACCAGCAGCACCTGGAGCTGGCGGCGTTCCAGTCGAAGATCGCGGTGGCCTACACCCAGATCGTCACGATCTCGACCGACGAGCACCACACACTGCAGGAATTCCGCGCGTCGGTCGGCGCCCAGTGGGCCTTCCTGTCCGACCCCGGGCGGACGATCCAGAAGGACCTGGACATCCAGGAGTACACCGACCCCGACAACGACCCGATGATCCCGCACACGCTCGTGCTCAAGCCGGGACTGGTCATTCACAGCATCTACAACGGCTACTGGTTCTGGGGCCGTCCGTCGGTCTACGACCTGTGGCGTGACCTGCGCGAGGCGACCAGCGAGATCCGCCCGGATTGGGACCTGAGCACGCCGGGGCTGCGCGAGGCCTGGGACGCCGGCGACCGCTCGCCCTTCCACGGATGGGACCGGCGGTCCGGTGCGCCCCATGCCGCGACGCGGGCCGGTCCCATGAAGTCTCCCTGATCCACCCGAGTTGCCCCGCCGCGCGGCCGGAGGCGACCGCGGCCACCTAGGGACGGCCGGTGCGCCGCTGGGCCTGGGTGATGGCCCAGGCGGCGTTGATCAGGCCGATGTGACTGAACGCCTGCGGGAAGTTCCCGATCATCTCGCCGCCGCGGGGGTCGACCTCCTCGGCCAGCAGGCCGACGTCGTTGATCGCGGTGATGGCGCGCTCGAACGTGGCGGTGGCGGCATCCACGTCGCCGGCCAGCGCCTGTGCCTGCGCCAGCCAGAACGTGCACAGCAGGAACGTCCCCTCATCGCCGGCGAGGCCGTCGTTGGCCAGGTACCGGTACACCAGCCCGCGCCTGTCGGTGAGCCGCTGCGCGGTGGCGTCGATGGTCGCCTTCATCCGCGGGTCGTCTGCGGGCAGGAACCCGGTGATGGCGAGCATCAGGTTGGACGCGTCGAGGTCCTCGCTGCCGAATGCCTGGGTGAAGGCACCCACCCGCTCGTTCCAGCCGCGCTCCACGATGGCCGTCCGGATGTCGTCGCGGGCGGTGGCCCAGTCCGCCACCCGGTCCTCGGCGCCGAGCTGGCCGGCCAGGGCGATCGCACGGTCCATCGCCACCCAGCACATCAGCTTGGAGTACAGGAAATCGCGGGGCTCGCCGCGGATCTCCCAGATGCCCTGGTCCTTCTCCCGCCAGCGGCTGGCGGCGGCGTCGGCGGCGGCGGTGAGGAACCGCTGGGTGACCGGGTCGAGCTCGCCCAGCTGGTCGACCAGCCGCTGCGCGGCGCCGAGCAGCTCGCCGTAGACGTCGAGCTGCCGTTGCCTCCATGCGCCGTTGCCGACCCGTACCGGGCGGCTGCCCCGCCACCCGGCCAGGTGCGGCAGCTCCCGCTCCGACAGGTCCCGCTCGCCACCGATCCCGAACATGATCTGCAGGTCCATCACGCGCCGCGGCTGGGATGCCGCGGCGTCGGCCAGGAAGGCGAAGAACTTGTTCGCCTCGTCCGGGCAGGCCGCCACCCACAGGGCCTCCATGGTGAGGCTGGCGTCGCGCACCCAGGTGTAACGGTAGTCCCAGTTGCGCTCGCCGCCGATGGCCTCCGGCAGCGACGTGGTCGGCGCCGCGACGATCGCGCCGGTCGGCTCGAACGTCAGCGCTTGCAGCACGCGGCCGGAATGGTGCACCAGCTCCCGCCACGGTCCTTCATAGTTCTGGTGGATGGCCGACCAGGAACGCCATGCCTCCACGGTGTCATCGAGCCGGGCGGTGATCTCATCCGCGGTCCAGGGGGCCAGCGGCGGGCCAGCCATCTGGCCGTGGCCGAGCGCGAAGACGGCGGCCTGGCCCGCGGCAAGGCGGATCCGGGCGGTCGCCGTGTCGCCGCGGACGTCGAGAGTGACCGGCGTGGACAGCAGCAGCCGGTCGGCGCCACCCCGGGCGGCGAGCCCCCCGGGGACCGGTACCAGGATCGGGTGGATGAGGCCGTATTCCGGCCGGGGGGCGTAGCTGACCTCCGCTTCGATCTCACCGCTGCTGCAGGCCAGCCGGCGGATCAGCATGCCAGGAGACCTCGCCCCCAGGTTGTGGCCACGCTCGGCGCGGCCGACCGGGAGGGCGTCGGTGAGCACGGCGGTGCCGCCCGCGGTGATGAAGGTGGTCTCCAGCACCATTGTCTGATCCACATATCTGCGGCTGGCCTGGAAGGAACCGGCCGGCCGGATCGCGAACCGCCCGCCGGCGGGGTCCAGCAGGCGGCAGAACACCGACGGCGCGTCGAAGCGGGGGCAGCATAGCCAGTCCACCGAGCCGTCCCGGCTGACCAGCGCCGCTGAGCGGCAGTCCGACAGCAGCGCATAGTCGCCGATCGGCAGGCTGTCCATCGCGGCTCCTTGGATCACCCTGCAGGGACGATCTGCTGGCCGCCGTCGACGTCGTAGGTCGCACCGGTGAGCGCCGTGGTGGTCATCAGGTGCACGGCGAGCGCGGCGACGTCGGCCGGCCCCGACGTCTCCAGCCCGATGCCGGCGCTGCCGCCGATCACGACAACCGTCTGCCCAGCCAGTTCCGGTTCACGCTGGGTGGCGGCGACGCTGGTTCCGGTGGTCATGACTCCCCCGATGGCTGGGGTCGGATCACCTTGTCGCTGCCTCGTCCGGGATGGGCAGGGCGGCCGCGATCTGGCCCCGCAGAGCCTTCAGCGCGGCGACGTAGATCTCGGAGAAGGTGGGGAAGGGCTGGATGGTGTCGCGCAGCACGCCCAGCGGCACGCCGGCGCGGATGGCCAGCGTGGCCTGCTGGAGCCACTCGCCGGCCTCGGGCCCGAGCGCGTACGCGCCGGTCAGCCGCTCCCCGTCGCTGAGCAGGGTCAGGAAGCCATTGGACTCGGCGTAGGCGCGCGTGTAGGTGGCCGTCTTGGCCACCTCGGACACCGGGGTGGTGGCGCTGAACGCCGCCTCGAACGCGCCGACCGAGGCGGCTTGCGGGTCGGTGTACACCACGTTGGGGATGGCCTGGTAGTTGGCCTCGCGGGGCTCGCCCAGGATGTTCGCGGCGACGACCTCGCCCTGGTACTTGCCGACGTGGGTCAGCAGCCGCACGCCGGTGACGTCGCCGACGGCCCACAGCCGTTCCCCGGCGCGCAGGCGGGCGTCGACCGGGATGCCGTGCCCGTCGGCCTCCACGCCGACCGTTTCCAGGCCGAGCCCGTCCACCCGCGGACGTCGGCCGGTGGCGACCAGCAGGCGGTCGCCGCGCAGCTCGCGGCCGTCGTCGAGCGCCAGGACGTAGTCCGCGCCGTCGCGACGCGCGGCGGTCGCGTGCACGCCAAGCAGCAGCTCGACACCGTCGGCCCGCAGGACCTCGCCGAGCGCCTCGCCCAGTGGCGCGGGCTCGCGGGCGAGCACGTGCGGCGAGCCCTCGGCGAGGGCCACCTCGCCGCCGAGGCGCCGCACGGCCTGGGCCATCTCCACGCCGACCGGCCCGCCGCCGAGGATCAGCAGGCGGCGCGGGATGGCCTTCATACTGGTCACCTCGCGGTTGGTCCACACGCCCTCCAGCTCGCGCAGCCCAGGGATGGGCGGGATGACCGGATCCGAGCCGGTCGCCACCACGACGTGCCGGGCGGTGTGGCGCACGCCATCGACCTCGACCACGCCTGTTCCGGCGAGCTTGCCGGTGCCGCGCAGCAGGTCGATGCCCTTAGCCGCGAGCCAGCGCTCCTGCCCGGCGTCGGAGTAGTCCGAGACCATGAAGTCACGCCAGGCCAGCGCCTCCGCCACATCAACCTGCGCGGTGGCCGCCGCCTCGCGCGCGGCGTGCACCGCCTCGCCGGGTCGCAGCAGCGTCTTGGACGGGATGCACGCCCAGTAGGAGCACGAGCCGCCGATCAGATCGCGCTCGACGAGCGCGACGCGCAGGCCGCCGTCGGCCAGCTCGCCGACGCAGTGCTCGCCCGGCGAGCCGCCACCGATCACGATCACGTCGTAGTCGCTCACGTCGGCAGCTCCGTCCCGGCCTGCTCCGCCACCATGTACTCGGCGTACCAGTCAGGCCAGTTCTCGTCTCGCTGCCCGGTGCGCTTCTCGTGCTCGCCGTGCGCGGCCTCGGCGCGGCGCAGGGCCTCGGCCAGATCGGCCGCGGAATCGTAGGTCGTCGGCATGCGGGTACTCCTCCTCTGCCAAAGAAGCGACGGTCCGGCACGCACCCCAGGTCCGGGCCCGGGTCACCGGCCCGGTAGACATGTGGTGATCTCCTGGAGGAACCAGCCGTTGCCGTCGGGGTCGCTGAACGAGGCGAACGAGCCGTAGCTCTGGTGGTCCGGAGCCGGACCGGATACCCGCCCCTGGGTCCCGGCATGGTGGAACACCCCGCCCGCGTCGTGGAACACCTCGCTCACCTCGGCCCGGTCCACATCAGCGACCGGCAGCGCCGGGACCTCGAGCCTGTAGTCCACGACCTCGGCTCCTCTCCTCTCCTCCCGATGACGGTGGGCGTGGCACCCACACTCGTCCCACTGGTTGTCGAAGTCCAGCAGCGCGGCACGCATAGCCCGAAAGAGGTGAATCGTCGACCGGTGCGCGCTATGCAGGTGGTTCGACGTCGTCGTAGACGCGGGCCGCGGCCAGCAGTCCGTCCGGGCCGCGTTGGTAGACCGCGATTCCCGCCTGGGGCCGCAGGTCGTGGCTGCCCCAGCGGGCGCAGTTGTGCTCCAGGGCGCAGCGCACGCCGTCGTCGGTCATGGCGCAGGGTTGGAGCCCGATGCCGCCGCCCGCGCTGAAGCACCTGGTGAAGAAGGAGCGGAGCCCCCGGGCGCCGCGGTGGGTGGAGTGCGGGCCGATGGGCTCGCGGAGGTAGCCATCCGGCGCGAACGTGCTCACCACCACTTCGGCGTCACCAGCCTCGAGCGCGGCCTGGTAGCGGCCGACGACGTCACCGGGGTGCGCCTGTCCGGGATCGAGGATGGGCGGCCTGATGTGGCGCCGTCCGTCGACCGGCCACTGGCTGCAGTAGGTGCGGAACACCACCGAGCGCCGGCGGCGAGGCGCTCAGCCGGCCGCGGCCCCGGCCAGGTGGTCGCGCAGGAACTGGACGGTGATCGACCAGGCCTTGGCGGCGGCATCGGGGACGTGCAGGGCCACGTCGCCGTTGGCGAACGAATGCTCGGTGCCCGGCCAGGTGTGGACCGCCACCTCGGTGCCGGCGGCCTTCAGCGCCGCCACGAACCGGTCGTAGAACTCCGGCGGGTCGAACTCGTCGTTCTCGGCCCGATGGAGCAGGACCGGGCAGTGGATCCGGGCCGCGTCGTCCTCGTCGAGGGCGGCGTAGTAGACGGCGGCCGCGTCGACCCTGCCGGTGGCCGCCTGGAGCAGGGCGAACGTTCCCCCGAGCGACCAGCCGAGCACCCCGACCGGCCCGCCACCCGACCGGGCCCGCAGCGTCTCGACGGCCTCGTCCAGCCGCGCCCGGGCCGCGGCCTGATCCAGCCCAGTCATCAGCGCCTCGGCCTGCTCCGGATCGGTGGTGGTGCGGCCGTCGTACAGGTCGGGGGCGAGCGCCACCAGCCCGGCCGCGGCCAGCTCGTCGCAGGCGGCGCGGACGTGTGGCAGCAGCCCGTACCAGTCGTGCGCCACCAGCACCCCGGCCGCCGCCTGGCCGTCCGGCTCGGCGAGGTAATCCACTGCGCTCTCGGACATGGTTCCTCCCGGTTCGGTTGGCGGACCCGGAGAAGCTACCGTGCCGCCACGACAGCGTCCCCGCGGCCCCGGGCCGGCCATAACGGTCCTGTATCGCGCCATCGACGGCGCCCCGGTCGAGCCGTACGTCCTGCGGGTCCCCACGTCTACCGCCGCGAGGACGGCGAGTGGAAGGTCGTCCACCGCCACGGCGACGCCCCTCCGGCCGAGCAACGCCCGCTCGCCGAGACGGTGACCCACTAGACAGCGTGAACCGGCCCGACGGAGGCGACCCGCCGGGCCGGTGGCGTCGGCGACCCGCCTGGGCTACTGCGGGCCGGGGCCGCTCTCCTGGGCGGGGCCCTCGGAGATCGCCTCGATCAGGTCGCCCTTGGAGCTGTCGTCGTCGAGCTGCCTGGCGATGTCGGCCAGCGCGACGATCCCGACCAGGTCGTGGCCGTCGATCACCGGCAGGCGGCGGACCTTGTAGCGGGCCATGGTGCGCAGCGCCTCGTCGATGGAGTCGTCGGCGCCGATGGTGACCGGCTTGCCCTCGCCCAGCTCGCCGGCGCGGGTGGACACCGGGTCCTTGCCCTTGGCCAGCGCCTTCACCACGATGTCGCGGTCGGTGAGCACGCCCTTGAGGCGGTTGTCCTCGCCGCAGATGGGCATCGCCCCGAAGCCCCGGTCGGCCATCTTCTTGGCCGCGTCGAGCAGCGTCTCCTGCTCGCCGATGCACTCGGCGTCGGGGGTCATGACATCACGGGCCGTCTTCGGCATTGCGCCACCCTCCTCCTCGATCCTCAGATGCCGCTGGATGGCCGCAGAAGCCCGGGACTAAACCGGGCGGCGCCCCTGGACCAGGAGGAACCGCCCCGGCCGGGCATGTCGCGCCGGACTGTCACAGGGTTGGTGCACCGTAGTGGGTGGTCGAGGCAACAGCGGGCAGAGACGAGGAGGCTCCGATGCTGTTCGCGGTGATCCATGAGCACGGCCCGGCGTGGGACGGGTCGCGCACCATGCGCGAGCAGGACGCGTGGGACGAGCACGCCACCTTCATGGACCGGCTGGCCGACGAGGGCTTCATCGTGCTCGGCGGGCCGCTGGGCGACGAGCGGGGCCTGATGGTCAACCGGGCCCTGCTGATCGTCGAGGCGGCCAGCGAAGAGGAGGTCCGCACACAACTCCAGGCGGACCCCTGGAAGCCGATGAAGCTGCTCGAGATCGGCTCGGTCGAGCCCTGGGTGATCCTGCTCGGTGACCCACGCCGCCTCGCCCCCGCCGCCGACTGAGCCGCCCCCTTCACGCCCCCCGCCGCCGCGCGGGTCGCCCCGCCGCGAGCAGGCGAGGCTGATCCGCCGGCTGCTCTCCGACGAGCGCTTCGGCGCCAGCTTCCAGGGCGTGCGGGTGGGCGCCGCCCACAGCTTCCAGGGCAGGTCCGAGACGGTGCTGTTCTCCACCGTGCTGGCCGGCGAGGCCGATCCCGCGACGGTCGCCTGGCTGGACGCGGAGCGGGACCCGATCAACCTGGCCGGCAGCCGGGCGCGCAAGCGGCTGCTGGTGTTCGGCGACCGGGTGCGGCTGCGCCGCCTGGGCGCCTCGACGCCTCGCTCGGCGGCGTCGACGAGGGCTACCCGCTGGCGATCACGCTGATCGGCGCCGACGGCCACCGCATCGACGTGGAGGTCGACGAGTTCCCCGAGGGCGACCCGCGCGGACGGGAGCGCCGCCAGGCGGCCGCGCGCGACGCGAACCTGGCCGAGCTGGGCTGGACCGTGATATGGGTTCCGGCGTGGCGCGCGGCCTTGGAGCCGCGCGGTGTCGCCGATGCGGTGTTGGCCGCTGCCATCGGCAAGCGCTGACGAGGAGGCCGATGACCGGCGAGGACCTGCGCCTGCGAGTGCTCGGCTGCGCCGGCGCCTACCCGGGGCCGGGCAGCCCCTGCTCCGGCTACCTGCTGGAGGCGGCCGGCCAGCGCGTCTGGGTCGACGCCGGCGGCGGGACCCTGGCGGAGCTGCAGCGGCACTGCCCGCTCGACGCGCTCGACGCGGTCTGGATCAGCCACCTGCACCCGGACCACTGCACCGACCTGCCGCTCGCCTACCACGTGCTGTTGGTCGGCGGCGTCCGCGGCGGGCGGCCGCTGCCGGTGTTCGGTCCCAGCGGCTGGTCCGCGCACATGGATGCCTTCGTGAGAGAGCCGGGCGCGATGGCCAGCGTCTTCGAGGTGGTCGAGCTGGCCGACGGCGAGACGGTGCGGCTGGGCGGGCTGGCCATGGGCGCGGTCGCCACCGTCCACGGGATCGAGACCTACGGGTTCCGCGCGACCGCGGGCGGCCGCACGCTGGCCTACTCGGCCGACTCGGGGCCGTGCGAGGCGCTGCAACGCATCGCCGACTCCAGCGACCTGTTCCTCTGCGAGGCGTTCCTGTCGCCGGGCGGCCCGGTCGAGCCGCGCGACGGCGCCATCTCGCTGACGCCCGCGCAGGCCGGCGGCTACGCGGAGACCGGCCGCGCGCGGCACCTGGTGCTGACCCACCTGCCGCCGGGCGCCGACCGCGCCAAGGCCCGCGCGCTGGCCGCCGAGCGGTTCGGCGGCGAGGTCGACCTGGCGGCCCAGGGCGGCGTCTTCGCCGTCGGCCCGGATGGTGTGTCGCGCGTCACCGAGCGAGGGTGACGGGCGTCCTTGACCTGGTGGCGCCGGCGGTCTGTGATGGGCCATCGACGATTCCAGCGGGGAGCGCGCCAATGGATGCGGATCTCGTGCTCGAAGGCGGTGGCGTCAAGGGCATCGGCCTGGTCGGCGCCATCCGCAGCTTCAGCGACAACGGCTACCGGTTCCGCCGCGTGGCCGGCACCTCGGCGGGCGCCATCGTGGGCTCGCTGACCGCCGCCGGCGTCCAGCCGGCCGAGCTCGAGCGGATCATGCGGGAGATCGACTACCGCAAGTTCCAGGACGGCAGCGTGCTGGCACGGTTCGGCCGCCTTGGCGCGGGCCTCCAGATCGTCCTGCACAAAGGCGTCTACAAGGGCGACTGGCTGCACGACTGGGTCGCCGGCCAGCTCCGCGACGCGGGCGTGCGCACCTGGGGCGACCTCAAGATCACCCGGCAGGACGACCCCGGCAGCGCGCTGCCGCCGGAGCGGTCCTACAAGCTGGTGGTGATCGTCTCCGACGTCTCCGACAACCGGCTGCTGCGGCTGCCGTGGGACTACGGCCGCCTCGGCGTCGGGCCCGGGCAGGTCGACGAGATGCCGGTGGCCGACGCGGTGCGCGCCTCCGCCTCGATCCCGTTCTTCTTCCAGCCGTGCATGCTGGAGGTGCCCGGCCGCAAGGGCCATCTCTACCTGACCGACGGCGGCATGCTGTCCAACTTCCCGATCGACGTGTTCGACCGCCGCGACGACCGGCGGCCGCGCTGGCCGACCTTTGGCGTGAAGCTGTCGGCCAAGCCGGAGGCCAACCTCCAGGCGCCGGCGCCGACCATCCATGGGGTGATCCGCTTCGGCATGGCGCTGGTCGCCACCATGTCCAACGCCCACGACCAGATGCACCTCGACGACCCGTCGGTGGTGGACCGCACGGTGTTCGTGGACACCTTCGGGGTCAGGTCGACCGATTTCCAGCTCGACGCGGCCACCCGCGACAAGCTGTTCAGCGAGGGCCTGCGGGCCGCCAAGCGCTTCCTCGGCGACTGGAGCTTCGAGCACTACCTCGACACCTACTGGCACCCGGCCAGCGGCACCCCGGCGCCCGCCGGCGGCGCCGCGTAGCCGGGCCGCGGGCGGTCGGCGCCCAGGGGGAACGATTCGGGGGAGCCCGCGGGCTCCCCCGAATCGCGCTTGGAGCGTCCGCAGTCCTCAGGTGCGTGCGGTCTGCGCCTCGACCGCCTCGACCTCCTCGGCGCCGAGGCCGGTGTAGGCCCTGGTGCGCAGCTCCTGGTAGCGCTCCGCCGACGACGGCTCACGCGACAGCAGCGTGCCGAGCCAGGCGGCCGCGAAGCCGAGCGGGATGGAGACGATGCCCGGGTTCTCCCACGGGAAGATCGGGTCGGTCCCCTTGAGCCACAGGCCCTTGGGACCGATCACGGTCGGGCCGATGGCGACCATCACCAGGCAGGCGATCAGCCCGACGAGGATGCCGACCACCGCGCCGGTGGTGTTGAACCGCTTCCAGTAGAGCGAGAACAGGATGGTCGGCAGGTTCGCGCTGGCCGCCACGGCGAAGGCCAGGCCGACCAGGAAGGCGACGTTGAGGTTGCGCGCCGCCACCCCGAGCACCACCGCGATCGCCCCGATCACCAGGGCGGTGATCCGCGCCACACGGACCTCGCTCGCCTCGTCGCGCTGGCCGCGCCTGATCACGTTGGCGTAGAAGTCGTGCGCGAAGCTGGACGACGCGGTGATCGTCAGCCCGGCCACCACCGCCAGGATGGTTGCGAAGGCCACCGCGGAGATGAAGGCCAGGAACAGGTCGCCGCCGATCGAGTCGGCGCCGCCACCGACCTCCTGGGCGAGCAGCGGGGCGGCCATGTTGCCGCCGGGGTTGGCGGCCCGGACGGCGTTGCTGCCGACCAGCGCCGCGGCGCCGAACCCCAGGAAGGTGGTCAGGATGTAGAAGCTGCCGATGATGCCGATGGCCCAGTTCACGCTGGTGCGCGCCGCCCGTGCGGTCGGCACGGTGTAGAAGCGGACCAGGATGTGCGGCAGGCCGGCGGTGCCGAGCACCAGCGCGAGCCCGAGCGAGACCAGCTCGACGCCGTTGTTCTTGAACCGCAGGCCGGGCGCCAGGAAGGCGTCGCCCTTGCCGCTGGCTTTGGCGGCCGCGCCGAACAGCGCGTTCAGCGAGAAGCCGAACTTCGCCAGCACGAAGATCGACAGCAGCACCGTGCCGCCGATCAGCAGCACCGCCTTGACGATCTGCACCCAGGTGGTGCCGATCATCCCCCCGAAGGTCACGTAGACGATCATCAGGATGCCGACCGCCACGATCGCCGCGATCGCCGGCCCCTCGCCGGACAACCCGAGCAGCAGCTTCATCAGCGCGCCGGCGCCGACCATCTGGGCGATCAGGTAGACGATCGAGACGCCGACGGTGGACAGCGCCGCCGCCGAGCGGACCGGCGACTGCCGCAGGCGGTAGGCCAGCACGTCGGCCATGGTGTACTTGCCGGCGTTGCGCAGCAGCTCCGCCACCAGCAGCAGCACCACCAGGTAGGCGACCAGGAAGCCGACCGAGTACAGGTAGCCGTCGAAGCCGAACAGCGCGATCAGCCCGGCGATCCCAAGGAAGCTGGCCGCCGACATGTAGTCGCCGGAGATGGCGATGCCGTTCTGGAGGCCGGTGATGCGCCGGCCGGCAGCGTAGAAGTCGACCGCCGAACGGGTCTGCCGCGACGCCCACCAGGTGATCCACAGGGTCGCCAGCACGAAGACGGCGAACAGCAGCAGCGAGATCGTCCGGCCGCTCATCGGGTCACCTCGCCGCTGGAGGTCCGTCCGGCACGCGCCCGGAAGCCGTCCACCAGCGGGTCGAGGCGCCGCCGCGCGAAGCGCGTGTACGCCCAGGCCACCAGGAAGGTCATCACGAACTGGGAGAGCGCGAACAGGTACGCGAAGGTGAAGTTGCCGAACAGCTTGCGGCCCATGAACCCGGGCGCCACGCTCGGGAGCCACATCAACAGCATGTAGTAGACCAGGAAGAACACGGTCATCGGCCAGACGAACCGCCCGTGGCGGCGGGCGAGCTCGTCGACGCCGCCCTGCTCGACAGGATCGACCGTCTCTCCGGGGGTGGGGGTGCCCGTCCGCTCGAGGGGATCGGGGGTGGCCGTGCGTCCGGGACCGACGTCCGGAGCATCGCTTGCCATGCGGGGTGCCTCCTTGGGTTGCCAGGTTACCCATCAATGGCCCTCACGCTTGGTGTTCTACGGCGCGAACCTCGCCGTGTCCAGCACTTCGCCCGTATCAAGCGGAAGCCGGATCTTTCCGGCAGCGGCACCGGGCCGTGGGACCGGTGGGGGAATCGCCCGCCGGGCCGGGTGGTTCCCACCCTGTCGAGACGCACAAGCGGTGCGGCAACCCGCAGCGAAGGAGGACTGGATGCGCAAAGTGCTGTTGACGGTGGCGGTGATCGCGCTCGCGATGGTGCTCAGCGTCGCCGCCGCGGGCTGCAAGAAGGGCAGCGGCAGCGGTGGTGGCGGCGGCTATCTGGGGCGCGACTCCCAGGTGACCTCGAGCGCCTGAGGCACTCGAACGGGACACGGGCAGGACGTGTAGATTCCCCCCTTGTCAGCGGGGTCGGGCCGCGCGGCGCCCGGCGCGGAGCGGCGACGGGGTGTCCAGATGGTGTTCAGAGAGGATCCGGGCGGCGCTGGCGGCGGCTCGGTCGCGGCAATCGATCCGCAGCTCATGGCGCAGATGAACGCGTCGATCAAGAGCGGTGCCGACACCCTGGTCAACCAGGGCGGGAGCTTGAAGGGCCGCTTCTCGCGGGAGCTCCTCGACACCGCGCCGCTGACCGAGATCGTCAACATCGGCAAATGGGCGCAAGACCAGCTGCCGATGCTGAGCCGGCGGCAGACCCTGGCTGCCGCCATCGACGACACCCCGGGCGCGCACTTCTACGACGAGGACGCCACCGGCATGGACCTGACGCCGGCGCAGGCGGCCCAGCAGGGCTCCGCGCTGGCCGAGGAGCTGCTGAAGCTCGACTCGACCGACGCCGAGGGCGCCAGGCGGGCCCACGAGATCGCCCAGCAGCTCGCCAGCCACAAGGACGACCCCGCCTTCACCTCGGCCTTCTACGGCACGCTCGGCCCGCAGCGCACCAAGCTGATCCCGATCTTCATGACCCAGAGCGGCAGCGACACCGCCGCCGACGACCTGAAGATCTACAGCCACGCGCTCGGCACCGCGCTCACCGCGCCCTACCCCGCGCCGGGGATGGACAAGATCAGGAGCGACTTCGAGCGCCCCAGCACGAACCGCCCGGACGCCTGGAACAAGGGCGCGATGCTGGCCTACGCCAAGGTGCCCGGCAACTGGCTCGGCGTGGTGGCGCGCAACAACGCGCTGGACGACTTCGCCGGCGACCCCAACCAGGACTTCCGCGGCGGCGGGCTGGACGCCGCCCGGCTGGGTCTGCCGGACGACACCGCCGCGCTGTTCCTCAAGGTCGCCTCCAACAGCTCGGACGCCTCGCGCTACGCGCTGACCACCATGGGCCAGCCGGACCACGGGCGCTCGCTGGACGGCAACATCGACCTGTTCCTGGACTACGCCGACTCGGTCGGCACCGGCGACGAGGTCAAGGAGAACCTCGGCTATGCGCTGGCGTCCGGCTCGGGCGTGAACGACGAGACCATGGGCCACCACAGCCGGGCCGCCGCCGACTTCGCCGAGAAGACCATCGAGAGCATCTCCAGCCACTCCGGCGACGTGACCCCGCTGATGGGCCGCTCCATGGCCGAGATCGCCGGCTCCTGGGCGCCGGAGATCGTGATCGGCTCCGACCCCGACAACGACCGGACCGAGACCGTCCCCGGCCTGAACCCGATGTTCAGCCTCGACACCGGGGTCACCTACGGCTTCATGAAATCGTTCGCCGACCAGGACTGGACCGGCCAGCCGTTCGACGACGCCATGGCGACGCTCACCGAGCAGATGGTCGACGCGGGCGTCAAGGCCGACCTGGCCGCCGGCGGCAGCGACTCGCCGGGCACCCAGCGGGTGATGAGCTACCTGGGCTCGGCAGCGGGGCTCGAGTACGCCTCCCGCTTCGAGGTCCGCGGCGACATGGACGAGCAGGAGAAGAAGGTCCGCGAGTTCTTCGGCGACCTGGCCAACATCGGCATGAACGCCGCGCCGGTCAACCCGGTCTCGCTGGGGGGCAAGGTGCTCTGGCAGGTGGTCCAGTTCGAGGGCGGCAACGTCATCGACGACTGGGTCGAGGGCGGCGGGACCCGCACCGACGAGCTCGAGAACCGCCGCCGGCAGGCCTCGCTGGCGAGCAGCTACCTGATCTCCGAGAAGCTGATGGACCACGGCTACCCGATGACCGTCAGGCCGGACGCCTCCGCCGACCGGTGGGCCAGGGCCAACGACGTCGACCCCTCCAAGGCGCGCTTCACCGACTCCAGCGGGCACCTGCTGCCGCCTGACAAGATCGCCGGCGACAGGGACAGGCTGGCGGCCTACGACGCCTGGCTGGAGGCCAACGGCCGCGGCGGCGGGCACGACGACGCCTTCGGCCAGAAGACCGTGGACCTCGCCAACACCGAGCAGGGCGCCTTCACCCGCACGGTCGACCGCTACGGCCCGGACGACTAGCCGGTCGGCAGGCAGTCGGTCTGGCCGCTGATCGTGTAGCGCCTGCCGTCCTGGCTGGTGACCACCGAGATGCGCGCGTGCCCGTCGACGCCCACCGAGGTCACCGTGTCGCTGGAGTTGGCGGTGGACTGGCGCTCCCAGCCGTGGCCGATGGCGCGCATCGCGTTGACCGCGTAGTTGAAGGCGCTGGCGCGGTCGCTGAACCCACGGCTCGGCGCGGTGGCCGCGTAGACGCGCCTGGCCTTGCCCACGCCGCACGGCTGGTCGCTGCCGGCGTCGCTGGTGACCGACGGCGCGCCACGGATGAGCTGGTTGTCGTAGAGGATGCGGACGGCCTGCTGGAGCTGCGCGCCGGCGTCGGCGGCAGTGGGCTCGTCCTCGCCCTTGCCGGAACAGGCCGCCAGCGTGGTCGCGAGCGCCAGCGGCAGCGCGGTGGCGGCGGCGCGCCGCGCGATCGTGCGGAGGGGTCCCATGGCGCTCACCCTATCCGGCTGGGCATCCCTGGACAAACCGCCGCAACCGCTCCACCACCCTGCCGTGGCGAAGCGTGGCAGCGCTGGTTTGGTGGGCCAACCTTCGCCACGACCGTCCACGCTCATCTCCCCGGGCTGCGGCTGGATCACGCCGAGCAGGCCTTTGCGACCGGCATGCGCTTCCTGGACGAGCGCCACCGCCAACCGCTGCACACCGTGGCGGAGGAACGGAAGCTGTTCGCCGCCTTCTACCGCATCGTGCTGGAAGCACTCGGGGCCCAGGACCCACCGCCAGCCCTCCTCCAGGAACTGGTCGTGGGCGACGGCGACGAGATCGCCATGGAGCCGTTCCCCGAGGTCGCTGGCGCCCTGCGCCGCCTGCGCTCCCGGGGACTGCGGCTTGGCGTGCTCACCGAGAACTGGCCGTCGGTGGAGACCGCCTACCAGCAGTTGGGGCTCCGCCAGCTGTTTGACGCCTTCGTCATCTCGGCCCAGGAGGGCCGCCTCAAAGACGACCCGGAGCTGTTCGCGATCGCCGCAGCCCGTATGGACCTGCCTGCCGAGGCGATGCTGTTCGCCGGCACGCCGCCCCCGTCGCCGGCTTGACGGACAGAGCAATATCCGGGGCCCGTTTCCGCTTCTGTAGCGTCCTGCGGCAGAATCCACCCTCGTGTCGTGACTTGTCGCGGGGAGGATTGCCGTGGGCGGAAGCCAGACGGACCAGCAGACCGAGCCGATGGTGGCCAATCCTCGGCGAGCCCGGCTGCAAGCGCTGCTCAGGGAGGTCCAGGCGCAGGCGGGCGCGCTGGCCACGGCGCTCGACAAGGGCGCGCAGGACATGGGCGGCGGCAAGGTCTGGGTCGGCACCACCGCCAGCACCTTCCAGTCGGAGATCGAGGGGCGCAGGCAGCGGCTGCACGCCCAGGCGGACAAGCTGGCCGGCATCGTCCGCGCGGCGATCGCCTCCGAGCCCGAGCAGATCACCGCCAGCGAGGCGCGTGCCCAGCACCACGCCTACTACGACTACCACTGACAGGCGGCTGGCCGGGGCGGATGGTGACCGGCGGCTGGCCGGGCGGGGGCGGTGACCGGCGGGACGACCTGGCGGGGCGGATTCGCGGCGATGGGCGAAGGACCGGCCTGTGCGCCCTTGTCTATGTAGCTATAAGTATGCACAGCGTTGTCCACTCTTGTGGATAAGTCCCCAAAGTGCCCCCTAGCTGCGGAAACGGCGCGTTCGCCTGGCTGCTGGGCACTGGGGCTATCCCCACCCGGGTCCGCCAGGCTTCCCCATTGGCCGCCCCGGCTCCGAGCAGTCAACCTGGGAGCGTCACCACCACGGCACCACGACCAGGAGGAGCCAGCACGATGGACCGAGCCGCGAGGTGGGCTGCCCACAACCCCGCCTTCGAGCTGGTCTCCGGGCGCACCTGGGCCGCCACGGGCTATCTCATGGCGACCCTGGCGGTGGGGATCTTCTGGTCCGTCTTCACGGTGACCACGCTGGCCGTGGGCGGCGCGATGCTGGTGCTGTGGGTCGGCTTCCCGATCCTGATCCTGTCCATGCTGTGCTGGAAGGGCGGCGCCAGGGGCGAGCGCGCCTTCATCCGCTCGACGCTGGGCGCCGACATCCCGGAGCCCTACCGGCCGATCCCGCGCGCCTCCTTCCTGCGGCGCTGGCGCGCCCGTGCGACCGACCCGGCGACCTGGCGCGACGCCGCCTACCTGGTGCTGCTCGGCCCCCTCGGGGCGATCTGGTTCTCCGTGGTCACCGTGGTGTGGTCGATCCCGCTGGCGATGGCGTCGGTGCCGTTCTGGTACGCGGCCGTGCCGGGCGGGGCGCGACTGCTGGAGATCTCCAACCGCCCGCTGCTGGTGATCGACAGCCTGCCCAAGGCGCTGCTGGTGGCGGCGGCCGGCCTGCTGCTGGGGCTGTGCGTCCCGCCAGTGGTCCGCGGGCTCGCCGCCGCCCACGTCTGGATCGCCAGGGGGCTGCTGGGGCCGACCGCCGGCGCCCAGCTGGTCGCCAAGGTCGAGGAGGCGACCGCGCGGCGCATCGTGGCGGTCGACGTGGCCGCCGCGGAGCGCCGCCGCATCGAGCGCGACCTCCACGATGGCGCGCAGCAGCGGCTGGTCGCGCTGGCGATGGACCTCGGCATGGCGCGGGAGAAGTTCGGCAGGGACCCCGAGCAGGCCAGGGCGCTGCTCGACGAGGCCCACGAGGAGGCCAAGCGCGCGCTCACCGAGCTGCGCAACCTGGCCCGCGGCATCCACCCTGCGGTGCTCACCGACCGTGGCCTGGACGCCGCCATCTCGGCCCTGGCCGGCCGCTCGACCGTGCCGGTGGAGGTGTCGGTCGAGCTGGCGCGGCGGCCGCCGCCGACGGTCGAGTCGGCCGCCTACTTCGTGGTGGCGGAGGCGCTGGCCAACGTCGCCAAGCACGCCGCCGCCCGGCACGCCGCCGTGCGGATCCGCCGCGACGACGGCCACCTGGTGGTCGAGGTGCGCGACGACGGCGTCGGCGGGGCCAACCTGCAGGCGGGCTCGGGGCTGGCCGGCCTGGCCGACCGGGTCGCCGCCGTCGACGGCCGCTTCACCGTGTCGAGCCCGGCCGGAGGGCCAACCGTGATCCGAGCGGAGCTGCCATGCGAGTCGTGATCGCCGAAGACGCCGTGCTGCTGCGGGCCGGCCTCGAACGGCTGCTGGCCGAGGGCGACTTCGAGGTGGTCGGCACCGTTGGCGACGGCCCCGGCCTGATCGCCGCCGCCGCGGCGCTGCGCCCCGACATCGCCATCGTCGACGTGCGCATGCCGCCGACCCACACCGACGAGGGGCTGCGCGCCGCGCTGGAGGTGCGCCGGCTGGTGCCGGCGACCGCCATCCTGGTGCTGTCGCAGTACGTCGAGGAGCGCTACGCGCTGGAGCTGATCGGCAGCAACGCCGAGGGCGTCGGCTACCTGCTGAAGGACCGGGTGGCCGACGTGGCGGAGTTCCTCGCCGCGGTGCGGCGGGTCGGCGAGGGCGGCACCGCGCTCGACCCCGAGGTGGTGGCGCAGCTGCTCGGCCGGCGGCGGCGCGGCAACCCGCTGGACGCGCTGAGCCCGCGCGAGCGCGAGGTGCTCGCGCTGATGGCGGAGGGCCGCAGCAACGCGGCCATCGCCGCCGAGCTGGTGGTCACCGACGGGGCGGTCGAGAAGCACGTCAGCAACATCTTCGCCAAGCTCGGCCTGCCGGCCACCGCCAGCGACCACCGCCGTGTGCTGGCGGTGCTCACCTACCTGCGCGGCTGAGCCGCCCGGTCAGTCGAGCGACGGCTCCGCGCTCAGGTTCATCAGCCGGACGCGGCCGTGCGCCACCGGGCGGCCGCGCCGGTCGGTCACGCTGACCTCCCAGAGCTGGGTGCTGCGGCCGCGGCTGAGCGGGGTCGCCTCGGCGCGCAGCTCGCCGTCGCGGGTCGCCCGCAGGAAATCGGTGCTGTTGGCGATGCCGACCGGCCGGCCCTGCGCTCCGAGCCACAGCGCCGCGCCGACGCTGGCGGTGGTCTCGATCATGGCCGCGTAGACGCCGCCGTGGACGATGCCGTACTGCTGGTGCAGGTCCGGCGTGACCGGGACCACCGCGACCACCCGGTCCCCGCTCGCCTCCTCGAAGCGCAGCCCCATCACCTTGTCGAAG
>DASVXQ010000180.1:0-9861 GCA_036392615.1 Actinomycetes bacterium | reverse complement strand
GGTTGCAGCGGCTGGTGGAGGACCTGCTGCACCTGGCCCGAAGCGACGCCGGCGCGACCGGGGTCCGTCGGCAGCCGGTCGACCTGGACGACATCGTGCTGCGCGAGAGCGGCCGGCTGCGGGCTGGGGGGCGGGTCCGGGTGGACTGTAGCGGGGTGTCGGCGGCACAGGTTGCCGGGGATGCGGACCAGTTGGCGCGGGCGGTGCGCAACCTGGCCGACAATGCGGCCCGCTATGCCGATGGGCGGGTGTGGTTGACGCTCGCCGAGCATGACCACACGGCGGTGTTGACGGTGGCCGATGATGGGCCGGGAATCCCGCCCGAGCACCATCAGCGGGTGTTCGAGCGGTTCACCCGGCTGGACCAGGCCCGCTCGGCGGCGACCGGCGGGGCGGGGCTGGGGCTGGCGATCACCCTGGACATCGTGCGGCGCCACCACGGCACGATCGAGATCGACCCCCGGCACCAGCCAGGCGCCCGCTTCGTCGTCACCCTGCCGACCGCCGAGGCCGCGGAGCCGGCGGCCGGCTTGACCCGGGGTGGGCGGGCGGCACAGCATCTGGAGCCACCATGAGCCCGATCGATGCGATCGGCGACACCCCGGTTGCCCGACTGGACCACCTGCCCGGCGACGGCAGCGCCGAGGTCTGGGTCAAGCTCGAGGCCGCCAACCCCACCGGCTCCTACAAGGACCGCATGGCGCTCGCCATGATCGAGGCCGCCGAGCGGGACGGGCGGCTGCGGCCCGGCCAGCCGGTGGTGGAGTACACCGGCGGCAGCACCGGATCCTCGCTGGCGCTCGTCTGCGCCGTGAAAGGCCACCCGCTGCGGATCGTGTCGTCGAACGCGTTCGCGGCCGAAAAGATCCGAACCATGCAGGCGTTCGGGGCGGACGTCGAGCTGATCGACAGCCCGCAGGGCATCACCCCGGAGCTGATCCCGGCGATGGTGGCCCGAGCGGGCGAGATCGCCGTCGAGACCGGAGCGTTCTGGACCGACCAGTTCAACAACCGCGACATGATCGAGGGATATCGAGCGATCGGCGAGGAGCTGCTCGCCCAGCTCCCCGGTCCGCCGGCGATCGACGCGTTCTGCGCCTACGTCGGCACGGCGGGCTGTTTCCTGGGCACCAGCCGCGCGCTGGCGGCGAAGCTGCCCGAGCTGCACCGGGTGGTCGTGGAGCCGGCGGAGTCGGCGGTGCTGTCCGGCGGGGCCCCAGGCACCCACCACATCGAGGGCGGCGGCATCGGCCGGTGGCCGCCGATGCTTCACCGCGAGGACTTCGACGAGGTCATCGCCGTCCCGGATGCCGTCGCGTTCGAGATGGCAGGGCAGGCCGCGCGGACCGAGGGCATCTTCTCCGGCCCGTCGACCGGCACGAACCTCGTCGCGTCGCTGGAGATCGCCCGCCGTCTGGGCGCCGGCCACCGGGTCGTCACCCTCCAGGTCGACAGCGGCCTCAAGTACCTCGCCGGCCAGCTGTACGGCTGACGAATCGCCGCTCGCCAGATCCGGGCGATGGCTCCCGCCGCCGCACGCCGAAGTGGTTGACTTGCTGTTCAAACCTGCATACAGTTTCCAGAACTGGACGTCGCGGCAATTTCGTCTCCATTCGGCGTGGAAGCGCGGATGGGAGGCTCGGCATGGCGCGGTCCGCAGTGGACGAGGTCGGCTCACCGGATGTCCAGATCGGCGACCGGATCGAAGACCTGGATACACCTTTGATCCTCGCCGACCTCGATCGGATGGAGCGGAATATCCACGATTGGCAGTCGTGGATGGACGAGCACGGCGTCGCCTTCCGCGTCCACGTGAAGACCCACAAGGTCCCGGAGATCGCGCTGCTCCAGATGGCGGCCGGGGCCAGGGGCATCTGTTGCGCGAAGATCAGCGAGGCCGAGCCGTTCGCCGCGGTCGGCATCGACGACATCTGCATCGCCTACCCGGTGTTCGGCGAGCAGAAGTGGGCGCGCGTCGCCGCGATGGCGGCGCGCGGGACCCGCATGACGGTGAACTGCGACGGTGAGGAGGCCGTGCGGCAGGCGTCGGAGGCGGCGGCCGCGCGAGGCGTGACGCTGAACCTCCAGATCGACATCGACAGCGGCATGCACCGCGGCGGCATCGAGATGGGCGACGTCGACCGGGTCGAGCGCCTGGCGCGAACCATCGCCAGCCTTCCCGGGATCGACTTCGACGGGCTGACCACGCACCGGTCGTATTTCTTCGAGGGCAAGCGCAGCCGCCGCGAGGAGGGCCACGCCGAGGGCCAGCTGCTGGTCGACATCGCCGAGCGGCTGCGCTCGCGCGGCCTCGAGGTGCGCGAGCTGTCGGCCGGCGGCAGCTTCACCGGCAAGTACGTCGCGGAGGTACCGGGCGTTACCGAGTCCCGCGCCGGCACGTACGTCTTCTACGACGTCATGCACCTGAACGAGGGCAGCGCCACCGAGGACCAGCTCGCGCTCACCGCGCTCTGCCGGGTGGCGAGCCGCTGGGGCGACCGGGGCGTCACCATCGACGGCGGGTCCAAGACCTTCTCGGGCGACCGGGGCGTGGTCGGCGCCGGCAATGCCCAGGGGGCGCCCCCGGCGATGACCTACTCGACCGACAGCCGCGTGGTGATCGAGCGGCTCACCGAGGAGCACGGCATGGGCCGCGCGGAGCCCGACGTCGCGCTGGGCGAGAAGCTGCGCTTCTACCCGTTCCACGCCTGCACCTGCTGCAACCTGACCAACGAGATCATCGGCGTGCGGGACGGCCGCGTCGAGCAGGTCTGGCGCGTCGCCGCCCGCGGGCTGCGGACCTGACCGGGGCGCCGCGATGGACAGCGCGCCAGCCGACAGGTTCGTCCTGCACTCGCTGCGCCGCGATCCGTGCCTGACCTTCGTGCGGGCGGCCAACGCGCGGCTGTGGGACGCGCAGGGCCGGAGCTACCTCGACACCATGTCCGGGTCGGCGGGGCCGGCGATGGTGGGGCACGCCAACCCGCACGTCGCCGAGGCGGTCGCCAGGCAGATGGCGACGCTGCCGACCACCAGCATCCTGCACCAGAGCGACGTGGTGGCGGCCTACTGCGCCCGCCTGGCCACCCGCACGCCGCGCGGCCTGGACAAGATCGCGCTGGTCAGCGGCGGCGGCGAGGCCATCGAGGCGGCCATCAAGCTGGCCATGCGGGTCACCGGCCGGACCGAGGTGCTGTCGCTGCACGGCGCCTACCACGGCATGTCCCTGGCGACTATGAGCCTGGCCGGCATCGCGCCCGACCGCGACTGGTTCCCCGGCGGGGTGCGCTGGCCGACGTTCCGGCAGGTGCCGAACGCCGACACCTACCGGAACCCGCTCGGCGAGGGACCCGACGCGTGGCGGGCCTCGGCGCGGGCGCTGGAGAACGCCATGGACGGCGGCTACGGCCAGGTGGCCGCCCTGGTGATGGAGGTCGTCCAGGGCCCCAACGGCCACGTCGTCTTCCCGCCCGGCTACTACCAGGCGGTGCAGCGGGCCTGCCGCGAGCGCGGGGTGCTGCTAATCGTCGACGAGATCCAGACCGGGCTCGCGCGCTGCGGCGCGACCTGGGCGTCGGAGCTGTTCGACGTCCAGCCCGACGTCCTGGTCGCCGGCAAGGCGCTCGGCGGCGGCGTGCCGTTCGGCGCGCTGGCCGTCCGGGCGGACCTGGTGGACGACGCCGTCGAGGCCGAGCCCTGGAACATCCTCACCTTCATGAACCAGCCGCTCGCCGCGGCGGCCGGCTCGGCGGTGCTCGACGTGGTGGACGCCGAGCGGCTCGTCGAGCGGGCCCAGCGCCTCGGCGCCCGCGCCACTGGCCGCTTCCAGGAGCTGGCGGGACGCTTCGAGACCATCGGCGACGTGCGTGGGCCCGGGCTGTTCATCGGCATCGACTTCGTGCTCGACCGCCAGACCAGGGCGCCGGCCACCCGGATCTGCGAGGAAGCCTGGCGCTTCGCGGTGGAGCGCGGACTGCTCTGCCAGTTCGGTGGCATCGGCGGCAACGTCCTCAAGTTCAAGCCGCCGCTGACCACGCCGGAGGACGACTTCGAACGGATGCTCGAGCTGGTGGAGGAGGTCGCCTGGTTCATCGAGGAACGGGTCCGGCGGCGCGTCACCGCGCCGGCGTGAGGATCGGCGAAGGGGAGGTCATGGCCAAGCACGTGATCCAGGCAGCGGACGGAGCCCCGCCGCTCGGCGCCTACTCGCACGGCTGGCGGGCGGGCGATTTCATCTTCGTCACCGGCACCGGGCCGATCGGCCCCGACGGCAAGGTCGTCGGGGACACCATCGAGGAGCAGACCAACGCCACCCTGGACAACATCGAGGCGGTGCTGCGCGCCGAGGGCGCGTCGCTCGCCGACGTGGTCAGGGTGAGCGTCCACCTGGCCGACACGAACCTCTTCCCCCGCTACAACGCGACCTACAAGCAGCGCTTCTCAGAGCCCTACCCGGCCCGGATCACGGTGGGCAGCGACCTCCATCAGGTCCCAGGGATGCTGATCGAGATCGAGGCCACCGCCTACGTGGGCGAGTAGGTGGGCGCATGAGCCGGTTCGAGGGGCGCACCGTCCTGGTGGTCGGCGGGGCGCAGGGCATGGGCCGGGCCTGCGCCGAGCTGTTCGGCGCGGAGGGCGCCAACCTGGCGCTGTTCGACATCGAGGCGGACACGCTCGCCGGCGCGGTGGCCGACCTCGAGGCGCGCGGCTGTCCCGTGGTGGCGCACAGCGGCGACGTCTCCCGCGCCGCCGACGTCGAGGCCGCGGTCGCCCGGGTGGTCGAGCGCTTCGGCGGCATCGACGTGCTGGTGCACACCGCCGCCATCGTGGAGCTGCGGCCGCTGCTGGAGTTCCCCGAGGACCTCTGGCGCCGCATCGTCGACGTGAACCTCACCGGCGTCTTCCTGACCACCCGCGCGGCCGGCCGGGTGATGGCCGAGCGCGGCGGCGGCGCCATGGTGGTGTTCGCCTCCACCAACGCCTTCTTCGCCGAGGAGAGCAACGTCCCCTACAGCGCCACCAAGGGCGCCATCGTGATGTACGTGCGCAACGCCGCCCTGGACCTGGCGCGCCACGGCATCCGCATCAACGCGGTCGACCCGGGGATCATCGCCACGCGCCTGTCGGCCGCGCTGATCGACGACCCGGTCGCCGGCCCGGAGTACCTCAAGCGGATCCCCGCCGGACGCTACGGCACGCCCACCGACATCGCCAAGGTCGTGCTGTTCCTCGCCTCCGACGACGCCGCCTACATGACCGGCGAGGACGTGATCGTCGACGGGGGGGCGACCCTCGGCGTCTCGCTCGGCATCGACGACCTCGGGCTCGACCGGCCCGCGGACAGCACCCACTGAGAGGAGGGCAGCAGGCGGATGCGTTCGGACGGAAGGCTCGCCGGCAAGGTCGCCATCGTCACCGGCGGCGGCTCGGGCATCGGCCGGGCGGTCGCCAGGCGCTTCGCCGCCGAGGGCGCGGCGGTGGCGGTCGCCGACATCGCCACGGAGGCCGCCAAGGCGGTCGCCGCCGAGATCCAGGCGGACGGCGGCGGCGCCTTCGGCATGGGCGTGGACGTGCGCGACGCCGGGCAGGTCCAGGCGCTGGTCGACCGCGCGGTGCGCGAGCTCGGCGGGGTCGACGTGCTGATGACCGCCGCCGGCGTGCTCGGCTTCGGCTCGGTGGTGGAGACCGAGCCGGAGGCGTGGGACCACGTCATCGGGGTGAACCTCACCGGCACCTACCTGTGCGCGCGGGCGGCGATCCCACGGATGGTGGAGCGCGGCGGCGGCTCGATCATCACGGTCTCCTCGTCCACCGGAGCGCACGACGCGGCCCCGGGGACCGCGGCCTACGTCGCCTCCAAGGGCGGCGTGGCGATGCTCACCAAGGCGATCAGCGTCGACCACGCCAGGCAGGGCGTGCGGGCGAACGCGATCGCGCCGGGGCCGACCGACACGCCGATGCTCGGCAGCGTGATGACCGCCGAGGAGCTGCGGGCGTTCGGCGAGGCGATGCCCATCGGGCGCCTGGCGCGCCCGGAGGAGCTGGCGGCAGCGGCACTGTTCCTGGCCTCCGACGAGGCCTCCTACGTCACGGGCGCGGTCTTCGCGGTGGACGGCGGTCAGACCGCGAAGGTCGGCATGACACTCGACGATCTCGGGACGGTCGCCCGGCAGACCTGAGCCGGGCTCGGAAGGGAGCTGCACCGTGGCAACAGACACCGGTCAGTCTGGTCAGGAAGGCATCCGGACCGAGCTTCGCGAAGGCGCGGTCGGGCTTCCAGGCGTCTTGATGCAAGGCGTCGCCACCATCGCTCCAGCCTTCGCGATCCTCGCGTCGTTCGTGTTCATCGTCGGCTTCGCCGGCCTGGTGACGCCGTGGGCCTACCTGTTCGGCGGGGCGCTGCTGGCGATGCAGGCGCTGTCGTCGGCGCAGCTGGCCAAGGTGTTCCCCTCGGCCGGTGGCTGGTACACCTGGATCGCCCGCGCGCTGCACCCACGGGCGGGCTTCTTCGCCGGCGTGCTGTTCTCGGTCTGGCTGCCGCCGGTCGGCGCGCTGACGCTCTCGCTGCTCGGCAAGACCGTCCTCGAGCCGGCCATCAAGGAGGAGTACGGCGTCACGATCCCGTGGTGGATCTTCGTGGTGGTGGCGCTCGCGCTGGTGATCTGGTGGGCGTACGCGGGCATCGCGGTCTCCGAGAAGCTGCTGCTGATCACCGGCGGGATCGAGATCGTGCTGATGGTCGCCCTGGCCATCAGCGGGCTGCTCAGCCCAGGGCCGGGCGGCTTCAGCGCGGCGCCGCTCAACCCCGGCAACTTCCACCTGGCCGGGAACCTGTTCCTCGGGGTGGTGTTCTCGATCTTCGCCTTCAGCGGCTGGGAGTCCACCGGGCCGCTGGCCGAGGAGAGCAAGAACCCGCGCCGCAACGTCCCCATCGGCCTGGTGGCCTCGGTGCTCATCCTGATGGTCTATTTCATCTTCGTGACCTGGGGCTACCTGGTCGGCTTCGGGGTCGACCAGGTCAGCAAGATCACCTTCGACATCCCCTTCCCGGTGACCACGCTGGCGCAGCGGGTCTGGGGCGGGGCCTGGGTGCTGCTGCTGTTCGCCCTGCTGAACTCGGCCATCGCGGTGTCGATCGCCTGCTTCAACGGGGGCACCCGCACCTGGTACGGCATGGGCCGCTCCGGCGTGCTGCCGGCGTCGCTCGGCAAGGTGGCGCCCAGCAGGCAGACGCCCGACAACGCCATCCACGTGCAGGTCGTGGTGAACGTGCTGGCGTTCGTCATGGTGCTGATCTTCGGCGCTGAGAACACCTTCTTCAGCTGGGCCAACATGATCACCCTCGGCCTCATCACGATGTACTTCCTGGCCAACATCGGGGTGGTGGTCTACTACCTCACCGAGGCGAGGAGCCGGTTCAATCCGCTGCTGCACGTGGTGGTGCCGGCGATCGCCTCGACGGCCGGCGTGGTGGTGGTGTGGAAGTCGTACTTCTCCCCGTTCACCAGCACCGGGCCGGTCTTCTGGGGCCTGATGTCGTTCATCGTGCTGGTGATCGTCACGCTGGTGGTGCTGCTGTTCCTGCGGACCCGCGGGCAGGAGGACTGGCTGCGCAAGGCGCAGCTGGTGTTCGAGGAGTCCGGGGGTGCGCACTAGATGGACGCCAAGGCGGTGGTGGCCGGGCCGGCGCCGGTGTCGGCCAGCGAGTTCGCCGAGCTCCATGAGGCCTGCAAGCACTGGGGGCGCTGGGGCCCGGAGGACCAGCGCGGGGCGATCAACTTCATCACGCCCGAGCACGTGCGCTCCGCGGCGGCGACGGTCCGCTCCGGCCGGACCGTCGCCTGCTCGTGGCCGCTGGACACCAGGGCCGGCCCCGACAACCCCAAGCCGGTCGTGCACCACATGACCATGCTCCAGGACGTGCCCATCGACGACGCCGGCGACCTGCGGTTCACCTGCGACTTCATGGGGATCGAGTTCCACGGCGACGCCCACTCCCACCTCGACGCGCTCTGCCACGTCGCCTACAAGGGGCTGCTGTACAACGGCGTGCCGGTGGACCGGGCGGTCTCGTCGCTGGGGGCGTCGATGCAGGCCATGGACGTGGCCAAGGACGGGATCGTGGGCCGCGGGGTGCTGCTCGACATCCCGCGGCTGCGCGGCACCGCCTGGGTCGAGCCGGGCGAGGCGGTCTACCGCGAGGAGATCGAGGCGGCCGAGCGGGCGCAGGGCGTCCGCCTCCAGGAGGGCGACATCCTGTTCTTCCGCACCGGCCACGCGCGCAAGCGACTGGACCAGGGGCCGTGGGACGCGGCCAACTCCAAGGCCGGCATCCACGCGACCGCCATGCCGCTGTTCCACGAGCGCAAGGTCGCCGCGATCGGCTTCGACGGCGACGGTGAGACGGTCCCGAGCAACTGCGAGGGCGTGATGTACCCCATCCACGCGATCGGGGTGAACGCCATGGGGCTCTACTTCCTCGACAGCCTGTCCTTCGAGGACCTCACCGCCGCCTGCGAGCAGGAGGGCCGCTGGGACTTCCTCTGCGTCATCGCCCCGCTGCGCCTGGCCGCCGGCACCGGCTCGCCGGTCAACCCGATCGCGGTGTTCTGATGCCGGCGATGGACGCCGCGCGGGCCGCCTGGCGGCCGGAAGGCTGAGGGCGCTTTGGCCAGCGTCCGGCCGGGGGCGGCCGCCGAGCTCTCGACCGAGGTCGTCCACGACCGGCTGCGCCGGGCGATCCTGCGCGGCGAGCTCGACCCGACGGCGCCGATCTCGCAGGTGCGGCTCGCCGCCACGCTCGGGGTCAGCCGCACCCCGCTGCGCGAGGCGCTGCGGATGCTGCAACGGGAGGGCCTGATCTCCTCGGAGCCGAACCGGCGCGTCCGCGTCGCCGAACTGTCCATGACCGACCTGGAGCAGCTCTACGCCGCCCGGGTGCTGGTCGAGGCGCTGGCCGTGCGGCTGACGGTGCCGCGGTACACGCCCGCCGACCTCGCCGAGCTGCACGCCTCGCTGGCCGAGATGCGGCTGTCCGAGGAGCGCGACATCGAAGCCTGGGAGGCCGCCCACCGGCGCTACCACGAGCTGCTGCGCATCCATGCGGGCGAGCGGATCCAGCGGCTCGCCCGCGAGCTGTCCGACCACAGCGAGCGCTACCGCCGCGTCTACATGGCCGAGGCGCAGGCCTGGTCGACCGCGGCGCGGGAGCACGCCGCCATCGTCGACGCCTGCGCGGAGGGCGGCGGCGCCGCCAGCGTGCGGCTGGTCCGCCACCTCGCCCGCACCGCGCTGACGCTGATCGCCTCGGTCGACCCGGAGCACGAGCCGGTCGGGGTGCGCGAGGCGCTGCGCCTGGTCACCGGCGGGTCACCATGAGCGCCCGCGCGCGGACACGGCGGCCCGCTCGTACGAGCCGTCGCCGCAGGCCAGCCAGACGACGTCATGCAGGTTGAAGGTCAGCCGGACGTGCCCCGGCCGCAGCGCCACCCGCTCGCCGAGCGCGGGCGGCGCGCCGCCGCACCGCAGGGTGGTGTGCTCCTCGTGGATCGACTCCAGTGTCGCGCCGGCCCGCAGCGGCGCCGGAGGGCCGTAGTCGCAGGCGATCGACTTGCGGCCCACGTCGAGCACGGCGCGGTCGCCGCTTCGGCTGATCACCGTGGCGACCACCGAGCACGCCGGCGTGAAGGGCAGCCCGAGCCCGTCGAGGTCGGTCTCCATGAGCGCGTAGGTGCCCGCCTGGATCTCGGTGACGGTGGGATCGGCGAGCGCCTCGGCCAGCGTCGAGGTCCCCGCCGACGACACCGTGCCGGCCTCCAGCCCCGCGCGGTCGAACGCCGCCCTGGTCTCGGCGAGCCGCTC
>DASVXQ010000179.1:0-2101 GCA_036392615.1 Actinomycetes bacterium | reverse complement strand
ATGTCGCCCGCCTCGCCCGCGCTCGCCCCCGCGCGGATGCTCGGCGCCGGCCGGGGGCGGCGCGCCGCCGCCGTGGCCATGGCGCGGAGCCGCCCGCGCGCCGCCGCGGTGGCCGTGGCACGGAGCCCCCTGCGGGCCGCCGGCGCCCGCCTGGCCGAGGACGGCCACTTCGGGTCGGCCATCCTGGCCGGCGCGCGCCGGTTCCGGCGCGCCCACGGCCTGCCCGCCGGCGGCGTGGCCGGCCAGGACACCTGGCCCGCGCTCGTCAGCCATGGACGCCAGCGGAGCCGTCCGCGATCTGGGAGGGCGCGTATCAGCCATGGACGCCAGCGGAGCCGGTCGCGCGCCCGCTGAGCGATTCACCGGCACGACCCGGTCGGGCCGCGGAGCCGTCCGGCCCGACCGGGTCGCCAAACCCGCGCGGCGGGCCGGTCCCGGCCCGCACGGACCAACCACCAGCGGCGCCCAGCGGGTGGGCGGAGGCGCCAGGGCCCGCCGCGGTCCCCTATCCGCGGCGGGCCCTGGAACGGTGCGTCACTGGGCGGCGGTGACGGTGATGGTGCCGGTCATCTTCTCGTGCAGGGTGCAGCGATACGGGTAGCTGCCGGGCTTGGTGAAGGTGTGCGAGAAGGTGCCGCTGCGCTGTGTCTTGCTGACGAAGTCGCCAGCGACCACGTTGTGCTGCGTGAAGCCGTCCTTCCACTGCCAGGTGACCGCCTGCCCGGCCTTGACGGTCATGTCGCGCGGGCTGAATTTCGAGCTCTTGAGGACCACCAACGGACCCGTGGGCGCGGCCGAGCCCTCGTCACCGTCGCCGCCACCTCCGCAGGCGGCGGCGCCGACGGTCAGCACGGCGGCGAGTGTGGACATGGCGATGAATCGACGTAGCTTCACGTTGCTCTACCTCCCTGGCGATTCCACAACAGTTCACGTTCGTGCTCGGAGAGCCCACCCCACACGCCGTAGCGCTCGTGGAAGGTGAGCGCGTAGGCGGCGCACTGCTCGCGGACCCGGCAGCCGGCGCAGATGGCCTTGGCGGCGCGCTCGCGGCGGCGCCGCGCCATCCCGCGCTCCCCGTCCGGCGAGTAGAACACCGAGCTCGGCAACCCACCACACGCGGCGTCCAGCCGCCACGCCCAGTCGCGGAGCTCGGCGCTCGACACCGCCGGCTCGCCCGGATCCACGCCGGTCGGCCGCCGGGGCGGCCTGGCAGGGGGTCGCAGCGGCGGCCGCGTCGCGGGCCGTCCGCTCACCGCCGCCCCCACCGACGCAGCCGGGTTGTGCGGCGGCGGCGGGTCACGATGCTGGGATTCATCTCGGCTCCTGGATGTCGTGGTGGTGCGGGCTCGATCCTCGCCCAGGGGGGCGCGTTCGTCGTCCGGCCGCGGGAGGTGGTTGCGCTACGTCGCTGGGCGCAGCCGCCGGCGGCTGCTTCGCCTGTTGGACCCAGCCGGCGGGGTGCGCCTACCCCGCTGGGAGTACGGTGCTGGGGTCGTCGCGCGGCGGACGAGGGAGGAGCCGGCATGGCCGAAGTGGCTCGCGATGGCGGCCGCGTCGTGGTGGACCAGTTGTTGCTGAACGGGATTGACACGATGTTCTGCGTGCCCGGCGAGAGCTTCCTGCCGATCCTGGACGCCGTCCACGACGCGCCGGCACGGCTGGTGGTGTGCCGCCAGGAAGGCGGCGCGGCGCACATGGCGGCCGCCTACGGGCGGCTGACCGGCCGGCCGGGGGTCTGCCTGGTGACCCGCGGGCCCGGCGCGACCCACGCCAGCGTCGGCGTGCACACCGCCGCGCAGGACTCCGCGCCCATGCTGCTGCTGGTCGGCCAGGTCGAGCGCGGCCACCGGGGCCGCGAGGCCTTCCAGGAGCTGGAGGTCGCGCGGGTATTCGCGCCGATGGCCAAGTGGGCCGCGGAGGCCGACGACCCCTCACGGCTGCCGGAGCTGGTCGCCAGGGCGGTCACGGTCGCCTGCTCGGGCCGCCCCGGCCCGGTGGTGCTCGCCCTGCCGGAGGACGTGCTGGGGGCGACGACCTGCGCGGCCGACGCCGCCCCGGCGGCGCTCGCGCAGGCGGCCCCCGCGCCCGAGGCCCTCGCCGA
>DASVXQ010000178.1:0-1834 GCA_036392615.1 Actinomycetes bacterium | reverse complement strand
CACCTGGCCGGCGGAGACGGGGAACTCGGGGTCGAGCGCGGTGGCCTGGGGCACGTAGCCGACCCGCCGCCGTGCGGCGGCGGGTGGCAGGCCGAGCACGCTGATCGAGCCGGCCACCACCGGCACCAGGCCGAGGATCGCCTTGAGCAGGGTGGTCTTGCCGGCCCCGTTGGGGCCGATCAGGGCGACCGAGTCGCCCGGCAGCACCTGCCCGCTGACGCCCTGGAGCACCGGGACCCGGTCGTAGGCGATGGCGGCGTCGCGGGCGACCAGCAGCGGCTCCCGGGCGGCGGCGGCGCGCGGGGCGCCCCCACCGGCGGGCGGGGTGCGAGGGTCCCGCTCGCCAGCGCTCAATAGCCGAACAGGGTGTGCTCGTAGCGGTCGCGCGGCGGCTGGACGGGCGTGACCGAGTCGGCGATCAGCTCCGGGGTGGCGCCCTCAGGGTCAACATCCCGGCCGTCGCCGCGGGCCAGCGAGGCACGCAGGTAGCCCTCGATCGAGAGCCACTGGTCGGCCGGCCGCCGCACGCCGTCGCCCTTGACCGCGACCTCGACCACCTGCGCGTCGGCGGCGCAGCAGAACATCGCGAAGCGCGCCAGCAGGTAGCCGCCGTCGTGGCTGGGCGAGGCGAAGCCGAGCAGCCGCACCCGCACGCCATCGAGCGAGTGCCGCTCGTCGAACACCGCGCGGTAGTAGAACTCGCTCAGCTCCATCGGCACGGCCCCGTTCAGCGGCTGCTCCAGCGGCGGCATCGAGCCGCCGTCAGCGCCGGCCGAGACCGGCGCGCGGTGGCCGGCCGCGTAGGAGCCGAGCGGCGGCGGCCCCACCAGGATGAGCACCAGCGGCGGCAGCACCAGCAGCCAGGCGACCCGCGAGGTACCGTGGTGCGCCTCGGCACCCCGGGGCGGCCCGGACCGGGCGGCCGGTGCGAACCAGGTGGCGGGCGCGAGCTTCGCTCCCGGCGGGGCCAGCGCCGCCAGGCCGAGGGCGACCAGCACGGCGCCGCTGGCCAGCAGGAGGGGCTGGACGAAGGCGCGCACGTAGGAGAGGGCGAGGTCGCCGCGGCCGAGGAACAGCGCCATCCCGCCGACCGCCAGCAGCAGCGTCCCCTGGGTGCGGCGGTCGCTCACAGCAGCCACCGGCCCACCAGCAGCGCGGAGCCGACCGTCACCACGAAGGTCAGCGCGGGGAAGCGCAGCGCGAACCGCCGCCCGAACATGCCGGCCTGCATGGCGATCAGCTTGACGTCGACCGCCGGGCCGACCACCAGGAACACCAGCCGGGCGCTGAGCGAGAACTGCTGCAGGCTGGCGGCCACGAAGGCGTCCGCCTCGGAGCAGATCGCGAGCACCACCGCGAGCAGGCCGAGCGCCACCGCCGCCAGCAGGTGGTTGCCGGCCACCTGGTCGAGCAGGCCGCGGGGCACCACCACCTGGAGCGTCGCCGCCGCCATCGCGCCGACCACCAGCCAGCCGCCGGCCTCGAGGAAGTCGTGGCGCGCGGTGTGGCTGAACGACTCCCAGCGGCCGAGCCCAGGCACCGCTCGCCTGGCGCCGGCGACCGGGACCCCCCGCCCGACCCGCGTCCACAGCAGGCCCACCGCCACCGAGGCGAGCAGCGAGCCGAGGAACCGCCCGACCACCATCTGCGGGCGGCCGGGGAAGGCCACCGCAGTGGCCACCAGCACCACCGGGTTGATCGCCGGGGCCGCCAGCATGAAGGTCAGCGCCGCCGCCGGCGTGACCCCGCCGGCCGCCAGCCGGGCGGCGATCGGCACCGAGGCGCACTCACAGCCAGGCAGCGCGGCGCCGGCGAGGCCGGCGGCGGGGACCGC
>DASVXQ010000177.1:0-9540 GCA_036392615.1 Actinomycetes bacterium | reverse complement strand
ACGGTGGCGCGGAAGGCGTGGCGGCGTCGCGGGTCACCGGCGGGGTCGCGGCCGGCTGGGCCGTCGCGGCGGCCACGGGGACCGTGACCTTGGCGGGCACCTGGCGCTCCGCGTCGCGGGCGTCGGCGAACGCGACCGCGGCGCCGATGAAGTCGCGGAACAGCGGGTGCGGGCGGGTCGGCCGCGAGCGCAGCTCCGGGTGGAACTGGCCGGCGACGTAGAACGGGTGGTCGGGCAGCTCGATCATCTCGACCAGGCGGCCATCCGGCGAGGTGCCGGAGAGCCGCAGCCCGGCGTCCTCGAGGCGGCGGCGGTAGCGGTTGTTGACCTCGTAGCGGTGGCGGTGGCGCTCGAACACCAGGCCGTCGCCGTAGGCGCGCTCGGCCAGGCTGCCCTTCTGGAGGCGCGCCGGGTACAGGCCGAGGCGCATGGTGCCGCCCATGTCCTCCACGTGCCGCTGGTCGGGCATCAGGTCGATCACCGGGTAGGGCGCCTCCGGGTCGAACTCGCTGGAGTTGGCGCCCTCCAGCCCGGCGAGGTCGCGGGCGATCTCGATGACCGAGCACTGCAGCCCGAGGCAGATGCCCAGGTACGGGACGAGCTGCTCGCGGGCGAAGCGGACCGCCTCGATCTTGCCCTCGACCCCGCGGACCCCGAAGCCGCCGGGCACCAGGATGCCGTCGACGCCGGCCAGCACCTCGCGGTCGGCCGGGTCCTCGAGGTCGTCGGAGGCGACCCAGACCACCTCGACGTCGACTCGATGGTGAAACCCGCCGTGCTGCAGCGCCTGGGTGACCGACAGGTAGGCGTCGGGCAGGTTGATGTACTTGCCGACCAGCGCGATCCGCACGGTGCGCCGCGGGTTGCGGATGCGCTCGACCAGCGCGCGCCACTCGCGCAGGTCCGGCGGGGCGGTGCGCTCCATGCGCAGGTGGCGGACCAGGTAGTCGTCCAGGCCCTCCTCGTGCAGCACCAGCGGGATCTCGTAGATGGAGCCCGCGTCCGGGGCGCTGATGACGCCCTCGACGTCGACGTCGGACAGCAGCGAGATCTTCTGCTTGAGCGCCTCGGTGATCGGCCGGTCGGTGCGGCAGACGATCGCGTCGGGCTGGATGCCGAGCGAGCGCAGCTCGCGCACGGAGTGCTGGGTGGGCTTGGTCTTGAGCTCGCCCGACGGCGCGATGTACGGCACCAGCGAGACGTGGCAGAAGAACACGTTGTCCCGGCCGATGTCGTGCCGCAGCTGGCGGATCGCCTCGAGGAACGGCAGCGACTCGATGTCGCCGACGGTGCCGCCGACCTCGGTGATCACCACGTCGGCGTCCTCCGCCACCCGCAGGATCCTGGCCTTGATCTCGTTGGTGATGTGCGGGATCACCTGGACGGTGTCGCCCAGGAACTCGCCGCGGCGCTCCGCGGCGATCACCGTCTGGTAGATCGCGCCGGTGGTGACGTTGGAGTCGCGGTAGAGGTTCTCGTCGATGAACCGCTCGTAGTGCCCGAGGTCAAGGTCCGTCTCGCAGCCGTCGTCGGTGAC
The DNA here is from genome assembly GCA_036392615.1 of Actinomycetes bacterium. Classification (GTDB taxonomy): domain Bacteria; phylum Actinomycetota; class CALGFH01; order CALGFH01; family CALGFH01; genus DASVXQ01. The sequence continues at coordinate 8,003 of DASVXQ010000177.1, read as the reverse complement.
GAACACCTCGCCGTGCTGGAACGGGTTCATCGTGCCCGGGTCGACATTGATGTACGGGTCGAGCTTCTGCATGGTCACGCGCAGCCCGCGAGCCTTCAGCAGGCGACCGAGCGAGGCGGCGGTGAGCCCCTTCCCGAGCGAGGACGCGACCCCGCCGGTAACGAAGATGTGCTTCGCCAACTTCGGATGACCCCCTTTGGACCCTGCCGGGGGGAGGCCGGGCGCTCGCCCGGGCCTGCGGGTCCTCGGGATCCCAGCGTACCACGGCCCTCCCACCGCCCCACGGAGCTCCGTACCGTTTGCCGGCCCTGGGCGGGTTACCCCTCCAGATTCTGGCGGCCGAGGCGGTCGACGGCGCGGAGCCAGCGGTTGCCGTCGATCACGCGGGAGAAGGACACCCGCTCGCTGGCGGCCTGCAGCGCCAGCAGCACCGCCGCCAGCGCCCACAGGAGCCAGGACGGGCCGGTGACCAGCAGTACCCCGACGACCCCGCCGAGGGCGTTGGCGCCGGCGTCGCCGAGCATGCCGCGCTCGCCCAGGTCCAGCGGGAAGGTGCCGGCGGCGGCGCCGGCCAGGCCCGCCGACCAGGCGCCGGCGGTCGGGTCGAGCAGGCAGCCGACCAGCCACAGCGGCAGGAACACCTTCGTGCAGCGGCCGGGTCGCAGGTCCAGCAGGTTGGCGAGGTTGGCGCTGGAGGCGATCACCACCGCGCCGACCAGCATCAGGTACCAGGGGCGGCCGGCGCCGGCCAACAGGGCGGCCACCAGCGCCACCAGGGCGCCGCCGAGCAGCTTGATCCCGCCGCCGGTGATCTGGCCCCGGGCCAGCGCCAGCAGGTGGCCGCGGAAGCCGCGGTGGCCCTGGTCCTGCACCAGGTCGTCGAGCAGCCCCAGCAGGGCGAAGGCGATGCCGGCGAGGATGGCGGCGACGGCGGCGCCGTCCGGGGCGATGCCGCTGCGCGGCAGCCAGGCGGCGCCGGCGGCCAGCTCGGTGAACAGCGCCAGCGGACCGGCCCAGGCGAGCAGGCCGACCGCCAGCGCGACGCCGAGGCCAGCGACCACGGTGCGCTGCCGGTAGTTGACCCGCGAGAGGTTGGTGGCGGCCAGCGCCTCCAGCAGCTGCGGCGCGGCCCAGCGCGCCACCGCGAAGCCGACCAGCAGGCCGATCAGCGCCACCACCAGCGGCCAGGTCTGCATCTCAGGCACCTCCGCGGCCACGCCAGGCCCGGCGGCGGCCCAGCTCGCGCGCGATCGCCCCGGCCTGGCGGCCGCGGTGCAGGATGCCGCGCAGGTCGCGGCCGGTGGCCGCGTGGCGCAGCGGCACCTCGACCTCGACCACCCGCAGGCCGGCCCGCAGCGCGTCCATGGTCATCGCCACCTCGACCCCGAAGCCGGGGGCGAACGGGATCAGCGAGGGCAGCGCCGTCCAGCGCAGCGCCCGCTGGCCGGAAAGGGGCTCGTGCATGCGCCGGCCGGTGGCCCGCGCCATGCCCCAGCGGGCCAGCCCCATCGCCAGGCCGAACCCGCCGGCGCCCACCTGGGCGGGCAGGTCGGCCACGGCCACCTCGGCGTCGCCGGCCAGCACCGGCGCCAGCAGCACGTCGAGCTGGGCGGCGGTCTCCTGCAGGTCGGCGTCGGCCAACAGCAGCGCGCCGGGCTCGGGGGTGATCCCGTCCGCGACCCGCTCCATCAGCGCCGCCAGCCCGGCGTTGAGCGCGTCGCCCTTGCCGAAGTTGCGCGGCAGCTCGAGGCAGTGGGCGCCGGCCTCGTGCGCCCGGGCGGGGGTCGCGTCGGTCGAGCCGTCGCTGACCACCAGCACCTCGGCGACGCCCGGCACCATGTGCAGCGCCTCGACCGTGGCGCCGATCCGCTCGGCCTCGTTGTAGGCGGGCACCAGCACCAGCACGCTGGAGGAGATCGCCGGCCCCTCGGCGCGGCCGCCCACCAGCTCCTGCCGCTCGGTCATGCCGGTCCGCCGGATGGCAGCAGCCCGGAGGCGCCCGGCTTGAAGCCGTACTGGCCGGGCGGCTGGTTGGCGAGCTGCGCGGCGAACGCGTCGACCAGCGCGACCTGGCCGTAGACCGCGTCGACGTCGTCCACGCTGGAGACCCGCTGGGTGATGTCCTTGTCGCCGCGCAGCGTCTGGACCCACGAGGAGACGCCGTTCTGCGACTCGACGCCGGCGACCGGCGCGGTGGAGCGCGCCGACAGGCGGTCGGCCAGCGGGACCAGGAACGACTTGGGCGGCAGCACGGTGGAGCCGTCGGTCGGGCCGATGATCACGAACAGCGACCCCGCTTTCGGGAAGACCTCGGTGCCGTCGCGGACCGATCGGGGGAGGTTCACGTCGGCGAAGAACTTTGCGTCGGACAGGGCGGTGATCATATCCCTTGGCCGCTCCGGGTCGCTGTTGGGCAGCTTGGACGGAAGCGTCAGCCTGGCGGTGAACTGCTCGATCAGCGAGGCCCGCAGCTGGTCCGGGTTGCCGCTCGGCAGGCCGAGCACCTGCCCGAGCCTGGTGCGGTCGTCCGCCGCGGCCAGGCCGAGGCGGTCGCTCGAAAAGGTCAGCCGGCCCTGGACGGTGCCGCCGGCCGCCTGCACGGCGTCGGTGACGCCGGAGCGGGTGCCATCGTCGACCCGGTCGGTGTCAACCAGCACGACCGAGCGGCCCTTGAGCTTGTCGTGGGCGAGCTGCGGCAGGACCTTCTCGCCGAAGTCCTGGTAGTGGCCGTTCTGGGCGCGCAGGGCGCTGTTCTCGGCCTGGGTCTGCTGGCTGGTCTTGCGCAGCAGCTCGCTGAACGCGCGCTGGGCCCGCCCCGTGCCCTCGTTGAGCACCGTGCCGCCCACGACCATGCCGAGCGCCAGAGCGAGAAAGACGGCGACCAGCGACACGATGTGGTATCGCAGGTTGATCACAGGGCACCTCCAGGGGGGCGCGCCGAAGGACCCCCCTTCGCAGTCATTTACTAGAACAGCGACACGAGCCGGTGCACGAACACGCGCACCAGCTCGAAGATAGTCTCCCAGACGTCGCGCAGGGACGCCGACATGACGGTCACCACCACCATGGCGACCAGCGCCGCCGCGACCAGGACCATCAGGTCGGCGCGGCGCACGCCGACCCGGTAGAGCCGGTTCACGCCCTTGGCGTCCACCAGCTTGGTGCCGACCTTCAGGCGGACCAGGAAGGTCGAGGCCATCCCGGCGCGCCCCTTGTCGAGGAAGTCCACCATGCTGGCGTGCGTGCCGACCGCCACGATCAGGTCGCAGTCGGCCTCGTAGGCCAGCAGCATCGCCATGTCCTCGCTGGTGCCGGCGCCGGGCAGGATGCGCGGCCGCAGCCCCAGCCGCTCGACCCGCTCGCGCCCGGGCGCGCGGCCGTCGGGGTAGGCGTGGACGATGATCTCCGCCCCGCAGGCCAGCGCCTCGTTGGTCACCGAGTCCATGTCGCCGAGAATGATGTCCGGCTTGTACCCGGCCTCGAGCAGCGCGTCCGCTCCCCCGTCCACGCCGATCAGCACCGGCCGGAACTCGCTGACGTAGCCGCGCAGCGTCTCCAGGTCCTTCTTGTAGTCGGCGCCGCGCACCACCACCAGCACGTGGCGGTCCCGGATCCTGGTCTGCAGCGGGGGGAGGTCGAGGCCCTCGAGCAGCAGGTCGCGGTCGCGCCGCACGTACGACAGGGTGTTGAGGGTGAAGTCCTCCAGCGCGGCGGCGAGGTTGTCCTTGGCGTCGTCGACCCGCTTGCGGACGTCCTCGGGCACCAGCCACTCGCCGCGGGCGACCTCGCTGCCGTCGGCCCGCAGGACGGCGCCCTGCTCGTCGATGCGCACCTGCTCGCCCTCGCGCAGCTCGAAGACGCCCTGCCCGGCGGTGTCCAGCATCGGGACGCCCGCCTCGAGCAGGATCATCGGCCCGGGGTTGGGGTAGCGGCCGGAGATGCTGCTGGCGGCGTTGACCACCGCCGCCGGCCGCCGCTCGGCGAGCGTCTCAGCGGCCACGCGGTCGAGGTCCAGATGGTCGATCACCGCCACGTCGCCGGGGCGCAGCCGCTTGACCAGCTGCTTGGTCCGCTTGTCCTTGCGCGCCGGCCCGGCGATGCCGGCCTGCCCGCCCTCGGCGTCCCCCCGCTCGCCACGCGGCCAGGGCAGCGGCCGGTGCCGCAGGCGGCTCATGGCCGCTCACCGCCCACCGCCGCGCGGGCGCCGGGCACGCCGAGCTGGTCGGACTTGGCGCTGTTCGCCGCGGCCAGCAGCTCCTCGGCGTGGGCCCTGGCCAGGCCCGAGCCCTCCATGCCGGAGAGCATGCGCGACAGCTCGGTGACCCGGCCGCCGGCGTCGAGCGTGTGCACCGCGGTGCTGGTCTGCGCGCCGTCGGAGCGCTTCTCGACCACGAAGTGCCGGTCCGCCCAGGCGGCGATCTGCGGCAGGTGGGTGACCACCAGCACCTGGTGGTGCCGCGCCAGCACCGCCAGGCGGCGCCCGACCGCCGCGGCGGTGCGGCCGCCGACCCCGGCGTCGACCTCGTCGAACACCAGCGTCGGGGTGCGGTCGACGCCGGCCAGCACCACCCGCAGCGCCAGCATCACGCGCGACAGCTCGCCGCCGGAGGCGGCCTTGGCCAGCGGGCGCATCGGCAGCCCCGGGTTGGCGGAGAGCTGGATCTCGACCCGGTCGAGCCCCTCCTCGCCGGCGGCCAGGCGGCGGCCGGCGACCTCGAGCCCCGACGGGTCCTCGTCCTGCTCGACCAGCATGCGCAGCTCGGCGTTGGGCATCGCCAGGTCGCGCAGCTCGGCCTGCACCGCCCCGGCCAGCTCGGCGGCCGCCTCGGCGCGCCGGGTGGAGAGGCTGCCGCCGACCTCCGCGAGCCGGCTGCGCAGCGTCGCCGCCTCGGCCTCCAGCGCCTCGGAGCGGACCGCGCCGCCCTCGATCTCGGCCAGCCTGGCGGCCGCCCGCTCGGCGTTGGCCAGCACCGCCGCCTCGTCGTCGCCGTACTTGCGCAGCAGGTCGCGGAGCTGGGCGATGCGGCCCTGGACGGCGTCGAGGCGCTCGGGGTCGGCCAGCACGCCCTCGGCGTAGGCGCGCAGCGACGAGGCCAGGTCGGCCACCTCGGCGGCCAGCCCGGCGGCCCGCTCGGCCAGCTCGCCGAGCGCCTCGTCGTGCCGGCCGGGGCCGCTGACCGTTCGGGCGGCGGCGCCGAGCCGCACCCCGACCGCGCCGGCGTCCTCCTCGCCCTCCAGCAGCTGCCAGGCCAGCACCGCCGCCTCGCGCAGGCTCTCGGCGTTGGTCAGCCGCTCGGCCTCGGCGTCGAGCTCGTCCAGCTCGCCGACCCGCACCCCGGCGGCCTCGATCTCCTCGAGCTGGTAGCGCAGCAGCTCGGCCTCGCGGGCGCGGTCGCGGGCGCGGGCGGCCAGCTCGGCGAGCTCGCGCTCGACCGCGCGCAGCCGCCGCCAGCCGGTGCCGAACTCGCCGCGCAGCGCCAGCACCTTGTCGCCGGCGAAGCGGTCGAGCAGCTCGCGCTGCACGGCCGGGCGCAGCAGGCGCTGGAACTCGTGCTGGCCGTGGACCTCGACCAGTGGCTGGACGACCTCGGCGATGGCGGCCACCGTGGCCATGCGACCCTGGAGCTGGGCGCGGCTGCGGCCCTCGGCCAGCACCTGGCGGGCGACCACCACCTCTCCCTCCTCGTCGGCGACCCCGGCGGCGGCCAGCGCGGCCGCCACCTCCCCGTCGCCGCCCACGGCCAGGCGGCCCTCGACCAGCGCGGCGGTCCGCCCGGCGCGCACGGCCCCAGGATCGGCCCGCTCGCCGAGCAGCAGCGTCAGCGCGTCCACCACCATGGTCTTGCCCGCGCCGGTCTCGCCCGTCAGCACGTTCAGCCCGGGCGCGACCTCGAGCCGGGCGTCGTCGATGACGCCCAGGTCGCGAATGCGCAACTCTCCTAACATACGTGTGGGATTCTAGCCGTCCGCCATCACGTGCTTCGCCCGATATCCACAGGGCCTCCGCGGCAGCCGGTCACGCATCGTCGTTGCTGATGGTCTCTCCGGCGTCGGCCAGGCGAAACTTCGACCGGACCAGGCCGAAGAAGTCCGTGTGGTCGATCCGGACGAGCAGGGCGGGCCGGTCGCCGGGAACCACCTCGATCTGGCTGCCGCGCGGCAGCTCGCGGACCGCTCGGCCGTCGACGCTCTCAACCACCACCGTGGGGCTGTCCGGCAGCACGTCGATGCGCACCACCTCGTCGGGGTGGAACACCAGCGTGCGGTTGAACACCATGTGCGGCGCGATCGGGGTGAGCAGCAGCGCGTCCAGCTTGGGCGAGACCAGCGGCCCGCCGGCCGAGAAGCTGTAGGCGGTCGAACCGGTCGGGGTGGAGACGATCAGCCCGTCGGCGGCGTAGCGGGCGAACAGCCGGTCGCCGACCGAGACCGCCATCGAGGCCAGACGCTCCCTGGCGGCCTTCTCGAACACCACGTCGTTGACCGCCAGGTCGGAGGCGACCACCTCGCCGTCCACCAGCACCCGCGCGCACAGCGTGGTGCGGCGCTCCACGCGGTAGTTGCCCGTCCAGACCGCCTCCAGCGAGTCCTGGATGCTGTCCGGCTCGATCTCGGTGAGGAAGCCCAGCCGGCCGAGGTTCACGCCGAGCACCGGCACCTGCGCCTCCAGCACCAGCCCGAGCGCGCGCAGCAGGGTGCCGTCGCCGCCGAGCACCACCACCATGTCGAGCCCGATGGGGAACTCCTTGGGCCCGCAGCAGGGCACGTCCTCACCCAGGCAGCCGCGCTCGTCGTGCAGCGTGCGCAGCTCCACGCCGTGCTCCGCGGCCCACTCGGCGAGCTTCTTGCCGAGGAACAGCGCGGCCGGCCGCTTGGGGTGCACCACCGCGCCGATCCTGCGCGGCGGGCGGCCAGCGGTCACGCCCGCACCTCGCCGGCCGGCTCGGCGGCCGGGTGGCCGCGGCGCGGCAGCGCCTCGCCCTCGGCCACCGCCGCGGCCAGGGCGGCCTCGTCGAGCGGCCCGGCGCCGGCGCGCAGCAGCAGGAAGAGCTCCACGTTCCCGGACGGGCCGGGCAGCGGCGAGGGGCACACGCCAACCGGGCCGAGGCCCAGCTCGGCGGCGGCCTCGGCGACCGAGCGGACCGCGCCGGCCCAGGCGGCCGGGTCGCGCACCACGCCGCCCTTGCCGACTGCCTGCCTGCCGGCCTCGAACTGCGGCTTGACGAGCAGCAGCAGCTCGCCGTCCGGCCTGGTCGCGGCCGCCAGCGCCGGCAGCACCAGGCGCAGGGAGATGAACGACAGGTCGGCCACGGTCAGCTGGACCGGGCCGCCGATCGCCTCGGGCTCCAGGAAGCGGACGTTGCAGCCGTCGTGCACCTCGACCCGCGGGTCGGCGCGCAGCCGCGCGTCGAGCTGCCCGCGGCCCACGTCCACCGCGACGACCGCGGCGGCGCCGCGCTCCAGCAGCACGTCGGTGAACCCGCCGGTCGAGGCGCCGGCGTCGAGGCAACGGCGCCCGGCGACCGCGACATCGAGCCGGTCGAGCACCGGGTCGAGCTTGCCGGCGCCGCGGCTGGCCCAGCGCCGCTGCGCCGTGGCGACCTGGATCGGCTCGCCGGCGGCGACCATCCTGGACGGCTTGGCGGCCGGCGCGCCGGACACCAGCACCCTGCCGGCGGCGATCGCCTCGGCGGCGGCCTCGCGGCTGGGCGCCAGGCCGCGGCGGACCAGCTCCCGATCGAGTCGGACCCGTGCGGGCACGGCCAGCTCCTACAGCCCTTCCAGCTGCTCGAGCTCGTGGAGCAGCGCCCGGTTGGCGGCCTCGAAGACCTCCGGGTGGCGGGCGAGGTCGGTGTCGTCCAGTGTCGCCAGGGCGGCCTCCACCCGCTCGGAGAGCGGGCCGTCAGGCTCGCCGAAGGGAAGGGGAACGCTCACCCGAGCCTCCTCGTGGGCATTCGGTCACAACCGGGACGTGCACGGCAGGTGCTACGAGTTGGCCGCTG
>DASVXQ010000176.1:0-6649 GCA_036392615.1 Actinomycetes bacterium | reverse complement strand
CCGAGCGGCTCGCCAGCGTCGCGCTGCCCGCGCTCGGCACCGGCGTGGGCGGCCTCGGCCTGGCGGCCTGCGCCGAGGCGATGGCCGGGGCGGTGCGGCGCCACTGCGAGCGGCCCACCTCGCTGCGGCTGATCGCCTTCGCGCTGTTCGACGAGGATGCGCTGCGGGAGTTCGCCCCGGCGGTGGCCCGCGCCTGCCAGCCTTGAGCCAGGACGTCCCGTTATACTGCCAGCACGTCTCGTGAACGTTCGAGCGGGAGACCCAGGGTGGAACGAGCACTGGTCCTGAACGCGTCGTACCAGCCGATCTGCGTCGTGCCGGTGCGGCGAGCCGTGGTCCTGGTGCTCAAGGAGAAGGCCGACGTGCTGGTGCCGGGCGCCAGCGCTGTCCGCGGCGCGAACCTGGTGCTCCAGGCTCCGAGCGTGATCCGTCTCCGCTACTTCGTGAAGGTGCCCTTCCGGGCGCGGGCTGGCTTGTCCCGGCGCGCGGTGTTCGTCCGCGACGACCACGTCTGCCAGTACTGTGGAGCACGGGCGGAGAACGTCGACCACGTCGTCCCCCGTTCACGGGGCGGCCGCCACGTGTGGGAGAACGTGGTCGCCGCCTGCCGTCGGTGCAACAGCCACAAAGAGGACCGGCTGCCCCATGAGGTCGGTCTCCGCCTGCACCGTGAGCCCCGGGCACCGAAGGAGACGCTGTGGATCGTGATCGCCGTCGGCCGGATCGAGCCTGGCTGGGCCCCCTATCTGGGGCTGGAGCCGGACGCCGTCCCGGCCTGAGACGCGCGTGGGCGGCGCTCGGCCGCCTGGGTCCACCGCTCGGCCGCGCATGGCGGCGTGCCCGGCCGTGGGCGCTGCCGATGCTCGCCGGGGTGGCCGGCGCGCTGCTGGCGGTCAGCTTCCTGGCGCGGCTGGACGCGCGCGTCGGCCCGGCCACCCTGCGGCTGTCGGCCCGGCCCGCGCTGGAGGGCTCCAGCCGCCTGGCGGTGCCGCCCTTCGGCTCGGTCATGGCCAGGACCCACCACGGGCCGCTGGCCTTCCGCGCCAGCCTCGACGACGTGGACGTGCCAGCGCTCGGCGAGCTGATCGACCACAGCCCCTCCTCCGGGCCGCTCAGCACCAACGCGCTGGAGGGCACCCTGCGGCCGCTGGAGCAGCAGGTGCGGCACGCGTTGGTGCTGTTCCTGCTGCGGATCGTGGGGCTCGGGCTGCTCGGCGGCGCCGCCGCGGTGGTGGTCTTCCGGCGCCGCTCCTGGGTCCGGCTGGCCCGCTGCGCCGCCGGCGGCGCGCTGGCGGTGGCGGTCCTGGTGGTGCCGTCGCTGGCCACCTTCGACGTGAGCGCCTTCCGGGCGCCGCGCTACGAGGGCGCGCTGGAGTACGCGCCGACGCTGATCGGCGACGTGCGCACCGGCCTGAAGCGGCTCCACACCCTGCGCGAGCAGATGGCGCTGATCAGCCAGAACCTCAATCGCGCCTACGCGGCGCTGAGCCAGCCGTCGCCGGACCTCGGCAACGGCACCGTCCGCATCCTGCACATCTCCGATGTGCACCTGAACCCGGCCGGCTTCGACCTCGCCGAGCGGCTGGCGAAGCAGTTCGAGGTCGCCGCGGTGGTCGACACCGGCGACATGGGCACCTGGGGACTGGCCTTCGAGCCGGCCGTGGCCCGGCGGGTCAGGGACTTCCCGGTGCCGTACGTGTTCGTCAAGGGCAACCACGACAGCCCCGACGTGGTCCGCGCGGTGGCCGCCAACCCCAACGCGCATGTGCTGGTGAACCAGGCCTACGAGGTCGCCGGGATTCGCTTCTTCGGCGCCGGCGACCCGACCTTCAGCCCGGGCGAGGGCTACCGCTACGACGAGTTCGAGCGGCTCAAGGAGCTGCGCAGCGTCGAGGTCGCCGGTGACCTCGACAAGCAGATCCCGCCGGCCGACGTGCTGCTGGTGCACGACCCTCGCCAGGCCACCTACGCCCTGGGCCACGTGGCCACCGTGCTCGACGGGCACCTGCACGCCTTCGGCACCCAGCTGACCAACGGCACCCGGCTGCTGACCACCGGCACGGTCGGCGGGGCCGGGCCGGACGGCCTGCGCCAGAAGCAGCCGGTGCCCTACAGCGCCGAGGTGCTCTACTTCGACGCGCAGACGCGCCGGCCGATCGGCGTCGACCGGATCACCGTGCACTCGCTGGAGTCGTCCTTCTCGGTCGACCGCGAGCTGCTGCCGGAGGGCCAGTCGCCCTTCCGCTACGACCCGGTGCCGGTGCCGACGACCACCACGCCCAGCACCCTCGCCCCGGACGGCTCGCAGAGCGCCAGGGTCCTGCCCACCAAGCCGAGCGACGAGCGCGGCGGCCTCGGCCTGCGCGGCCAGCCCTCCACCACCCGCCCGTAGCGGACCGCCCTCCCGGGCTTCCACCCGCCGTAGCGGACCGCCCTTCCCGGCCTCGGCGCCTCGCCGGGCGCCCGCCCGGGGAGCGCCGCGCTGTCCTCCGCCGGCCCGCCCGGGGGAGCGAGAACCCTCTCCTCGGCCCCTCCCAGTGGAGTGAAGTGGAGGAGCAAGCTTTTGATTAATTCACCCGATTTGCGAAATACATTAATGTGTTTTCGCAGCTCAGAGGCTTGAATGATTCTTGGACACAGTGGACAAGTCCGTTGACGGTGGATATATGGTGGAGTAAAGTGGCGCGCAGTGGAGGGGGGACCGCTTCACCTAGTGCCAGCCGCCGGGCGCAACGCCCCGCCCAGCCGGACGGCGTTCGGGGGAGCCCTGCGGGGAGGGGATGGGCTGGGGCCATGTTCATTGGCACCTACGACCACTCCCTGGATCCCAAGGGGCGCGTCATCCTCCCGCGCAGATTCCGTGACGAGCTGGGGCAGGACATGGTCTTCACCAAGGGCATCGAGCGGTGCCTCTACGTATTCCCCTTGGCCGAATTCGCGGCCTTCGCGGACAAGCTCCGCAGCCTGCCCCTCACCGAGCGGCCGAGCCGCGACTTCGTGCGCGTGTTCGTCGCCGGCGCCAGCCAGGAGAGCGCGGACAGCCAGGGCCGGGTCGTGATCCCCCAGGCGCTGCGCGACTACGCCGGTCTCACCAAGGACGTGGTGGTGGTCGGGCAGCTCTCGCGGATCGAGCTCTGGGACAAGGCGGAGTGGGAGCGCTACATGCCGGCCGCCCAGGCGGCCTACTCCGACAGCTCCAACGCCAGCCACCTCGCCGAGCTGGGGATCTGATGGTGTTGACCGCTGCGCGCCACCTCCCGGTCATGCTCGACCGGACCGTCGAGCTGCTGCGGCCGCGGCCGGACGGCGTCTACCTCGACGCCACCCTCGGCCTCGGCGGCCACGCCGAGCGGCTGCTGGAGGCCAGCGCGCCGGGCGGCCGGGTGATCGGGGTGGACCGCGACCCCGCCGCGCTGGCGCTCGCCCGCGAGCGCCTGGCATGGGCGGGGGAGCGGCTGGTGACCGTGGCCGCCTCCTTCGCCGACCTGGCCGAGGCGGCCGCGGAGGCGGGCGTCGAGCGCGTCGACGGCATCCTCTACGACCTCGGCGTGTCCTCCCTCCAGCTCGACGAGGCGGAGCGCGGCTTCTCCTACCGCGTCGACGCCCCGCTCGACATGCGCATGGACTCCACCCGCGGGATCACCGCGGCCGAGGTGCTGGCCACCTACCCGCGCTCCGAGCTGACCCGGGTGCTGCGGGTCTACGGCGAGGAGCGCTTCGCCCCGAGGATCGCCCGCTTCATCGACGACGCCCGCAGGCGCGCGCCGATCCGCACCACCGGCGAGCTGGTCGAGATCGTCAAGTCGGCGATCCCCGCCGCCGCGCGCCGCACCGGGCCGCACCCCGCCCGCCGTGTCTTCCAGGCTCTGCGCATCGAGGTGAACGGCGAGCTGACCGCGCTGGCCGACTCCCTGCCGCAGGCGATCGACCTGCTGGCGCCGGGCGGCCGGCTGGTGGTGCTCTCCTACCACTCGCTGGAGGACCGCATCGTCAAGCGCACCTTCGTGGCCGCCGCCACCGGGCGCGAGCCGGGCCTGCCGACGCCCCTGCCCGCCATTCCTCCTCCGGGCGGCTCCACCGCCCCGACCCCCCAGATCGCCATCCTCACCCGCCGCCCGGAGACCCCGAGGGAGGCGGAGATCACCGCCAACCCGCGCGCGGAGAGCGCCAAGCTCCGCGCCGCCGAGAAGCTACCGCCGCGCAATCCCGCAGGGGGGCAACCATGACCACCGCCGCTGGTCCCGCGTACCGTCCGCGCCCGAGCCACGAACCGCGTCCCGATCCGCGGCGGCGGCTGCGGGCGGTCCGGCAGGGCAGGCGGGTCCGCCGGCTGCCCTTCATCGTGCTCTCCGCCCTGATCGTGGTGGCGGGCGTGCTCGCCCTCCTTTCCCTCAACGTCAACGTCAACCAGCAGGCCTTCGCCATCGCCGCGCTCGAGCGGTCCAACCGTGACGCCGAGAACCGCTACGCCAGCCTCCAGGCGGACATCGACCGGCTCAAGGCGCCCGACCGCATCGCCCGCGAAGCCGCCAGGCAGCACCTCGTGCTGGCCGGCCGTCCGCGGGTGAGCACCTGGCCCGGCTCGCGGTCCGGCGAGGCGACCTCCCCCGGGGCGGCGACTTCCCCCGCCGCCCCGGGGGCCCGGGACTCCGACGACGCCTCCACGTGGTCGCAGGACCCGTTCCCGCTCAAGCAGTACCTGGCCGAGCCGTAGACCCGGCGTCGCCCCGGCCTGGTCGAGCGACCGCAGGCGGATCCGGGCTGCCCGGGCCACGTGTCCCGGGCTCCCGGCTGGCAGCAGGGGGACCGCATGGCACATGGACAGCCGCTCAAGCCGGCCACCCGGCGAACGGCCGCCCAGGGCGTCCGGCGTGGCGCCCGCTCGAGCGATCCCTCGCCGGTCCGCCGGGCGGCACGCCCGGCCGCGGCCGCCCGCCGCCCCGCCAGGCGGCCGCCGCGCCGTCCGCGGCGAGGCGACAGCACCAAGCGGCTGCTGTTCGTGCTGGCGCTCACCATGGTCGCGTTCCTGGCCATCTCCAGCCGGCTGATCGTGCTCCAGGTGCTCGACGCCCCCTCGCTCGACGAGGCCGCGGCCAAACAGCGGCTGCGCACCATCGACCTGCCGGCCGAGCGCGGCCGCATCTTCGACCGCGACGGCGGTGACCTCGCCCTGTCGGTGCCCGCCCGCACCGTCTACGCCCAGCCGCGGCTGATCGAGGACCCGGCCGCCACCGCCCGCAAGCTCGCGCCCGTGCTGGGCCAGCCGGCCAGCGCGATCCTCGCGCGCCTGAAGTCCGGCGGCGCCTGGACCTACCTGGCGCGCAAGATCCCGGTCTCGCGCGGGCAGGCGGTCGCCAGGCTCGACCTGCCGGGCATCGGGGTGCTGACCGACACCATGCGGCGCTACCCCTCCGGCCAGCTCGCCTCCCAGGTGCTCGGTTTCGTCGGCGCCGACGGCACCGGACTGGCCGGGCTGGAGCAGCGCTACAACGGCATGCTGGCCGGCCACGCCGGCCAGCTCCTGCTGGAGCAAGACCCCAGCGGCCGGCCGATCCCGCAGGGCCAGCGCTCGGTCGAGCCCGCCCGGCCAGGCGCCGACCTGGTGCTGACCATCGACCAGAACATCCAGTACATCGCCGAGCGCTCGCTGGCCGCGGCGGTCAAGCAGTTCAAGGCCAGGGCCGGCTCGGTGGTGGTGATGGCGCCGCGCACCGGCGAGGTGCTGGCGATGGCCAACGTGCCCACCTTCGACCCCAACCGATTCGGCGGCTCGACCGCCGAGGCACGCAAGAACCGGGCGGTCAGCAACGTGTTCGAGCCCGGCTCCACCAACAAGGTGATCACCGCGGCCGCCGCGCTCGACGCCGGGGTGGTGCGGCCCTCCACCATGGTCACCGTGCCGCCGGTGCTGCCGCTGTGCCCGGGGGTCCACCCCTTCCACGACTCCCACAGCCACGGCACCGAGCGGCTCACCTTCGCCGACGTGGTGGCGCAGTCGTCCAACATCGGCACCATCAGGGTGGCCACCAGGCTCGGCGCCCAGCGGCTGGCGCAGGCGGAGCTGAACTTCGGCTACGGCCGGCGCACCGGCGTCGAGCTGCCCGGCGAGACACCCGGGATCATGCGGCCGCAGAGCACCTGGACCTGCCCGGACCTCGGCACCAACGCGATCGGGCAGGGCGTGGCGGTGAGCGTGCTCCAGATGGCCAGGGTCTACGCCTCGGTGGCCAACGGCGGCCTGCTGGTGCAGCCGACGCTGATGCGCGGCATCGTCGACGAGCGCGGCGACTACCACGCCAGCGAGCGCGTCACCCCCAAGCGGATCCTGTCGGCGCGCACCACCCAGACGCTCACCGGCATCCTCGAGGGCGTGGTCCGCGAGGGCGGCACCGGCACCGCCGCGGCCCTGGACGACTGGACCGTGGCCGGCAAGACCGGCACCGCCCAGGTCCCCGGCCCGGGCGGCGGCTACCTGCCCGGCGCCTACGTCGGCTCGTTCATGGGCTTCGCCCCGGCCGAGGACCCGCGGGTGGTGGTCGCGGTGGTGCTTGACCGGCCGACCACCGGCATCTACGGCGGCACGGTCGCCGCGCCGGTGTTCCGCGAGGTCGCCGGCTACGCGCTGCGGCACCTGGAGGTGCCGCCCTCG
>DASVXQ010000175.1:0-1544 GCA_036392615.1 Actinomycetes bacterium | reverse complement strand
CGCCCGGCAGCAGCCCGACCGCCGGCCCGCCGCCCTCCGGCTCCAGCGGCAGGCCGTTGGCGACCTCGTGGACGGTGCCGTCGCCGCCGAGCACCAGCAGCGGGTCGCACCAGGGGGCCAGCTCGGCGGCGAGCCGCTCCGCCTCGCCGGGCTCGCCCGCCGGGTGGACCGGCAGCCGGCCGAAGCGCGGCCGCAGCGCCGCCAGGACGTCCGGCAGCGCCGGCCAGGCGGCCGAGCCGGTGTGGGCGATGCAGGCGCCGGCCACGACGTCTAGCCCCGGTCGTAGAGGTAGAAGCCGCGGCCCGACTTGCGGCCCAGGTCGCCGGCCTCGACCATCCGCGCGACGCTCTCCGGCGGCAGGAACTTGGGGTCGCGGGTGCCCCGGTAGATGTTCATCGCCGCCTGGTAGAGCACGTCCACGCCGGTGAGGTCGAAGGTCGCCAGCGGGCCCATCGCCCAGCCGAACCCCAGCCGGCAGGCGGTGTCGAGGTCCTCGGCGCTGATCACGCCCTGCTCCAGCAGCCGCGCCGCCTCCATGGCGACCGCGGCGATGATCCTGGTGGTCACGAACCCGGCGATGTCGCGCTCCACCACCACGGTGGTCTTGCCGCACGCCTCGGCGAACGCCTTGGCGCGGGCGAGCGTCTCGTCGGCGGTGCGCCGGCCGCGCACCAGCTCGCACAGGGCCATCATCGGCACCGGCGAGAAGAAGTGGGTGCCGACCACCCACTCCGGCCGCGCGGTGGCGGCGGCGATCGCGGTGATCGGGATCGCGCTGGTGTTGGTGGCCAGCACCGTGCCCTCCGGCGCGAGCTTGTCGAGCCGCCGGAAGACCTCCCGCTTGACCTCGATCTCCTCGAAGACCGCCTCGACCACCAGCTCGGCCTCGGCGGCCGCGTCCAGGTCGGTGGTGGCGGCGATCCGCCGGACGGTGGCCGCGCGGTCCTCCGGCGAGATCCGGCTCCTGGCCTCGAAGCGGCCCAGCGAGTCCTCGATCTGGCGGCGGCCGCGGGCCAGCGCCGCGTCGCTCACGTCGTGAAGCGTCACGTCGTGTCCGGCGAGCGCCGCGACCTGCGCGATCCCGGCGCCCATCAGGCCAGCTCCGACCACCAACACCTTCCCGGTCACGACCGCCTCCTTGCTCACCATGCGCTCGACTCCGGTCGCCGAACGCCGGTCACGTATCCACGGTGCGCGCCCGTCCGGCTTCCTGTCACGCCCGGGTGGCTCGGGCGCGGCACCCACACATGCCCGGCGTTCTAGCGTCGCACACTCCGCCCGGTTGGCAGGCGCGCGGCCCGGCTCAGGCCGGCAGGCGCTCCTCTGCCGGGTCTGGTTGCCGGGCGGACGCCAGCGCGCTCCAGGCGAGCGCCAGCACCAGCGCCAGCCCGCTGCCGGCCGCGGCGGTCACGCCGGTGTCGTTCAGCAGGATCAGCAGCGCCGAGCCGATCGCGCCGGCGCCGACCGCCCGCCGCACCCAGTCGGACACGCCGGCCAGCAGCGCCGGCGGCCGCAGGCTGAACAGCCCGGCGCAGATCACCAGC
>DASVXQ010000174.1:0-2173 GCA_036392615.1 Actinomycetes bacterium | reverse complement strand
GTGCCCACGCCGACCACGCCGCCGAGCACGACCACACCGCCGAGCACGACCACACCGCCGAGCACGACGGCGCCGCCCACCACGACGGCGCCTCCCTCGGGTGGGGGCGGTGGCGGGGGGCAGCCCGCGCCGAGCCCACAGCCGCCCCAGACGCCGCAACCGCCATCGTCGCCGGCCGCCCGCTCGCACCGCGTGGTGGAGGGCGACAACCTTTGGACGATCTCGCGCGACCATCTCACGCGGGTGACCAACCGGCGGTCGAGCGAGCTGTCGGACCACGAGATCGCCAGCTACTGGCTACGGGTCGTCGCGGTCAACCGCACGTCGCTGCGGTCGGGCGACCCCGACGTGATCCTCCCCGGCGAGCTGATCATGCTCCCGCCGGTGCGCTGACCGGCGGCCTCAGCGCTGCGGCGAGTTGGCCACCGTCCAGACGCGCCAGCGCCCCCCGGCGCTGAGGTCCTGGCGCATGTAGATGTCCCAGCGGAACGACCTGGACGGCGTGCCCTGACGCGTGCTCTTGACCACGCCGCGCACCAGCCGGTCCTTGCCGGCCTGGAGGACCGTCACCGGGTCCTCGAGGGTGAACTGGTAGGCGGGCGGCCCGATCGGGTGCTGCTTCAGCTGCGGGGACTCGCGGACGAGCTGCTTGTACTGCGGGCCGTCCGGCCAGAAGGACCTCTTCACCTGGTTGAGGTCGCCGCTGACGCCGAAGCGGCCCCAGTCCGCCAGGGCCTGGCGCGAGTCGGCGATCAGCTTGTCCTGGGCCGACGTCTGGACCGGCGTGGTGATGCTGCGGCCACCGTTGCGCGGCAGGAACGCGATCACCAGCCACACCACCAGGGCGATGATCACCGCGACGGCGAGCAGCGACGCCCATGCCCGTCGCCTGCGGACGCGGCGGGAGGAGCTCAGCCACTCGCGCTCGTTCTCGTCGAGCGGATCGAATCTATTGGAGGACACTGCGAACCTCGGCGACTGGGTAGGGTTGGGTTCCACCGGTCACCGTGACCGGCCCGAGCGGCCCGCTCCCGCTGTCTCCAAAGCCGCTCCATGTATAGCGCCCGGTCCAGACCATGGAAAGGGTCACCGGGTAACCCGTGCTCTTCGTGCGGTAGACGTGCCGCGCCGCCGGCGCCCTGTCGCTGCCGGCGCGGCCGCTGGTCAGCACCGCCCCGTCCCCCGTCGACCAGCGAAAACCGGTCGCCCTGGCACTCGCCGTGATGGCGAAGCCCCGGGCTCCGAACCCGACCGACACGTTCGACCCACCCGGGTACCAGTACCAGGTCTCAAGGCCCGTCAAGCCCCGCAGTCCAGGGCTCAGCCGCACCCGCGGCCTCGGGATGTACTGACTCCGAAAGATGCTCAGGACCTCCCCCGCAGTCGGCACCTGCACCAGCACAGCCGGATTGACACACCCAAACCCCAGCGCCACCTGGTCCGTCGGGTTCTGCCGATTCACTGATAGGACGGCCACCTTCTCGGTGTCTACATTAGGGTCTCCGCCCATGCCAAACCAAGGTGCAATTCCTGGCGAAGCTTGATACGCGACAGGCGCGCATGGCGTTTGCGCTCCAAGACGGATGTATCTAATGGCTCGACCGGTAGCCACCCGGCGCGTATGGCCTTCCCCACCCGACGGTTGTCCCAGTCGAGCGTTCACCCATAGCTGGCTCGGCGAAATTCCTCCGGTCCCTGGGTTCCCTTCGGCGCCGGCGTGCGGTGACTGCAGCATGAGAGTGCACATCAACAAGGCGCCAAGGGCTGAGAACCAAAGCGCATGGCACGCACGCTGGCGGGGCGATGGGCTCTCAAGCATCCTCAACCCCCAAGCCATCCGTCAATCGTGAATGAGACACGCCACCGACCATCTGGGCCGCGAACCAACTCGTAGGTCATCTTGGTTGGGCCAGAGGCCGCTTTTCGCTGAACCTCCTTGCCGGCTTGATCGAGTAGCACCTGCTCACCGGTCCGGATAATGGACTCAATAGCCACGATCGACGAATTGCCCACTCCGCGGCCACGCAGCCTTGCCCGCACTACCTTCACGCCCTGGTCGTTGTAGCTCCAGCCGCGGCGTTGGAGGTCGGCGAGGGTGGCGCGTTCCTTCGCGTAGCAGGGGCAGCGCTTGTCGTAGATCTGGGACAGCAGGTCCGGCTGGGGGTGCTCGTAG
>DASVXQ010000173.1:0-5406 GCA_036392615.1 Actinomycetes bacterium | reverse complement strand
CGGCGCCGTCGCCCACCCCGGGCACCGCCGCGCCCCACCCGGGGTGCCACGGGCCACCCCGGGTGCCGCGGGGACGCTTGGGCGCGGGCGGGTAGTCTGTACGTTGACACTTGGCAGGAGGAGACAATGACGGACAAGCTGAGCGGCTACGCCCATCCCGAGCGACTGGTCACCACCGAGTGGCTGGCCGACCACCTCGACGATCCGCAGGTGGTGGTGGCCGAGTCGGACGAGGACGTGCTGCTGTACGAGACGGGCCACATTCCCGGCGCGGTGAAGATCGACTGGCACGCGGACCTGAACGACCCGGTGATGCGCGACTACGTCGACAGCGAGCGCTTTGCCGAGATGATGGCCTCCCGCGGCATCACCCGCGAGACCACCATCGTGTTCTACGGCGACAACTTCAACTGGTGGGCGGCGTACGCGCTGTGGGTCACGACACTGTTCGGGCACCCGGACGCGCGTCTGCTGGACGGCGGCCGGCAGAAGTGGATCCAGGAGGGGCGGCCGCTGGTCACCGAGGCGCCGAAGCGCGAGCGGGCGGCCTACCCGGTGGTGCCGCGCGACGACACCCACATCCGCGCCTTCAAGGAGGACGTGCTGGCGCACGTCAAGGCGTCCAGGCCACTGGTCGACGTGCGCTCGCCGCAGGAGTACTCGGGCGAGCTGCTGCACATGCCCGACTATCCGCAGGAGGGCGCGATCCGCGGCGGGCACGTCCCCGGCGCGCGCAACGTCCCCTGGAAGAAGGCGGCCAACGACGACGGCACCTTCAAGACCGCCGAGGAGCTGCGTGCCCTGTACCAGGGCGAGCTGGGGCTCGACCCGAGCGACGACGTGATCGCCTACTGCCGCATCGGCGAGCGGTCCAGCCACACCTGGTTCGTGCTCAGCCAGCTGCTCGGCTTCCAGCGGGTCCGCAACTACGACGGCTCGTGGGTCGAGTGGGGCAACGCGGTGCGGGTGCCGATCGAGCGGGAGGCGGCGACACGCGCGCCGGTCACCCAGACATGAGTGGGACCGCACTTCCCGAGCGCCTCGAGGAGATCGTCGAGGAGTTCGCCGACCTGCCCGGCGACCTGCGCCTGGAGGCGCTGCTCGACTACTCGCGCAAGGTGCCGCCGCTGCCGCCGGAGCTGGCCGCGAACCGGGACGCGCTGGAGCAGGTCCACGAGTGCCAGACACCGTTCTTCGTGGCCACGGAGCTGCGCGAGGACGGCGCGGTGGAGCTGTACTTCGACGCGCCGCCGGAGGCGCCGACGACCCGCGGGTTCGCCGGCATCCTCTACGAGGGGCTCAACGGCTCCAGCGCGGAGGATGTGCTGGCGACCCCCGAGACCTTCTACACCTCCATGGGTCTCGACCAGGTCGTGTCCCCCCTGCGGCTGCGAGGCATCGCCGCCATCCTGTCGCGGCTGAAGCGCCAGGTCCGCGCCAAGGTGGAGGCCGCCCACGCCGGCGGCGTCCCCGGCGCCACCCACGCCTGAGCGGAGGCGAAGGGCCGGAAGGAACGGTGAGGGGCGGGTAGGCGGGTGGAGGAGTCCCCGCCTACACCTCGAGGACGATCTTGCCGAGCTTGCCGCCGGCGCGGAAGCGCTCGTAGGCCTCCTCGACCTGGTCCAGCGGGTAGGTGGCGGCGACCGGGACGCGGATGCGGCCGGCGGCGAGCGCGGGTAGCACGTGCGTCTCGATGCGGCGGGCGGCGGTGGCCTTCTCCTCGAGCGGGCGCGAGCGCAGCGTCGAGCCGAACAGCCTGGCGCGGCGCGCCATTAGCTGGCGAAGGTCGAGGTCGATCCTGCCGCCGGCGCCGGTGCCGATGATGGAGATCCTGCCGCCCTGGGCGAGCACGTCGAAGTTGGCAGGGAAGTTCGGTGCGCCGACCAGCTCGAGAATGACGTCGAAGGGGCCGGTGTCGCCCATCTCCTCGGGCAGCACGACCCGCTCGGCGCCGAGGTCGGCGACCGCCCGGTGGTGCTCGGGGTTGCGCACGGTGGCGGTGACCAGCGCTCCGGCGTTGGCGGCGAGCTGCACGGCGGCGGTGCCGACCCCGCCGGCGGCGCCGTGGACCAGCACCCGCTCGCCGGCCCGGAGCCCGCACTGGCTGAACAGCGCGTCGTGCGCGGTGGTGAACACCTCAGGGAAGCCGCCGGCCGCCGGCCAGGTGACGGTCTCCGGCACCGGGCTGACGAGCCGCTCGTGGACCAGCGCGAGCTCGGCCTGGGCGCCGCCGCCCACCAGCGCCATGACGCGGTCGCCCGGCTGGTGGCCGAGCACGCCGGGGCCGATCGCGGCGACCTCGCCGGCCAGCTCGAGCCCGGGGATGTCCTGGGGGCTGCCGGGCGGCGCGGGGTAGCCGCCTCTGAGCTGGTGCAGGTCGGCGCCGTTCAGACCGGCGGCGCGGACGCGTACCAGCAGGTGGCCGTGGCCGGGGCTGGGATCGGGGTGCTCGACGACGGCGAGCTTGCCGTCCTGGATGGTGGCTGCGCGCATCGGTCTCCTCTGGCGCTATCGGGCGGGTTCGAGGCGGTAGGCGGCCCGCATCCAGATGGCGTGCAGCACCTCGGTGGCGACGGCCGGGTCGCCGGCGTCGGGGGTGGCGAAGGTGACGCTGAGGTACCGCTCGGTCATCCAGCAGAGCGCGATGGCGGTCTCGCGCACGTCGGCGTGGGGGACCCCGAAGCTCGCCGCCTCGCGCTCGAGCCGCCCGGCGCTGGCGTCGATGAACACCTGCACCAGCGCGCGGTAGGCGGTTTCGACCTCCTCGTCGTAGCTGGCCGCCTCGCTGATCGCCCGCAGCAGCGGGCCGTTGCTGGCCCATGCCTGCACCAGGCGGGCGGTGGCGTCGCGGCCCTCGACCAGCGGGTCGCCGGTGCCGACCAGCCAGGCCGCGGCCAGCTCGAACATCTCGGCGCCGAGGTCGTTGAGCAGCCGGATGACCAGGTCCTGGCGGTCCCGAAAGTGCCGGTAGAAGGCGGTGCGCGACTGCCCGGCCGCGGCCATCACGTCGTCCACGGTGAGGTCCCGGTAGGGACGCTCACGCAGCAGCTTGTCCGCCGCCTCGAGGATCTGGCGCTCTGCCGCGGCTCGGCGCCTCCGGTGGCGGTCGCGGAGCTCGATTCGGCTGCTCGTGGCCATCGGGGGAGCCTAGCAGACTTCGTGTGACGCGTTGTTTGACGTCGCGTAACAGCGTCCCGTACCCTCGCGCCGATCGGGTAATCGAACAGCAATACCAGCATGGGCACCGGTCCTGCCCGCGGCGCAGGCCGGACCTGGGGAGGAGATCGTGACCACACGCATCTACACCCTGCCCATCGAGGAAACGGGTTGGCACGTCCCCGGAGGCGGCACCACGTCGTTCTCCTGGGAGTACGACCAGGGCCGCGACCGGCTGCTCAACCTGTACGAGAAGGGCAAGCAGCGGCAGTGGAACGCCGCCGAGCGGATCGACTGGTCCCACGCGGTGGACAAGGACGACCCCCTCGGCACCCCTGACGAGGCGATCTCGATCTACGGGTCTCCGACCTGGGAGCGGCTCGGCGACCGCGAGCGGGCGCAGGTACGCCTGCACACGGCGTCGTGGCAGTTCTCGCAGTTCCTCCACGGCGAGCAGGGGGCGCTGATCTGCGCCTCCAAGATCGTGCAGACGGTGCCGGACCTCGACTCCAAGTTCTACGCCGCCACCCAGGTGATGGACGAGGCGCGGCACGTCGAGGCCTACTCCCGCTACCTCCACGACAAGCTGGAGCTCGCCTACCCGATCAACCCCCACCTGAAGGCCCTGCTCAACGACGTGGTCAGTGACTCCCGCTGGGACATGACCTACCTCGGCATGCAGGTGCTGATCGAGGGCCTCGCCCTGGCGGCGTTCGGCGTGATCCGCGACCTCGCCCAGGACCCCCTGGGCCGCGCGATCAACGCCTACGTGATGCAGGACGAGGCGCGGCACGTCGCCTTCGGTCGCCTGGCGCTGCGTGATCTCTACCCCCAGCTCACGCAGGCCGAGCGCGACGAGCGCGAGGAATTCTGCGTGGAGGCGTGCCTGCTGATGCGGGATCGCTTTACCGGCGAGGAGATATGGCGCACACTCGACTTCGATGCCGACGAATGCGTCGATTACGTCTCCAAGAGCGAGACCTTGCAGCAGTTCCGTAGCATGCTCTTCAGCCGCATCGTGCCGACGCTGCGCGACATCGGACTTTTCGGACCGAAGGTCAGGGATGCCTTCGCCAAGATGGGCGTGCTCGGGTTCGAGCAGGTCGACGTCGAGAGCCTCATGGCCAACGACGAGCGTGTCGCCGAGGAGTTCGACGCCGAGCGCGTGCAGCAGGTCGAGGAGACCATCGCTGCCGGCTCGGACGCATAGAGCATCGCGCCGGGCAGGTCACGCCGGCGCGACAGAGTTGCCGCCAGGGGCGGGTTCGGCCCCCCCGCCCGTCCCTGGCGGCACGCTCACATGAGCGGCCCCACGCCCCCGCCAGAGCCCGCGGTGCACCCGGTGCGGATCTTCCGCGCCCGGCGGATGCACTCGATGGCCGGCGACACCGGCCCCGACCGGCATGCGTTCGCCACCGTCGGTGACCGGATCGCGGCCACCGGGACGGCCGACGCGCTGGCTGACCGGTTCCCCGAGGCCGAACGGGTCGACCTCGGCGACGGGGTGGTGGTGCCCGGCTTCCACGACGCGCACATGCACCCCTCGATGACCGCCGAGGACCTGCTGCACCTCGACCTGTCGGCCGAGCGGGTGCGCTCGCCGGAGCAGCTCCGCGCCGCGCTGGCCGAGCAGGCCACCAGGGTGCCACCCGGCGGCTGGGTGCGCGGCAGCCGCTACGACCACGTCAAGACCAGCGGCGGCACGCCGCTGGACCGCCACGAGCTCGACCGGGTGACCGGCGGCCGTCCCACGCTGGTGGTCCAGGTGGCCGGCCACTGGGCGGTGGCCAGCTCCGCCGCGCTGGCGGCAGCGGGGATCGACGACCACAGCGAGCCGCCGTCCGGGGGCGCCTACGGTCGCGACGGCGCCGGGCACCTCAACGGGGTGGTCTACGAGCGGGCGATGGACCGGGTGTTCGCCGCCATGCCGGCCACCAGCCTGGCCGACCGGCTGCGCGGCCTGGCGACGGCGCTGGAGCTGTTCCACGCGGCCGGGCTGACCTCGGTCGGCGACGCGC
Source organism: Actinomycetes bacterium (assembly GCA_036392615.1). Lineage (GTDB taxonomy): Bacteria > Actinomycetota > CALGFH01 > CALGFH01 > CALGFH01 > DASVXQ01. Next base: position 232 of record DASVXQ010000173.1, on the reverse strand, counting down.
TGGTGGACGGCGCCGGGCTGGAGCTGTTCCAGGAGGCGGAGCGGCGCGGGCAGCTCAGCATGCGGGTCAACATGCTGCTGCTGCACGACCACTTCGAGCACCTGCGCCGGCTCGGCCTGCGCACCGGCATCGGCTCCCACCGCCTGCGCCTGGCGGGCGTCAAGGCGTTCGTGGACGGCGCGATCGCCGGCAGGACCTGCCTGCTGGAGCAGCCCTTCGAGGGCAGCGACGA
>DASVXQ010000172.1:0-12397 GCA_036392615.1 Actinomycetes bacterium | reverse complement strand
GACCTCGACGACGTCTTCCTGGCCCTCACCGGCCAGCCCGACAAGGAAAAGGAAATCGCCTGATGAGCACGCTCTCCTATGCCGCGGCCGATTCGGCCACGATGCTGCGGCGAAACCTCAAGCACATGCTGCGGTACGCGTCCATGACGCTGATGCTGATCGGCATGCCGGTCGTCTTCCTGCTGCTGTTCGTCTACGTCTTCGGCGGCACGCTCGGCTCGGGGCTCGGCGGCGCCACCGGAGGCCGGGCCGCCTACATCCAGTACGTCACGCCCGGGATCCTGCTGATGGCCGTGGCCTCCGCCGCCCAGGGGACCGCGATCTCGGTCGCCATGGACATGACCGAGGGCATCATCGCGAGGTTCCGGATCATGGCGATCTCCCGCGCCTCGGTGCTGACCGGACACGTCCTCGCGAACGTGGTTCAGACGATGCTGAGCCTGGCGATCGTGGTCGGCGTCGCCATGGCTATCGGCTTCCGGTCCGACGCCAGCCCGATCGAGTGGCTCGCGGCGACCGGTGTCCTGGCGATGATCACCTTCGCGATCACCTGGCTGACGGTCGCGCTCGGCATGGTGACCAAGACCGTCGAGGCGGCCAGCAACCTGCCGATGCCGCTGGTGTTCCTGCCGTTCCTCGGCAGCGGGTTCGTGCCGACCGACTCGATGCCGACCGGGCTGCGCTGGTTCGCCGAGTACCAGCCGTTCACGCCGATGATCGAGACGGTGCGGGGGCTGCTGCTGGGCACCCCGATCGGCAACAGCGCGATGATCGCCATCGCCTGGTGCGCCGGCATCACCCTGGTCGGCTACCTGTGGGCGCTGAAGCTCTACAACCGCGACCCCGCGAAGTGACCGAGGTCAGCTCCGCTCGCGGGCCCGCAGCGCCGCCAGCGCCGCGGCCCGCAGCTCGTCGGGACCCAGGTCGGCGTACGACGACACCGCGTCGTCGTACGCCGACCTGTCGGCTCGCTCGGCCGCGCGGCGGGCGCGGGCCGAGGACATGGTCGGCTGGAACGCCCTGACGTAGCGGAACCGCTCCGCCAGGGCGATCATCCCCGCCCCGGCACTGACGGCGCCCGGGTCGCCGCTCCGCGCCCCCCGGTCGATGTCCGCCATGGCGATTGCCAGCAGGAGCGCGCCGCAGATCGGGAAGGCCGCCAGCAAGGGCGGGTTGGCGACCGGACCGGCGAGCATGGTCGACAGCAGCCGCGGCAGCTCGCCGACGGTCCCACCGACGGTCTCGAGCCTGCCATGCTGCGCATGCGCGACCACCGCGACGGCCTTGGCCTCGAGGACCCACGGCTCCTGGTCACGATCGAGGTCGATGCCGAAGATCGGTCCGTGGGCGTTGTCCAGCAGGTCGACGGCCCGTCGCCAGAGACGCAGGCCGGCCTCGATCTCGCCCCGTGCGAGCAGGATCTCGGCCCGCACGCCGAGGCCGTAGGTGAGCGCGCCGACCGGCTCGTCCACCGGGTGGGGCGCGGCCTGCTCCAGCCAGCGCTCCGCCTCGTCGACGTCGCCGGTCTGGAGGCTGGTGAGCACCATCCACCACCAGAGGCCGACCAGGTCCGACCAGGCATGCAGCCGTTCCAGCACCGGCAGCGCCGCCCGGAGATGCCGCTGCGCCTCGGCACCCTGCTCGAGCTGGAGGCACAGCTCGCCGACCCGGCAGTGGGCCAGCGCCCACAGCCACGGGACGCTCTGCTCCTCGATCGCCTGGAGCATCCGCTCGGCTGCCTTCAGGGCGTTGTCGAGGTCGCCCTCGTTCTCCCAGAGATAGCTGGCGATGGCGTTGGCGGGGCCGGCCACCAGCGGCTGGTCGCTGTCGCACAGCTCGTCCAGTGCCGAGCCGCGCCCGACCGCGGCGGAGATCACCATCGCGATGGCCCGGACCAGGGTGTCCGGCGGCGCCGGCGGCAGTCTGCGCAGCGCGGCCAGCGAGCGCATCCATCCGGGGCCCTGGGTCATGAACATGAACGCGCCGCAAGTGGTCAGGACCGTCCGGGTGATCTCGAGGAGCTCGGGGCTCGGCTCGAAGTGCGAGAGCACCCGGGCGATCGCGGCGGCCTGGCTGGTCATCAGGGCATAGTTGGACTCCATGATCCACAGGCCCTGGAGCACGGCCGCGGTCGCCGCGACGGTGGCGCCGTCGGCGTTGGCGAGCCCAAGGCGGAGCGCCTGGACGAGGTTGTCCTGCTCGGCCCGGATCTGATCGATCGACGAGAACGGATCCGGGCCGAACACCGAGTCGTGGTGGGCCATCCCGAAGCCGCGCGCCCACGACAGGAAGCGGTCGACCGCCCGGCCGGTCTCGCCGGCCGCGTCCCGCTGCGCCGTGCTGAACTCGCGCACCGTCTCGAGCATCCGGAACCGCGTGCCCGTCGGGGTGTCCACCACCTGGAGCAGCGACTGGTCGACCAGATCCTCGAGGACCGTCGGCACGTCCGCGGTGCCCTCCCCGGGGAGCAGCCACCGCGCGGCGTCGGCGGTGAACCCGCCGGGGAAGACCGACAGCGCGCGCATCGCCGCCTGCCCGGCGGGCTCGAGCAGGTTCCAGCTCCAGTCCACCACGGCCTGCAGCGTCTGGTGCCGCTCCGGCGCGTCGCGCGGCCCGCCGCGCAGCAGCGCGAACCGGTCCTGAAGGCGGGCGGCGATCTCGGCGACCGACAGCACCCGCACCCGCGCCGCCGCCAGCTCCACCGCCAGCGGGAGCCCGTCGAGGTGGCGGCACACCTCCTCCACCAGGGCGGCGGGCAGGTCGGCGCCGGGGCGGGCCGCCCGGGCACGCTGCTCGAACAGTTCCACGGCGGTCGGCAGGTCCAGCTCCGGCAGCGGGTAGACCGACTCGGAGGAGAGGCCGAGCGGCGCGCGGCTGGTGGTCAGCACGCGCAGGTCGCGCGTCATCGACACCAGCGCGTGCACCAGGTCGGCGGCGCCGCGCAGGACCTGCTCGCAGTTGTCCAGCACCAGCAGGGCGGACCCGGGGCCGAGCGCGCTGGCGATGCCGGCGAGCACGTCGGTCGGGACGGCGAGCTGGCCGACCGGCGCGCGCCGCGACTCGCCGGCGCCGAGCGCGGCGGCGACCTCGCTGGCCACCTCGTCGTCGCGGGTGACCGCGGCGAGCGCGACGAAGTGCACCGCCCGCTGCTCGGCCCGGCGGCCGACGGCGTGCGCGAGGCGCGTCTTGCCCAGGCCGCCCGCGCCGACGATCGAGGTGACCCGCGAGCTGCGCAGCAGGTCCGACACCGCGGCGATGTCGTCGTCACGGCCGAGCAGCGGGTTGGGCTCGTGCTCGACGCCGTGCCGGACCGCCGGCGAGCTGCCCTGGAGGAGCTGCTGGTGCAGGGCCTGGAGCGCGGGCCCGGGGTCGCTGCCGAGCTCGTCCCGCAGCGAGCGGCGGTACGCCTCGTACCTGTCCAGCGCGGCCGACGGCCCAGCGGTCGCCGCCTCGCTGCGCAGCAGCTCCAGCAGGACCTCCTCGTCCCGCGTGCGCTCGACGGCCAGCCCGGTGAGCGCCTCGGCCGCCTCGGCGTGGCGGCCCAGCCGCGACAGCGCGAGCGCGCGGGCGCGCAGCAGGGACCGGTGGGCCGAGGCCCGTTCCTCGCGCAGGGCGGACACCGGGTCATCGGCGGCACCGTCGCCGCCGGTGGCGCCCTGCCACAGCGCGAGACCCGCCTCGGCGTGGGCGAGCGCGGCCGCGTGGTCGCCGGCGCGCGCACGCTGCGCGCTGGCGGACGCGCTGAGCAGCACGGCGGAGGTGTCGACCTGGTCGTCGCGCAACGCCAGGCGGTAGCCGGTCGGCGTCCTGGCGATCAGGTCGGCGCCGAGCTGCGCCCGCGCGCGGGAGACCAGGATCTGCAGCGCCTTGGACGGGTTCTCCGGCTGCTCCTCCGGCCAGAGCCCTTCCACCAGCCTGGCGGTGCTGGCGCCCAGGCGCAGGTCGCCCGCGAGCAGCGCGAGCAGGCCACGCAGCCGGGGGCTGGTGATCTCCTGGTCGCGGTACGCCACGCGCGGCAGCAGCGTCAGCTCGGTGGTCATCTGGCCCAGGGTAAGGCAGCCATCCACCGCACGGCACCAGGGGACGCCACGGACCGGCGCGGCCGCGGCCAAGCGCCGCCGCCTGCTACGGCGTCTGCCAGGTGGTGTCGCAGGGAGGGCACCACCAGAGCCGGCCGGCCCGGCTGCGAGGCCCACGGTCGACCGGCTTGAAGAGGCTGGCGGGCTCGCCGCAGAAGAAGCACTCGGGACCAGGGTCGCGCAGCCGGATCCAGCCGACCGTGCTCGCCGTGGCGGCATGCATACCCTGCAAGCTGATGATGCTGCTCAACGGAACCTCGGGGTCTCGGAGGTCGCCGGCGCGCCCGCCGGCCCGCATCAGCATGCTTGCTCTGAATTTCCACCATATTTCAGATTGCATACGTTTCGGTCCCGAGTGCCCCACGGCGTCCAGCACGACCGGCCAGCGAATCGGCGCGACAATGGCAGCCATGGAATGGCGGATGGAGCTGGACCTCGGCGACCTGCGCCTGCGCACCCTCACCGGCGAGGACGCGGCGCTGCTGGTGGAGGCCACCCGGGCGGAGCCGGGCCGTGCCCTGTGGGGTCCCCACCCCGCCGGCCCCTACTCGCTGGAGGACGCGCGGGCGGCGCTGCGGGCCTGGGACCCGGACCGGCACGGGCAGGTCTCGGTCGGAGTGCTGGACGGCGGCCGGCTGGTCGGAGCGCTCGGCCTCATGCCGGACGGCCCGCACAGCGCCGAGCTGGCCTACTGGGTGCGGCCCGAGGATCGGCGTCGCGGCATCGCCCTGCGTGGCGTCCAGGCGCTCACGGCATGGGCCCACGGCAGCGCGGGCCTGTCGCGGATCTGGCTGGAGATCAACCCCGACAACACGCCGTCGCTGCGGCTGGCGCGGCGGGCCGGCTACCGGCTGGAGCGCCGCCTGCCCCGCCACTGCCGAGCCTGGACCAGCGACGACCCGGCGCACGACACCTGGCACGACTGCCTGATCTGGTCCCACACCGGCTGACCGCCCCGTTACGCCGGCACGGGCGGCTGGAACGGGCCGCCGATCACCTCCTGGGTGGTGCGGACCACGGTGCCGTTCGCGGCGCGGGGCGCGAGGAAGTCGAGCAGGCCCTGGAGGTCGGCGGGCGTGATCGAGTAGGCGTCGCAGTGGTCGCACACGTGGTGGAACACGAACTGCACCCATCCGCCGCCGTTCTGCTCCGCCGCGGTCACGTACCCCTCCATGGTCGCCAGGGTGGTGCTCGACTTCGGGTTGGGCGGCGTGCGGGTGGCGTAGGCGTCGAGCGGCGGGACCGTCTCGGCGAACACCTTGCGGTCGTTGACCCCGGAGACGCCGCGGCCGCTGTTGTAGCCGCAGGCGGCGACCACCGCCTCCGTGCCGGCGTCGAAGCCGCCGAACGGGTAGGCGAACGAGGTCGGCTGGAGCCCGTGGCTGGCGATGGCCGCGCGGTCGTCGCAGACCTCGTGCCGCGCCGCCGCCTCCTTGAGGTGCTTCAGGTTGGCGTGGTCGATGGTGTGGCCGCCGATCTCGTTGCCGTCGGCCGCCAGGTCGGCGATCTGGGACCAGGTCATGTGGTCGGCGGTGTCGGCGAAGCCGCTGTTGACGAAGAAGGTCGCGTGCATGCCGTGGGACTGGAGGATCGGGCGGGCAGCGGTGTACTGGTCGAGGTTGGTGTCGTCGAAGCCGATGGTCACGATCGTCTGCGTCGCGGCACTGGCGGGTACCGCCACACAGGCCCAGAGGGCCGCAATCGCCGCCGCCAGGAGGACGACCAGGGCTCGCCGCATGCTGGGTCTCCCCTCTCGGAGCGCTCAGAGCAGGCCGGCTGCCTGGCGGGCGAAGGCCAGTGGGCTGGTCGCGGTCAGGTCGACCGCCGGCTCGACCGTGGAGAACGACTCGATGTCGTCCTTGAACTTGGCGGTGCCGTTGAACGGCGCGAACGCGTCGCTGTCGTCCGGCGGGCAGTTGCGCATGCCGGTCTGGAAGCCCCGGTAGAGGGTGCCGTTGGGGCCCTCCACCGCGGCGCCGCGCAGCACCGGGGCCGTGCCGTCGAGCGAGCCGACCAGGTTGGCGACCTGGTGGTGGGGGCAGTGCGGGAAGGTGCTGCCGTCCCCGATGATGAAGGACGACCCCCAGGCATTGGCGCCGAGGATGTTGGCGAGCCAGCGGGCGCTCTGTGCCGCGTAGGCGCTGGTGCCGGTGAGCTGGTCGTACTCGCTGGCCATGACTGCCAGGCCGGCGCCGTGCGAGGTGGTGTCCCAGGTCGCCCAGGGGAAGCCGAAGCCGAACGGGTCGGTGGCGCCCTGCGCCAGCGCCCCGTCGAGTGCCTTCTTCAGGTCGGCGACCAGCTCGGCCTGGGTGACCTCCAGGCCGGCCGGGTTGCCGGCCTGCCCGATCGCGCGGTGGAGGTCGAAGTGGGCCAGGCCGCTCACGTCGTAGAGGTTGAGGGTGTCGGCGGCGTCGTCCGGGCTGTTGATGTACTGCTTCGCCCAGTGGGCCGCCTGCTGCAGGTAGAAACTCGGGTCGGTGTGGGGCAGCCCGGCCGGCAGGCCGCCGCTCGTCACGGCGGAGTACAGCTGCACCGCGCCCAGCTCGAGGTCGCTGTGCCACTCGGTCTCCGGATAGAAGCTGAACGGGACGTAGGTGGTGAGGTCCCCGGTCGGGTTGGTGTTGGCCAGGTCGAAGATGTGCTCGCCAGCGAGCAGGCAGCGGTTGGCGAATGCCGGGTCGCTGGTCTTGAAGACCTGGAAGCACAGGCCGAACACGGCGGCATCCCGCCCGGCCAGGTTCGGGCTGATGAGCGACCCCGGTTCGCCCGCGCGGAACACCGGACGGTTGCGGATGTAGCGGTACAGCGGGTCGCTCCCGCCGAAGGTGTCGTCGGCCTGGGGCAGCCGCCAGATGTCGTGGTCGCCGATGGTCTTGGCGTTCCCGCTCCCGATGCCGACCTGGTAGTAGAAGGTCCGCGTCGGGTCGTCCCACATCCTGAGCAGCCAGTCGGTCCCGAACTTGGCCTCTGCGGTGAAGTTCGAGGCGGTCGCGCCGGCGCCCATCTGGGTGGGGAAGTCGCGCACGCCGGACAGCAGCAACGCGGTGGCGTAGCCGAGGGTCTCCTTGCCCTTGATGTAGTCGCCCGCGTCCCACCAGCCGCCCGAGGCGTCGATCCGGACCCCGAGCGGGGTGAGGTCGCCGGAGAACCGGCCGGCCGAGTTCGCGTGCGGCGTCAGGTAGGTCATCGCGTTCTGGTCGTTGAGATGCGCCGGGGCCGTCCGCAGCGGCGACGCGATGAAGTTCGGCCCGTCGCGCTCGGTCTGGTAGAAGGCCAGCGCGTTCGCCAGCGCGCCGCCGTACACGCCGGGGCCGCTGTCGATCCGGAAGCTCGGCGAGGAGGCCGGGATCGGGCCGTTCACCGAGATCGTGTAGGTGCCCGCCGTGCTCACCGAGTCGAGGTCGAGCGCGAACACGTTCGGGTACGCCGGGCTCCAGGAGCCGAGGTTCGGGCCGATCGGCGCGGAGAGGACCGTCGCGCCCGCGGCGTTCCTGACGGTGAAGGTGGCGCCGGCCTCCGCTCCGCTGGCCATCAGGTAGGCACGCTTCGAGGCGGCCAGCGGGTAGCCGACCTGGTTCACCCGGACGAACGCCGTGCCGGGCGCCGGCGCCGAACCGGCACGTCCGCTGAGGTTGGTGCACAGCAGGGAAAGCGTGATCAGCAGCGCGAGCGTGCCGCCTCTCGCCGCCGTGATCCGGGTCTCGCGCGCCAATCGCATCGCTGCGTCCTCCTTGGCTCCAGAGCGTGGAGGTGCCCCTGCCGGGGAGAGCGAATTCGGATGCCTGTGCGTTACCGGTGGATTGTTCGTCCTTCGATGGAAACGGATGATTCGCGTGGCGGGGTGCCGGGGCGGCTCGGGCTGGGCTGCCGGCCACCTGGGGTATAGCGTCAGCGCATCGACGGGCGAGGAGGTTGACGTGGACCTGCGCGAGCTGCAGCGGCCGCTGAAGGAGCGCTACCGGGCCGAGCCGGATGCCGCCAGGATCACCCTGCGCGCTCGGGGCGCGCAGGGTGAGGTGCCGATCGCGTGCTCGGTGGACCTGGGACGGGCGGTCTATGAGGCGCAGGCGCACGGCGGCGTCGGCGGTGCCGGCACGGCGGCGTGCTCGGGCGACCTGCTGCTGGGCGCCCTGGCCGCGTGCGCGCAGCTCACCTGCCAGATGGTGGCGACCGCGCTGGGCCTTCCGGTCGAGGGGATCGAGGTGACCGTGGAGGGCGACCTCGACCTGCGCGGCACCCTCGGCGTCGCCAGGGACGTGCCGGCCGGCTTCCAGGAGATCCGCGTCAGCTTCGACGTCCGGGCTCCCGAGGCGACCCGCGAGCAGCTCGACGCGCTCGCCGAGAAGACCGAGCGCTACTGCACGGTCTTCCAGACGCTGGTGCAGCCCCCGCCGATCCAGACCGAGTGGCAGACGCGCTAGGCGTCAGGGCTCTGGGGCAGCGGGCCGGTGAAGGTGACCGGTGGGCCACGGCGGAGGCGGGCCCTCGCCGGCTGCTGGGCCGAAAACCCCGTAGATTCCCGCATGCTCGCCGTGGCGCCGGTTCCTACGCTGCCCGGGTCGAGGCACCCACTCCTGAGGAGGTAGCCATGGCCGGAAAGGCTGTCGTCAGTCTGACCACCGGGCTGGAGGATCCCGAGCGCGTCACGGTGGCCTTCCTCGTCGCGGTCGGCGCGGCCGAGCAGGGCCGCCCGACGCTGATGTTCCTCACCAAGGAGGCGACGCGGCTGGCGCTGGAGGGCGTCGCCACGGGGGTGGCGTGCGACGGCTGCCCGCCACTGGCCGACCTGGTCGGCCGGTACGACAAGGCGGGCGGCAGCTACCTGGTCTGCCCGATCTGCTTCGACGCCCGCAAGCTCGACAAGGCCCAGCTCATCGACCATGCTGAGCTGGGTGGCACGGTGCCGATGTGGCAGTGGATCGGCGACGAGGGCGCGACCACCTTCAGCTACTGACGCCCGCGCCGGCGCCGGCGCCACGACGTGCCGGGTTTGGGAAGCCTGCTCCTGTAACACGCCGAGGTCTGGTAGCGGTATAGGTTGAAGGATCGGAGCGACCACGCGAACCGACGCCCGCTTCTCCGCCTCCTGCACCTCGGAAGGATTGGACTTGCGTGCTGCTGAGCCGGCTGGTGCGTCCGACCACGGCGAGGTCGTCGCGCTGTCCCCGGTGGTGCGACGGGTCATCGCCGCCCGCATCCGCGACCGGCACGTCGTCGACGACCTGGTGCAGGAGACGCTGACCCGCGTGATGGAGGCGAGGCGTCGCCTCGAGCCGCGCACGCTCGCCCCGTACGCGGTGGTGACCGCCCGGAACCTGGTCGCCTCGCTGGCCGAGAGCGAGAGCCGCAACCGGCGCCACGCCCACCGGCTGGTCGACCCGCGCGAGCCGGAGCTTCCCGAGAGCGAGCTGCTGCGCCGCGAGGAGAGCGAGGCGCTCAGCGCAGCGCTCGAGCGGCTGCCGGCCGAGGAGCGCGACACGCTGGTCGCCCACGTGGTCCAGGGCGAGGACACCAGCTCGCTGGCGGCCAGCCGCCGGTCCACGCCTGGCGCGATCGCCACGCAGCTCGGCCGCACCCGCGCCAAGCTGCGCGTCGAGTACCTGCTTGCGCTGGAGCAGAGCGAGCCGCCGACGCCCCGCTGCCGCCCGGTCCTGCTGGCCATCTCCGCCGGCGACCGGCGGCGCCAGCGCGACCTCGACGCCGGACAGCACCTGCTCAGCTGCGACTGGTGCGCGGCGCTGAGCGAGCCGCTGCTCGACCGGCGGAAGACTGCCGAGGTGGAAGGCGAGGTCCGCATCCCGATCCGCTCCGACGCCGACGTGATCACCGCGCGCAAGCAGGGCCGCGAGCTGGCCAGGCAGGCCGGGTTCTCCGCGACCGACCTCACCCTGATCGCCACCGCCATCTCGGAGATCGCCCGCAACATCGTGATGTTCGCGAGCCCCGGCGAGCTCGTGGTCAGCCTGGTCGGAGAGAATGACCGGCAGGGCGTGATGGTGGTTGCGCGCGACTCCGGTCCGGGGATCCCGGACCTCGAGCGCGCGCTGCACGACAGCTACAGCGGATACGGCGGGATGGGGCTCGGCCTGCCGGGCTGCCGGCGGCTGATGGACGAGTTCGACATCCGCTCGGAGGTGGGCGTCGGCACGACGGTGATCATGATCAAGTGGCGACCTGGCGGCCGCTGACGGCCGCGCGACGACGGGGGTCGAGATGAACGAGAAGATCCCGGAGGTTCCGGTGGTGCAGGAGACGCGCGAGCGGGACCAGCACCTGCTCCCCGAGCTGGTGACGCACCTGCGGCAGAACCGCACCGAGCTGCGCAAGCAGTGGGCCGCCCGGATCACCAGCGCGCACCTGCTGTCGGCCATGACGGACGAGGAGATCTTCTCGATGGCCACCGGCGTCTACGACAATTACGTCGAGGTGCTCGAGACCGGCAGCATGGAGGCGCTGCAGGCCTACGCGACCGACCTGTCCGAGCGGATCATCCCCAGAGGGGTCGAGACCTACGAGGTCCTCGGGATCGTGCTGCTCCTGCGCGACGTGCTGGCCCGTTCGCTGTTCGACAAGTACCGCAAGGACTTCGACCTGCTGAATGAGGTGCTGGACGCGTACGAGCCGGCGGCCAACCGCATCGCCAACACCGTGGCGGTCAGCTTCGTGCGGGAGCGCGAGCGGATCATCCGCCAGCAGCAGGAGGCCATCCGGGAGCTGTCCACCCCAGTCCTCCAGGTGCGCGAGCGCATCCTGATCCTGCCGATCATCGGCGTGCTCGACGAGCAGCGGGCTCAGCAGCTCACCGAGCAGCTCCTGGCCGGGATCCGGACCAGCCGGGCCAAGGTGGTGGTGATCGACGTCACCGGCGTCCCTGACCTCGACGCGTCGGTGGCCAACCACCTGGTGCAGACGGTGGACGCCTCGCGGCTGATGGGCGCCAGCGTGATCGTCACCGGGCTGTCGCCCACGATCGCCCAGACCCTGGTCACCATCGGCGTGGACCTCGGCAAGATGAACACCGTGGGTGACCTCCAGGGCGGTGTGGAGGAGGCCGAGCGCCTGCTGGGCTTCAAGGTGATCAACGCCGAGCCGGACGAGCGCCGGAGCTAGGTGGTCGGCGGATGCTCGTCTCGATCCTGCGGCAGGGCGACTACCTGATCGCCTCGATCCACGAGGCGCTGGACGACGAGGAGATCGTGCGGTTCCAGCGGGACCTCGTGGAGCAGATCGGCCAGCACCGTGCCAAGGGCATCATCATCGACGTGGCCGCCCTCGACGTGCTGGATTCGTTCGGCTCCCGCACCCTGGCCAACCTCGCCCACATGGCCCGGCTGCGCGGGGCGGAGACGGTGATCGTCGGCATCCAGCCGGCGGTCGCCTTCGCGATGGTGCGCCTCGGCACGCAGCTGGAGCGCGTCCACACCGCGCTGGACCTCGAGGAGGGCCTGGAGCAGCTCGAGCGCCTGCTGCATGAGCGCGTGGAGGGGCGGTGAGCGGCCGGGACCGCGAGCGCTTCCAGCGGGACTACGCTCCGGTGTTCCTGCGCTACCTGGCCGAACGGAGCGAGCCGGTGCTCCAGGAGGCCTACGAGCTGGGCCGGCGGGCGATGCGCGAGCGGCTGAGCATGCTCGACCTCGCGCGGATCCACCACCTGGTGCTGCTGGAGGTCCTCAGGTCGCACCGCGGCGCCGACGAGCTCGAGGACATCGCCGGGGCCGCGTCCGATTTCCTGGTCGAGGCGCTGGCCACCTTCGAGATGGCCCTGCGCGGGTTCATGGAGCTGCGGGACGCCCCGTCCGGCGATCCCGAAGATCCCGCGTGATGCCGGGCCGGCGAAGCCGTCACAGGAAGTGAGGCGGGTGGACCGGGGGAACCGCCCGCGGACGGCCCGCCGTGCGCTGGCCCCGAGGCGCCGGCGGGCCGTCCCTCACCTCTGCATCGCCAGCTGCCGGTAGGACGGCGGCACGCGGGGGCTCTCGGCGATCAGGCGGCGCGCCTGGGTGGGGGAGAACAGGTAGGTGTGCTCGCCGCCGCAGATGCCGTCCGACTCGCCGGGCGGCTTGATCCACAGCAGCGCGCCGAGGCCGCCGGGCGGCGTCCTGGTGGTGGGCGGCTCCCCGAGGGCCTGGTGCCGCGGGTTGCACCATTCGTCGGCGCGGCCGGGCTCGTCCGGCGGTGGGCCGAGGCCGTTGCGCGAGGTGTCGATCACGAACTCGCGGTTGCCGAGCAGGTCGGAGAGCTCCCGGCCCCAGTGGTAGCTGCGCGTGGTGGTCTGCCGGTTGGAGACGTTGACCGAGAAGCCCTGGGCGTACTGCACG
>DASVXQ010000171.1:0-2536 GCA_036392615.1 Actinomycetes bacterium | reverse complement strand
GTTCGCGACCCCGCGCTGGATCGCCTGACGGATCCAGAAGGTCGCGTACGTCGAGAACTTGTAACCCAGGCGCCAGTCGAACTTCTCGGCCGCGCGGATGAGCCCGAAGATGCCCTCCTGGATCAGGTCGAGGAGCGCCAGGTCCTGACCCTGGTACTTCTTCGCGAGCGACACGACCAGGCGCAGGTTCGAGTTGATCATCCGCTCCTTCGCCTCCATGTCGCCGCGCTCGATGCGCTTCGCGAGGTCGACCTCCTCCGCCGCGGTCAGCAGCGGGTACTTGCGGATCTCGTTCAGGAAGAGCTGGAGTGCGTCGGTGGTCTGCCCGGCGAGCTCGTCGTTCGTATAGCGGGTCACCTCTGCCTCACGCCGGCCGCAGTCGTCGCTCACCTCGATGCCGCGACCCTCCAGGAGATCCTGGAGCTGGGTGGTCTGGTCGTCGTCCATGTCGAGCTCACTTGCGAGCTCGCTCAGCTCAGAAAGGTTCACGCAGCCTTCCTCCTCACCGCGCTCGATCAGCGCTTGGACTCGGGGGTGCGTCGTCTCGAGATCTGTAGCCATGTCGAATCTCGTCGCTTTCGCCTGCGAAGGAACGGGGCCGTACCCCAGCATTCTCCTTTACCCGGCGGGGCGGGAGATCAATGCAGCCGGATCGGCGGTTGCGTGCGGGTCTCCGGGCCCTTGGGATCGGTCTCGGGCACGTCTGGACGCCCAGGCGGCTCCGGCTGCTCGGGGTCTGGCGCCGGATCGGGTACGTCGGGCTCCACCGGATCGGGGACGGGCGAGGGCTCGGGATCGGGCACGCCGGGCCCGTCCGGCTGGCCGGGCATAGGCTGGTCCGGGCCGGGCGGCGTGGGCACCTCGAGCAGCGGAGCGGACCTCATGTGTTTGATGCTCACCAAGCCCCGAACCCCTCAAACGTAGGCGGCGGTTGGCTGAATATCTAGAATCGCTGGACCGCAGGGAGAGGTGGCCGAGTGGCTGAAGGCACTCGCCTGCTAAGCGAGTATGGGGTTCACGCTCCATCGCGGGTTCGAATCCCGCCCTCTCCGTAGGTCTGAAACCGCTGTACCAAGCCCATAACCGCCTCCTCGGAGCATGGACCGGCCGCCAGTCCGGACCGCTCGTGGAAAGGGATTTGCGGGACTTCTCCTCGGATTTCTCGTCGGCGCGTGTCGAGAACGGGCGGTCGGCTCCGACTCATGGGCACCGGCGGCCAAGGGGGCCGCCAACACGAGAGGAGCACGAACGATGACCAAGGTGACCGCCCAGATGTCGGTGTCCCTCGACGGCTTCTACACCGGACCGCGGGACACACGGGGGCCCAAGGACATGAGTGGCTGGATGCGGGGCCCCGAAGCGCCCGGTTTCTTCCGGGTCACGCGCTGGGTCGTCGACGCCATGGCCTGGCGCGAGCGGCAGGGCTTCGCCGGCGGCGAGCACTCGATCAACTCGGAGATCATCGAGGAGACGTTCGCGGCGGCCGGTGCCTATGTCATGGGCCGGCGCATGTTCGACGCCGGCGAGGTCCCCTGGGGCGAGGAGCCGCCGTTCCACGCCCCGGTGTTCGTCGTCACCCACCGTCCCCGGGACGTGCTCGAACGCCAGGGTGGCACCTCCTTCACCTTTGTCACCGAAGGACTCGAGCGGGCCATCGAGCTGGCCCGGGACGCCGCCGGTAGCAAGGACGTGGCGGTGGCCGGCGGCGGGGAGCTCCTGCGCCAGGTGCTGACCGCCGGGCTACTCGACCAGCTTGAGTTGCACATCGCCCCGGTGCTGCTGGGCGACGGCCAGCGCCTGTTCGACCCCAGCCTCGGCCTCGGCGCCGACGACGGCATCGAGCTGGTCCCGACCCGGGTCGTCGAGGCGCCCGAGGTCACCCACATTCGCTACACCGTCACCGGGCGGTCGAAGCTGGTGCTGGACGATCGCGGCGCCAGCGGCGACCTGGTCGGACCGGTCCAGCCGGAGCAGTGAGAGAGGAGCGAGCTGTGAAGTACATGCTGCTGATCTACGGCAACGAGGAAGCCTTCAGCTCGGTGGGTGCGGAGACCTTCGCCGAGATCATCCGCGAGACCGATGCGCTCAACCAGGAGCTGTTCGAGTCGGGTGAGCTGGTCGGCGCCTATGGCGTGGCCGACCAGGTGAACGCCAAGGTGGTACGGGTCACCGGCGGGACGCCGGTGGTGACTGACGGCCCCTACGCCGAGGCCAAGGAGTACCTGGGCAGCTTCACGATCGTCGACTGTGACAGCCGGGAACGGGCCCTGGAGATCGCGGCTCGCAACCCGGCGGCGCGCTACTGGGGCGTCGAGGTCCGGCCACTCATGCACGAGGCCAACGTCGAGCCGTGACCGACTGGCGGGCCGTCCGGCGGCTGGTCCCGGAGGTGCTCGGTGCGCTGGTGCGCCGCTACGGCCACTTCGACGCCTGCGAGGACGCCGTCCAGGAGGCGCTGGTGGCGGCCACGGCCCAGTGGCCGGTGCAGGGGTGGCCGGCGAATCCCCGAGGGTGGTTGGTGACGGTGGCGTCGCGT
>DASVXQ010000170.1:0-6361 GCA_036392615.1 Actinomycetes bacterium | reverse complement strand
GGTAGTACGGCGTTCTCATCCGCCGTGCCGTGGCGCCGCGAGATACGGAACATAAAGATGACCAGCGTTTCCGCTGGTCATCCGTGGGGTGGAGGTGAGGGGATTTGAACCCCTGACTTCCTCCGTGCGAGATCTGCTTGGAAATCACATTGATGTAATTCGAGACTGCAAGGTAAGTGAAGGATCGTGGGAAACGTGCAGGTAGATACCGCTGTCGCATCGAAGCGCAACCCCTGATCCGTTAGGATTTCTCCGCGCCTGTTCGCGTTCCTCCGAGCGTCGATTGCTGCCCGTCTGCTGCCTGCCACCCCCGGCCTGGCTCGCCGGCCACCTCGGTGCCGACCGGCCGCTCGCGATTCTCACCTCCGGCAAGCTCGAGGTGGCCGGCGCACCTGCGGCACTGCCAAGCCGCGGACCTGTGACCTCTGCCGTGTGAGCCCAGGGCGGCCAGCGCACCAGACCTTACGGCACTCGGCGGGGCACCACGTCTCCGCAGGTGGCGGGTGCTGCTGGGCGCGGTGCCGTAGTGTGCCGCGAGGTCATATGTGGTGCGGTTTCTGGCAAATCTCTGGCGCACTGCCTACCCCACGGCCGCGCCACCCCACCCGGGCGACTGGTGGACCGGGATATTGGGGTATACGAGTCCGCGGTTGCCTCACAGGTAGCCAGTGCGATGACTGCGCCGTCGTCGGGGAGGAGTACGCCCGTGCGCGTCGCCGGCTCTGATCTGCAAGGCCCGAGCCGTAACCCGGAGCGGGCCGCTGGCCGGCGAGCTCGTGCCCAGCGGCTGCTCCGCGCCTACAGCAGCAGGTCGAAGAGCTGGAGGGCGCGCTCCCAGTGCTGACTGGACGGGTTCTTCGAGCGGGGGTCGATGAGCTTCAGGGCC
Source organism: Actinomycetes bacterium (assembly GCA_036392615.1). GTDB lineage: Bacteria > Actinomycetota > CALGFH01 > CALGFH01 > CALGFH01 > DASVXQ01. Next base: position 5,475 of record DASVXQ010000170.1, on the reverse strand, counting down.
TGGGCCAGCGCGACGCTCACGCCGCCGGCGACGGTCGGCAGCCGCGCCTCGGTGTCGACCCCGAGCGCGAGGTCCAGCGGTCCGCGCGCGGCCACGGCGTCGAGGATCGGCTGGAGCTCGACCGCCTCATCCAGCTCCTCGAAGCGGTCCATGCTCTCCTGCAACCCCTTGGTGACCGGCAGGTCCCAGACCTCGATGACGTCGCGGAGGTTGAACCTGGCGGCCGCCTGCCCGATGAGCAGCAGGTCATAGACCTTCTGCCCAACGAAGTCGTTGTGGCGGCGCAGGTCGTCCTTGTCCACGTCCAGGCTCGCGGCGGCGCGGAAGAACCGCTCGAACTTGGCGACACCCATCACCGACATCGGTTCACCTCCTGTCGACCGGGGCGACCCGTCCAGCGGCGTCGCCGCCGACCCGCTCGAGATACTCGTGCACCAACTGCACCGCCATGGCGCCCTCGCCGACGGCGGAGGCGACCCGCTTGATTGAGCCGCTGCGGACGTCGCCGGCCACGAACACGCCCGGCCGGTTGGTCTCCAGCGGCAGCGGCTGGCGGCCGGCCGCGAGCCACAGTGGATCGTCCGCGTCGGTCCTGGTATCGGCGCCGGTCAGGATGAATCCCCGGTCGTCCAGCGCGAGTTGGTCGGCGAGCCAGCGCGCGTGGGGCTCCGCGCCGATGAACACGAACAGCGAGCGCGCGTCGCGCCGGCGGCGCTCTCCTGTCCGGTTGTCCTCGACCACCACCGCCTCCAGCGAATCGTCGCCTAGCAGCTCACGCACCTCGGTGTGGCGCAGCACCTCGATGCCGGGCGTCCGCTCGATCTGGTCGACCAGGTATCGGGACATGTCGCGGCCCAGGTCGCCGTGGCGGATCAGCAGGCGCACCTCGGCGGCGTGGGCGGCCAGGAACGCCGCGGCCTGCCCGGCGGAGTTGCCGCCGCCGACCACCACCACGGGATCGTTGCGGCACATCCGCGCCTCAATCTCGGTGGCGGCGTAGTACACGCTGCTGCCCTCGAACTCCTCGAGCCGCGGCACGTCCAGCCTGCGGTAGCGCGCGCCGGTGGCGATCAGCACCGAGCGGGCGCGGATGGCCCTGCCGTCGGCGAGCCTGACCAGCCGGTGGCCGTCGAGCTCCTCCAGCGCGGTCGCCTCGGCGCCGAGGCTGAACCGCGCGCCGAACTTCTCCGCCTGGACCACGGCGCGATCGGCGAGCTCCGCGCCGGACAGCCCCGCCGGGAAGCCGAGGTAGTTCTCGATCCGCGAGGAAGTCTCCGCCTGCCCGCCGGTGGCCACGCCGTCCAGCGCCAGCGTCCCGAGGCCCTCCGAGGCGCCGTAGACGGCGGCCGCCAGCCCGGCAGGCCCGGCGCCGATGATGGCGAGGTCCCAGACCACCTCGTCGGAGGTGGGCACGGGCAGCCCGATCGTGCGGGCCAGCTCCTCCACGCTGGGGTTCCGCAGCACCTGCGTGCCGTGCCAGATCACCACCGGCGTCTCGTGCGGGGAGACGCCGAGCTGGCGCAGCAGGCCCTCGGCGGTGTGGTCGCGCTCCAGGTCGGTCCAGGTGTGCGGGACCCGGTTGCGGGCGAGGAACTCGCGCAGCGGCCGCGCGTCCGGCGAGTACCGCGAGCCCACCAGCCGGACGCCGACCCCGGCCTCGATCAGCAGCGAGCCCCTGAGCAGGTAGGCGCGCAGGATCAGGTCGCCGAGCGCCGGGTCGCCCGCGACCAGCTGCTTGAGCCGCTCGAGCGGGACGGCCACCACCTCGCCGTGGTCGCCGGCCAGGGCGGTCAGGAACGCCGGCCGCCCGGTGAGCAGGCCCAGCTCGCCGAGGAAGCGGCCGGGGCCGTGGACAAAGTGCACCCGCTCGGCCGGTCCTCCATAGCCGTCGACCATCGTGACGGTCCCGGCCACGATGGCGAAGAAGTCGCAGTCCCGCTCGCCCTCGCGGTAGAGGACCTCGCCGGGGCTCGTCGACCGCCGCTGGCCGCGCGCCGCCAGCGCGTCGAGCTGCGCGTCGCTCAGCCGCGGGAACGCCCCGTGCAGGTCAGGCGTCTCCGACCGCGGGAGCCGCTTGGTGCCGCCCACCGCACTCCCTTCCATGCTGGTCGCACCCCGTGCGCGCGGCCGCTGAGGTTCGCGTTTATCCCGGCGGGCCGGTGGTACAGCGCCTGCTTTACCGGTTCGCTCGGAGCCGCTGCGCCATCGACAGGGGATGGCAGGATGGCCAAGGCAGTCGAACGCTCGCCGCTCACGACGACCGGCGGCGCGCCCGCCGCCCCTCGACCGGGTCGTCGATGCGCTGCTCCCGGAAACGCCGCCAAGCTCCGCCAGCCTCGCGCTCGACCGGGTCGTCGACCCGCTGGTCCCGGAAGCGCTGCCAGTAGCGCTGCCAGGGCCCGTCGCGCCGGCGCGCCCGGTCGCCCGGCCGCCCGCTGGTCATGGCCGCTCACCCCCCTGATCGGCTGTTCTCATGGTCTGCCGCGCGGGGCACCCCGCAAACCACATGCCAAGGCGGCCCCTTCGAAAGGGAAGACGAATGGCTCGTGTGGAGACCGCGCCAACTGAGCTGAAGACGATCGAGACGCAGATCCCGGCCCGGATGGACCGGCTGCCGTGGGCTCGCTGGCACTGGATGGTGGTGATCGGGCTCGGCACGGTGTGGATCCTCGACGGCCTGGAGGTGACCATCGTCGGCTCGATCGCCAGCCGCCTGACCGAGCGTGGCAGCGGGCTGGAGCTGAGCGATTCGCAGATTGGCTACGCGGCCGCCATCTACGTGCTGGGCGCCTGCCTGGGGTCGCTCTACTTCGGCTGGCTGGCCGACCGGATCGGCCGCAAACGGCTGTTCATCATCACCCTGGCCATCTACCTGGCCGCCACGGTCGCCACCGCGTTCTCGTTCCATTACTGGTGGTTTGCGGCCTGCCGGTTCCTCACCGGAGCGGGCATCGGCGGGGAGTACGCGGCGATCAACTCCGCCATCGACGAGCTGATCCCAGCGCGGGTGCGCGGGCAGGTCGACCTGGCGATCAACGGCTCCTACTGGCTCGGCACGGCCGCCGGCGCGGCCCTGTCGCTGGTGCTGCTGGACCCGCACATACTGCCGCTGGACATCGGCTGGCGGATCGCCTTCGCGCTGGGCGCGTTCCTCGGGCTGGGCATCCTGCTGGTCCGCCGCCACGTGCCAGAGAGCCCGCGCTGGCTGTTCATCCACGGGCGCGAACGGGAGGCGGGGGAGATCGTCGAGCAGATCGAACGCCAGGTCAGCCAGGAGACCGGCCAGCCGCTGGTCCCGGTCGACCGGACCATCCGCATCCGCCAGCGACCGCCGATCGGCTTCGGGACCGTCGCCCAGGTGATGTTCCGGCTCTACCCTCGGCGGACGCTCGTCGGGCTGGCGCTGTTCATCGGCCAGGCGTTCCTGTACAACGCCATCTTCTTCACATACGCCCTGGTGCTGACCAAGTTCTATGGGATCGCCAGCGGCAGCGTGGGCCTGTACATCCTGCCGTTCGCGGCGGGGAACTTCCTCGGGCCACTGCTGCTGGGACGCTGGTTCGACACCCTCGGCCGCAAGCCGATGATCACCGCCACCTACGTCGGGTCGGGAGTGCTGCTGTTCATCACTGGGCTGATGTTCCGGGACGGCCTACTCAGCGCGTCGGCGCAGACGCTGTGCTGGTCGATCATCTTTTTCTTCGCCTCGGCCGGCGCCTCCGCCGCCTACCTCACCGTCAGCGAGATCTTCCCGCTGGAGACCAGAGCGATGTGCATCGCCTTCTTCTACTCGTTCGGGACCGCGCTGGGCGGCATCAGCGGGCCGGCGATTTTCGGCAGGCTGATCCAGAGCGACTCGCGGACCTCGGTGTTCGCCGGCTACGCCATCGGCGCCGGGCTGATGGTCGCCGCCGGGCTGGTGGAGGCCGCCCTGGGGGTGGAGGCTGCCGGGCGGGAGCTGGAGGACATCGCCGAGCCGCTGTCCGCGCGCGAAGCAGCACACCGCGACCGTGGCGAGAGCCAGGACGGCTTCACCTACGGCCATGAGCAGCGCCGCGTGGCCGCCACCCCGACGGCCTGACCCGGTCGCCGCAGCGAGATCCATGCCCGGGCGACAGCGGCTCTCGCAGGACATGGGCCTCAAGCCCGTATCACGATGAGATTCTCGACGTCCGCGACGCCAGGCGCCGACCAGGCGGCCCGCTCGGCCTCCTCGCGCTCCGCCCAGGAGCGGACGGTGCCGTGCAGGATCACCTTGTTGCCGTCAACCTCGGCGACGATGCGCTCGGCGTCGGTCTCGGCGCTGCGCACCAGCGCCTCCTGGATCTTCCGCTTCAGCTCGTCCGGCGAGGCCTCCACCTTCGGCTTCACCCTGATGAGGTTGGTCACCCCGCGGACACTGGAGAGCCGCCGCACGGCGCGCTCCGCCTCGTGCCGCTGGTACTGCCACTCGACCTCGCCGCGGAGCGTGACCCACCCCTTGGAGACGGTCACGTCCAGGTCGTCCACGGACACCATGGCGTCCCACTCCAGCGCCCGGACGGCCGCGGCGGCGACGTCCGCGTCGGTGTGCTGCCCTTCGGTCGGCAGGCGGACCTCGATGTCGTTGGCCACCGCCTTGACCCCGCGGACCCGGTGGGCTGCCTCCTCCGCCGCCCACTTCTTGGTGTAGGCGTCGACCCAGCCGGTGAGCGTGACCACGCCGTCCTTCACGGCCACGCCGATCTGATTGGGCTGGAGGCGAGGCTCCCATCGCAGCTCTTCCTGGACCTCGCGCTGGATCTGCTCGTCGGTCAACGCCGTTGCTGTGCTCATGGGCGAGTCCTCCAAGGATGAGCCGGACGTCCAGCCAGGCTCGCAGAGGTGACCGTCCCTGGAATCCACCGCATGGCTAGTCTCCCGGGCGCGCTTCCAGGCGACGGTCTTCGCGCGGTGCGGCCGCGACGGGTGGGGTCGCGCGCTGGCGCTGGTGCTGCTCGCGGTTGACCGCCGACTGCCAGCCGACCGCCCCGGTGGCGGCCATGCCCAGCCCCACGATCAGCGGCCAGAACCCAAAGACTAGGCCGGTGATCGCACGCCTGCACAACAATGGCGTGACGGCGCACACCTTCACCATCTACGACATCGGCATGGACGTCGTCCTCCAGCCGGGGCAGCGCCGGACCGTCACCATCCAGCCGCCGAGCGGAGCGGTGAGCTGGCGCTTCCTGTGCCGCTTCCATGACGCCGGCGGGATGCACGGCAGCCTCACCCTCGGCAACCCGCCACCGAGCCCGCTGGGACCACCCTGAGCCTCCACGGGCCGGGCAAGGCGCTCAGCGCCAGCACGTGTGCCGCACGGCGCTCGCCTCCGCCCCCTCGGCGATGTCGTGCGGCCCGTCCTCGCCGCGGCACCCGCTGCACCCGGCCCACCAGCCCCGGCCGATCGGCCTCGACCGGTCCCGCGGGTCGCTGCGGGTGCCGTCCTCGTACCGG
>DASVXQ010000169.1:0-12297 GCA_036392615.1 Actinomycetes bacterium | reverse complement strand
CCGCCCCCCGTGCCGGTCGCCGGCACCCGCGCGTCGTCCCTGCTCGCCGCGGTCACGCCCGCCCCTCCGCGGCCTCGTCGGCGCTGTGAGGCTCCGCGGGAGCGGGAGCCCTGGCGGCGTTGGGCTCCTCGGCGGCGCGTGCCGCCTCGCCCCCGACCTCCCCGGCGGCGAGCTGGCCCGCCAAGGTGCCGGCCGCGGCCGCGGCCGCGAAGAACACCGGGTCGTCGTCGGGGCCGCGGCCCATGGTGCGCACCCGCAGGCCCCAGGTGGCCAGGAGCTTGCCTGGGCTCGGCGGCTCCACCGGCACCAGCCGGTGGCGCGCGGCGACCCCGGCGGCCTCGAGCTGCGCGGCGACGTGGGCGGCCAGCTCGGGGTCGTCCAGCACCGGGACGGCCACGCTGGCGCGGGCGAGCGCCAGCCTGCCGAGCGCGGTTAGGCTGTGGTGGCTGACCCCGCGGTGCCGCTCGCGGGCGTCCGCGCTGGACATGCGCAGGCAGGCGACCGGCCGGCCGCCGAGCGCGCCGGCCGCGTTGACCGCCTCGGCCATCTGGACGCCCGAGTAGCCGAGCGCGGTGCCGGTGCCGGCGCCGCCGGGGCCCTGGGCGACCACCACCACCGCGGCGCCGAGCACCTCGCGCGCCGCCACCAGGGCGGAGTGCAGCGTGACCGCCTCGAGGTCGCCGCCGAACGCCTGCCCGGCGGTGACGGTCCCGTCGACCAGCCCGCTGGCGCGCAGCTCGCCCGCCAGCCGCGAGAACGCCAGCGGCAGCGCCGCCCCGTCGGTCATCACGTAGGCGACCCGCGCGTCCGGCGCCGCCGCCCTGGCCGCCGCCGCGACCACCGGGACCATGGAGTGTAGCTCGGCGCAGACCACCGGCAGCCCGCCCAGCTCGACCACCGACTCGACCGCCGCGCGGTGCGGGCTGGCCTCCTCCTCGACGGCCAGCACCCGCACCTGGGCGGGGGTGTAGCGGGCCTTGATCACGTGGCCGGGGCCGGGGTCGTCGCGGTCGCGGTCGAGCCGCGCCATCACCAGGTGGAAGCCGCCGGTGCCAAGCCCGAGCGCGACCGCGGTGGTGTTCAGCACCACCCGGTCGCCGACCTCCAGCGGCCCGACCAGGTCGTCGTAGCCGACCGCGCGCGCGTCGTCGCCCTCGGGCTCGACCGCCACCGACGCCTCGGTCGCGCCGGGCCTGCGCCGCAGGATCGCCGTCACCCGGCCATGGCGGACGCGGATCACGCCGGCTCAGCGCCCTTGGTCGTGCCCGCCAGCCCGCCCGCCATTGCCGTCCGGTCCCGCCTCGCCGTTGGCCTGTGACGCCTTCGCCTCGACGCGGCTGCGCAGCACGTAGGCGCACTCCAGGTCGCCGGCCTGCATGTGGGCGACCCGGTCGACCTCGACGCCCGGCCCGGCGAGCTGCCGGAACAGGGCGAGCTCGTAGGCGCAGGCGCTGGGGTGCGCGCCGGCGACCTTGGCGATCGCGCAGTTGTGCTCGCGCACCATGAAGCGCCGCTCACCGGCGGGCTGCCACTCGGCCATGTAGCCGTTCTCGTCCTGGATGGCGGCCAGCTCGCCGGCCAGCTCGGGCAGCTCGCGGCCGCTGGTCCGGCCGGCGTAGCGCTCGGCCAGGATGCGCTGCCGGTGGGCGAACATCCGCTCCACGCCCTCCTCGCCGAGCTGGCAGGCGACCGCGTCCAGCAGCTGGGAGGCGAGCTGGTCGTAGTTGCGCGGGAAGAGGTCGTGCCCGGCCTCGGTGAGGGCGTACAGGTGCGCGGGCCGTCCGCGGCCGATCGCCCGGGTGGTCTGCGCCACCAGGCCCTCGGCCTCGAGCGTCTCCAGATGACGCCGGACGGCCGGCCCGGTCAGGTCGAGCGCCTCGGACAACTGCGCGACGGTCTGCGGTCCGTTCCGCTTGATCAGCTCGAGGACCGTGCGCTTGGTCGAGGGGGGGCTGGGAGCTGGCTCTGTCACGCTGGCTCCGATGCGCTGTGGAACATTGCTGATGGGCCGCTCGCCGCGAATGAGCAGGTCGGGCCCTCTCGAGGCAAGGCTACAGCCTTCCAGGCCACCGGCGCATGCCGGCCTGCGCCGGCGACCGCTTTGCTTGACTCGCCAGCGAATGCCTCCATAGGCTCCGGAATGGAACGCCCGTTCGCCATTGCGCGACTGTGCCAGATCGGCGCACGGCGCGCCGTCCGAGGTGGGGACATGCCGGCAGCCAGCCCGACCGCGGCCAGAGTCCCTGGCTCGGGGATCCGCGAGATCGTCAACCTGGTGGTCGCCGGCGGCGCCGACGTGCTGCGGCTGGAGATCGGCGAGCCGGGGTTCCGCACCCCCGCGCACATCGTCGAGGCCGCGCACCGGGCCGCCATGGCGGGCACCGGCTACACCCAGAGCGTCGGCACGCTCCAGCTGCGCGAGGCGATCAGTGCCAAGCTGGAGCGCGTCAACCGGCTGCGCTGCCCACCCGACCGGGTGATCGTCTCGCAGGGCGCCGTCCAGGGCTGCTCCGCGGTGCTGGCGGCGCTGCTGGAGCCGGGCGACGAGGTGCTGATCCCCGACCCGGCCTGGCCCAACTACGAGATGCTCGCGCTGCTGCACGGCGCCGTCCCGGTCCGCTACCCGACGCCGCCGGAGCGCGGTTTCCTGCCGGACGTCGCCGAGCTGGAGCGGCTGGTGGGCCCGCGGGCCCGGGTGCTGGTGCTCAACAGTCCCGCCAACCCGTCCGGCGCCGTGTACCCGCCCGAGCTGGTCGCCGGGCTGCTGGAGCTGGCCACGCGGCACGACCTGGTGGTGCTGGCCGACGAGGTCTACGACCAGCTGATCTTCGAGGGCGCGGCGGCCGACGCGGCCAGCCTGGACCCCGAGCGGGTGGTCGGTCTCTACAGCTTCTCCAAGACCTACGCGATGACCGGTTGGCGGGTCGGCTACGTGGCGGCGCCGAGCTGGCTCGCGCCGACGCTGTGGACCGTCCAGGAGCCGCTGGTCTCCTGCGTCTCGGCGGTCAGCCAGGCGGCGGCGCTGGCCGCGCTGGAGGGACCGCAGGACTGCGTGGGGGAGATGCGCGACGCCTACCGGCGCCGCCGCGACCTGGTGGTGACGCTGCTCGGCAAGGCCGGCATCGAGGTGCCGCCGCCCTGTGGCGCCTTCTACCTCATGCTGCCGTTCGCGCCGGGCGTGGACGGCCGGCTGGCCGCGCTCGACCTGGTGGAGCACGGCGTGGCCACCGCGCCCGGCACCGCCTTCGGCGAGGTCGCCCGCAGCCACACACGCCTGTCGCTGGCCTCCAGCGAGGAGGTGCTCAGCGAGGCGGTCGAGCGGGTGGTCGCCTGGTACCGCGCCACCGGCGGCGGCGCCAGCCTGCGGGTCGACGGCGCCGCCTGAGCCCGGTGGCCATGCGGATCAGCGCCAAGGTTCCGAGCAGCGGCAGCCTGCCCGCCGAGCTCGGCATCGGGCAGATGGCGGCGGCGCTGGAGCGGGCCGGCTTCGACGGCCTGTGGCTGAGCGACCACCTGGTGATGCCCGAGCGGATCGCCAGCCGCTACCCGTACGCGGCCGACGGCAGGCCCACCTGGCCGACCGACCTGCCCTGGTACGACGCGATCGTGGCGCTGGCGATGACCGCCGCCGCCACCTCGCGGGCGAGCCTCAACGTGGCCGTGCTGGTGCTGCCGCTGCGCCACCCGGTCGAGCTGGCCAAGCAGATCGCCAGCATCGACGTGCTCTCGGGCGGCCGCGCCGGACTCGGCGTCGGCGCCGGCTGGCTGCGGGAGGAGTTCGAGGCGCTGAACGTGCCGTTCGAGACCCGCGGCGGCCGGCTCGACGAGTGGATCCACCTGCTGCGCGCCTGCTGGAGCGGCCGGCCGTCGCCCTTCGAGGGCGAGCACTACCGGCTGCCCGCCGGCGTGCTGTGCCTGCCGGCGCCGCGGCGCCCGCCACCGATCCTGGTCGGTGGCCACAGCCCCGCCGCGTTGCGCCGCGCCGGCAGGCTCGGGGACGGCTGGATCGCCCACCAGGCGGTCGGCGGCATCGATCTCGAGGAGATCGCCGGCTGCGCCGAGGCGATGCGTCGCGCCGCCGGCTCGGCCGGCCGCGATCCCGAGGCGCTCCAGGTCGTGCTGCGCCTGGTCGGCGCGGCCCAGCGCCTGGAGGAGGTGGCCGCCGCGCTGCCGGCCTGCGCCGCCGCGGGGGTCGACGAGGTGGTGGTCGACACGCCCTGGACCGACGCGAGCGACCCCAGGCGCGCGCACGACCTGCTGCGCGAAGCCCGCGCCTGAGCCCGGGCTCGGCCGCGGGGGAGCTGGCGACCCCCGCGAAGCGCGCGGAAGCCTCGGCGCAGCTCAGCCGCGGCGGGAGCCGGCGACCTCGGTCTCGGGCGAGGGAGCGGTGGCAGGACGCGGGCGGCGGAACGCGCCGAGCAGGGTGACCGCCAGGACGGTGGCGGTGAGCAGCGCCAGGCCGGCGCCGAGGTAGCCGGCGTGCAGGGCGGACACGAAGGCGTCGCCGATGACCCGCCGCAGGCCGGGGTTGGCGGGCGCCTGGAAGCCGCCGCTGCCGCCGCTGGCCGAGGCGCCCAGCGACGACGGCAGCGCGGCGCGGAAGCGGTTCGAGAAGATCGCGCCCAGCAGGGCGATCCCCACCGCGCCGCCGACCTGCCGGCTGGTGTTGAGGATCGCCGAGGCCACGCCGGCCTGCGACGGCGGCATCCCGGCCACGGCCGCGGCCGCCATCGGCGCGGTGACCAGGCCGAGCCCGACGCCGAACAGCGCGATCGACCACCAGATGTGGCTGTAGGGCGTGGCGAGGCCGAGCCCGGTGAGCGACAGGATGCCGGTGCCCGCCAGGGCGGTGCCGACGGCGATCGGCAACCCGGGGCCGCGCGCGGCGGCGAACCGTCCGGCCAGCGGCGCGACCACCACGATCGCCAGGGTCGCCGGCAGGCTGAGCAGGCCGGCGCCGAACGCCGAGTAGCCGCGGATCTCCTGGAAGTAGAGGGTGTTGAAGAAGGTGAAGCCGAGCAGCGCGAAGAACGTGAGGAAGGCGACCAGGTTGGTCCCCGAGAACGGCGGCGAGCGGAAGAAGCGCAGCTCGATCATGGGTTGCGGCCGGCGCGACTCGGCGACCAGCAGGGCGGTGAAGGCCACCGCCGCCAGCGCGAACATCGACAGGATCAGCGGCGAGGTCCAGCCCTTGGTGCCGCCCTCGATCAGCGCGTAGACCAGCGAGCCGAGGGTCACGATGGCCAGCGCCTGGCCGGGCAGGTCGAGCCGGCGCGGATGCGGGTTGACCGACTCGACCAGGAAGCGCGCGGCCGCCAGGAAGGCGATCACGCCGACCGGCAGGTTGACGAAGAACACCCAGCGCCAGCCCGGCCCGTCGACCAGCGCGCCGCCGATCAGCGGCCCGGCCGCCAGGCTGAGCCCGGAGATGCCCGACCAGATGCCGATCGCCTGGGCGCGCTCGCGGGGGTCGGGGAAGGCGCCGGTGAGCAGCGCCAGGCTGGCCGGCGACAGCGCGGCGCCGCCGGCGGCCTGGAGCGCGCGCGAGGCCACCAGCACGCCCTCGTTGGGCGCCAGGCCGCAGAGCGCGGAGCCGATGGTGAACACCGCCAGCCCGATCATGAACCAGCGCTTGCGCCCCTGGCGGTCGCTCAGCGCGCCGGCGGTCAGCAGCAGCGTGGCGAACACCAGCGTGTAGGCGTCGATGATCCACTGCAGCCCCGACAGGCTGGTGTCGAGGTTGCGTTGGATCGCCGGCAGCGCGTTGTTCACGATGGTGACGTCGAGCAGCACCATGAACAGGCCGAAGCAGCTCAGCGTCAGCGTGAGCAGCTTCGTCCTGCGGTTCTCCTTGAACATCAGGCCTCCCGGACGGCCGGTGCGATCAGCGGCTCGACCTCGTCGAGCCAGGCGAGCTGGGACTCGGCGCAGCGCACCCCGTACAGCGCGGTGGCGCGCCGCATCACCGCGCTCGGGTCGTCCTCCAGCTCAGCGACGACCGCCGCGTAGCGGGCGCGGTTGGCCTCGCAGCGGGCCCGCTGGGCGGCGAGCAGCCCGGCGAGCCGCTCGGGCGACATGCGGTCGCCGAAGAAGACCTTGAGCAGCAGGGGGTTGCGGCGCCGCTCGTCGCCGAGGTCGGCGCTGGCCAGCCAGTCGTCGAGCACGCGCTCGCCGGCCTCGGTGATGGCGTAGACGCGCTTGTCCGGCCGGCCATGCTGGCTGACCTCGGTGGCGGTGACCAGGCCGGCGTCCTCCAGGCGGCCCAGCTCGGCGTAGATGTGGGCGCGGGTGATCGGCCAGAAGTGGCCGATCGTCCGCTCGGCGAGCGAGCCGAGCTCGTAGCCCGAGGTTGGCTCGCGGGAGAGCAGGCCGAGCACCGCGTGGGCGCCCGGGGAGAGCTTGGCGGCGTTCATGCGCACGCACGTTACTCGTCAAGTCTTGACTATGCAACCCTGGAATAGTCCAGACTTGTCGACAAGGCGACGAAGGGACGTGGCGCCAAAGGCACAGGGCGACAAGGCGACAAGGGCACGGGGCAACGAGGCCACCAGGTGACAAGGGCACAGGGCGACGAGGCGCCCAGCCGACAAGTCGACGAAGGGAAAGGGCGACGAAGCGACATGGCGAGCGATCTGGAGCGACTGCTGCGGCTGTGGCGCGAGCCGCCGGGTGACGGCCCCGCCGCCGAGGCGGCCTTCCGCGAGGTGTACGCCGATCCCGTGCGGGTGAACGGCGCCGAGCTGCCGGTGGCGGCGCTGGTCGAGCGGGCCCGCGCACTCCACCGTGCCTACCAGGGCATCGAGATGGAGCTGATCGACCGCGTGGAGACGCCCGACCGGCTGGTGATCGGCTTCTGGATGCGCGCCCGCCACGTCGGCCCGCTGGAGACGCCGCTGGGCACCGTCCAGCCGACCTCGCGCGCCATCGAGGCCCGCACGACCGACATCCTCACCCTGCGCGACGGGCTGATCACCGACATCTGGGTGGTGTCCGACGAGCTCGGGGTCCTGCTCCAACTGGGGGCGCTGCGGCTGGCGTAGCCCCGTTCCGGTCGACGGGTTCCACATCGTGACGGACAATTCCACTCGCGCCGCAAGCGGCCGCGCCACTGGCGCGCCCCCGGAGGCGCGCCGGGCACGCCCGGCGTCCCCTGCCCGCCCCGACCCCCGCCGCCCCCGACCCTGTCCCTCCCCGCACCTCTGCCCGGCCCCGAAGGAGGAACCGCGTGTCCCTGTCGTCCAGCGCCGTCCAGCGATCCGGCCGAGGCGTCCTCGGCGACGTCCTTCCCGGCGAGCGGCTCCGCGACCTCGCGCTGGTGGTCGGCTACGCGGCCTGCACCGGGCTGGCGGCGCAGGTGGTGATCCCGCTGCCGTTCACCCCTGTCCCGGTGACCGGGCAGACCTTCGCGGTGCTGCTCGGCGCGGCGGCGCTCGGCTGGCAGCGGGCCTTCCTCGGGATGGTGCTGTACCTGGCCGCCGGGCTGGCGGGCGTGCCGTGGTTCTCGCAGTGGAGCGGCGGCACGGACACGCTGGCGGCTCCGTCGTTCGGCTACATCGTCGGCTTCCTGGCCGCCGCGGCGCTGGTCGGTCGGCTGGCCGCCGGCGGCCTGGACCGCACCCCGCCGCGGGTGGTGCTGACCATGGCGGCCGGCAACCTGGTGATCTACGGCTTCGGCCTGCCGTGGCTGATGGCCAGCCTGCACGTCGGCCTGGCCAAGGCGATCGGCCTCGGCGTGACCCCGTTCCTCGGCGGCGACGCGCTCAAGATCGCGCTGGCCGCCGGCCTGCTGCCGGGCGCCTGGGCGCTGGTCCGGCGGGCTTGTGGCTGACGCCAGAGCACCGGTCATGCACCCCCGTCGGGGGTGAGCGCGTGGTGACCGGGCGCGGCGCGCAAGCCTTGGAGCTGCACGGGCGGTCAGGCGCCGCATGCGGCGCCGTCGACAAGACAGGCACTCTAGGGACAAATACCCCCTACCACACTCCCCGGCAGGAGTAGCAAGATTGGGGTGCCGCGCAAGCGGTCCCTACCCGGCATGGAGGTCGCGGAGGAGGCCACGGCATGGATCTGACCTTGAGCCAGTTGATCCTCATCGTGCTGGTGGGTTGGATCGTCTTCGTGTTCCTGCAGCTCCGCCGGCTCACCAACATCTGCTTCATGCACGTCAAGGACCTGATCCTGGCGGAGCTCGAGGCCGGCCAGGAGGCCTTCCGCACCAACGCGCGCTCGGCGCGGCGGCGCGGCGAGGCGGTCAGCCTGCACCAGCCGACCATGGTCAGCCTGGCCAACCCGGCCCGTTACGTGCGGCTGCTGCCGGGCCCGCTGTTCGCGCTGATGCCCGTCCGGCAGCAGATCCGGGGCGTGTGGATCTGGTGGACGCCGCTGGTCAGGTACCCCACTGAGGAGTGGCTGGGCAAGCTGAACGACAGCGTGGCGCACTTCTTCGGGGTGCAGCCCGAAGAGCTGGAGCGTGGCAGCTTCAACATCCGCCGCAGGCGGGTCTGGTTCGGCCGCGTCACCAGCTGACGGCGCCGTCGCTCAGGTGGCCGAGAAGCCGCCGTCCACGAAGATCGTCTGCCCGGTGACGTACCCGGAGGAGCGGCCGGCGAGGAGCACCGCCACGCCGGCGAAGTCGTCCAGCTCGCCGTTGCGGCCGGCCATGGTGCGGGCGGCCAGCGCGGCGGCCCGCTCCGGGTCGCCCAGCACCGCCCGCGTCATCGGGGTGGGCACGAACCCGGGCGCGATCGCGTTGCAGCACACGCCGTGGCGCGACCATGCCTCCGCCTGCGAGCGGGTGAGCGCCGCGACGCCGCCCTTGGAGACGCCGTAGGCGCCGCTGTGGTTGAACGCGCGGACCGTCTGCTGCGAGGCGAGGTTGATGATCCGCCCGAAGCCGCGTGCCGCCATGCGCGGGCCGTAGGCCTGGCCGAGCAGGAACGGGGCGTCGAGGTTGACCGCCATGGTGCGGTCCCAGTCCTCGGCCGAGAGCGCCTCCAGCGGCCGCCGCAGGTTCACTCCGGCGGCGTTGACCAGCACGTCGGGCTCACCGTACGGCCGTGTGGCCAGCTCGGCGGCGCGCTGGAGCGCGGCGCGGTCCCCCAGGTCCGCCGCCACCCTGTCCGCCCGGCAGCCCAGCTCCCGCAGCTCGGCGACCGCCTGGTCGAGCGCGCGCTCGGTCCGCGCCAGCAGCACCACGCTGGCGCCCGCCCGGCCGAGCGCCGTGGCGATCGCCCGGCCGATGCCCGAGCTGCCGCCGGTCACCACCGCCACCAGCCCGCGCAGCGAGTACAGCTCCTCGAGATAGGCCCGCACCATGCGCGCGATCTTGCCCGGCCGCCGGCGTGCCTGTCGATCCGGGTTCGCGCAAGGGGGTGTGGACGGCGCGTTGAGTCCGTCCCACGGCGATGGAATCATCTGGGCGACGCGAGGAGGGACCGTGAACCGACCGGCTGGCACGCGCTACCGGACCGCTTTCGTGCTGGGCGGCGGGGGAGCGCTCGGAGCGCACGAGGTCGGCATGCTCCAGGCGCTGACCGAGGCCGGCATCCGGCCCGAGCTGATCGTCGGCACCTCGGTCGGCGCGATCAACGGCGTGCTGGTCGCGGCCGACCCGGACGCGGCGATCGGTCGCCTCAACGCCTTGTGGCGGGACCGCGCCGTCGGCGAGGCGTTCGCCGGCTCGCTGTTCGGGCGGGTGGCCACCCTGGCCCGCTCCGGCACCCACCTGCACGACAACGCCCCGCTGCGGCGCATGCTCGAGGAGCTGCTGCCGGTCCGCAAGATCGAGGAGCTGGCGGTGCCGTTCCAGTGCGTGGCCGCCAGCATCGAGCGCGCGGCGGCACACTGGTTCACCCGCGGCCTGATCGTGCCGGCGGTGCTCGCCTCCGCGTCGGTGCCTGGCCTGCTGCCACCGGTCCGCGTCGGCCGCGAGCACTACTTCGACGGCGGCCTGGTGCACTCGATCCCGGTCGGCCGCGCGGTCGCGCTGGGCGCCCGGGAGGTCTACGTGCTGCACGTCGGGCGGATCGAGACCCCGCTGGAGGTGCCACGGCGCCCCTGGGAGGTCGGCCTGGTCGCCTTCGAGATCGCCCGCCGCTACCGCTTCGCCGAGGAGATGGCCTCGCTGCCCGACGACGTGACCGTGCACGTGCTGCCCTCCGGGGTCAACGGCGCGCGCTCCGGCGCCGAGCTGTCGCAGCTGCGCTACCGCGACTTCTCCCACGTCACCGAGCACATCGAGCGCGCCCACGAGGCCGCGGCCGCCTACCTGGCGGCCGGCGGCGGGCCGGCGTGACGCCGTGCTGCCCCCGCGGATCCTCCGCCGCCTGCTGCTGGCGCCGCTGCTGCTGGCGCTGACCGTGGCGGTGGTCGTCACCCTGCCGCCGCTGGTGCTGCTGGCGGCGGCGGTCTCGCCGTGGCTGCCCGGCCGCTGGCGCGCGCTGCGCCTGCTGTGGTTCGCGCTGGTTTGGCTGGTGCTCGAGTCGGCCGCGCTGTTCGCCTGCCTGGGACTGTGGATCACCAGCGGCTTCGGCGGCCGGCTGCAGTCCGAGCCGTACCGGGAGCGCCACTACGCCGTCATGCGCTGGTTCCTCGACCTCGCCTTCAAGGCCGCCACCAGCGTCTTCCGGCTGCGGATCGAGGTCAGGGAGCCCGAGCTGACCGCCGAGGAGCTGGCCGCGCGGCTCACCCGCCCGGTGATCGTGCTGAGCCGCCACGCCGGGCCGGGCGACTCGTTCCTGCTGGTGCACCGCCTGCTGGTGCAGTACCAGCGGCGGCCGCGGGTGGTGCTCAAGGCGATGCTGCAGCTCGACCCGGGCGTGGACGTGCTGATGAACCGCCTGCCGCACGCCTTCGTCGGCGGGCGGCACGCCGGCGAGGGCCGGGTCGTCAAGGAGATCGCCCGGCTCGCCAGCGACCTCGGCGACAACGGCGCGCTGGTGATCTTCCCGGAGGGCGGCAACTTCACCCCGCGGCGCCGGCTGCGCGCCATCGAGCGGCTGGAGCGGCGCGGCCGCGTCGAGGAGGCCGCCAAGGCCCGCAAGCTGCGCTACCTGCTGGCGCCCCACACCAGCGGCGCGCTGGCGGCGATCGAGGCGGCGCCGACCGCCGACGTGGTGTTCGTCGCCCACACCGGGCTGGAGGACCTGATCACCGTGGGCGACATCTGGCGGGCGCTGCCGATGGAGCAGGTGCTGAAGGCCCGCTGGTGGCGCGTGCCGGCCGCCGAGGTGCCCGAAGGGCGCCAGGAGCGCGAGCGCTGGCTGTACGACTGGTGGGCGCTGATCGACGCCTGGATTGCCGAGAACCACCCGGTCCCGCTGCCGCGCCAGCGAACATCCCTGACCGCGCGCCGGGGAGGCTGAGGAGCGCCGGGAGGCTGAGGAGCGCCGGGGAGGCTGAGGCCGGTCGGGCGACTCGCCGGGCGCGGGGGCGCCCGAATTGCGCCGGCTTGTCACCTCAGGCGAGAATCCCGCGCCTGGACCCATTCTCTGGGAGACTGCCATGAGCGTGTTCGAGCCGCACACGGACGACGACTCCGGAGGCGCTGGCCAGCTCCCAGCGCTCGACGTGCCGCTGCGGGGCCGCAAGGGCCAGCAGGTGAGCGCCTACATCGAGGAGCTGACCACCCGCCTGCGTCAGCAGCGCACCCGCACGGACCAGGCCGAGCGGGCCGCCGCGCACCTCCAGCGCGAGCTCACCACGCTGCGCAACCAGCCGCCGCCGTCGTTCGAGCACCTCGGCTCGTCGGCCGCCAGGGTGCTGGACGAGGCCGGCCGCTCCGCCAAGGTCCTGGTCGAGGAGGCCAAGGAGCGCGGCAACGCGATCGTGGAGCAGGCCAGGGGCCGCGCCACCGAGGTGATGGCAGCGGCCGAGGAGCGCGCCGGCGAGATCGAGGAGAGCGGCCGCCGCCGTGCCGCCGACGCCGAGCAGCGGCGCGAGCGCATCCTGGCCGAGGTCGAGCAGACCGCCGAGCAGCTCCGCACGAGCGCCGAGCGCGAGGCGCAGAGCCGCCTGGACGAGGCCAGCCAGACGGTCGAGCGCATGCTCGCCAAGGCCAACGGCGAGCGCGACGCCCTCCAGGCCGAGTCCAAGCGGCTGCGCGAGTACCGCGACGGCCTGCTCAGCTACCTGAGCGGCGTCGAGGCCGACCTCTCCCGGTTCCTCGAGGTCGTCCGCGGCCCCGAGGGCGCCCCGCGCCCCGTCCGGTCCGGCCCGCCCGCCGGCCCGGACGCCTAGGAGCCCGACGCCGACCCGGAGCCCCCGCCCGAAGCCGCCAGCGCCCCCCGCCCCCAGCCGGTC
>DASVXQ010000168.1:0-57379 GCA_036392615.1 Actinomycetes bacterium | reverse complement strand
AGCCCGGCAGCTTGCAGGCGGCGGTCCTCGAAGGCCTGGCGGTCCCGACGCTCGGTGGTGGGCTTGCGATCATGGGTTGCCATGCGTCCATGCTGCCACCACACCCACTCTTCCGTCACCCTAGAGCGCAAGAGTCTTTAGAGTAAGAGTCCGCCCGCCTGGCCTGCCGAGCAAGGATCTGCGCCCGGAACGAAACCCACCCGGACTAGGAGTCCGAGGGTAGGGATGCTGGGATGGCGGGAAGCGGGTTCGATCCCTCTGTCACCCGACGCGTCTTGCTGCTCGGGACCGTCGGCGAGGTGGCAGGGCCTCCTCGTTGCAACACGGCCGTACCAGCGGCCGCACATCCCGACCAAGGCCCCGATCATCCAGGGCTCTTTGGCACTGCAGCCGCTTGCCGTAAGGCAAACAGCATCCGAAGCGGCGACATTGATAGCGGAGGGTGCTGGCTGGCTGCCGGCTGTGAGCACGGCGCCGGAGGCTGCGTATGGACGCGATGAGGAGCGCCGTCGACGGCAGCCACCCGCCCGAAGTCCGGGCAGGGGCGCCGATCAGGGTGTGGCTGTTGGCCGGTGTTGTCTTGTTAGTGCTCGCCGCCTGCTCGAGCCGGCCGCCAACACCGCCAAGGGTCGCCCTGTCGGCCTGCACGCTTACCGACAGCATTGCGGCGCGCTGCGGCCGGGTGCCGGTGCCACAGGACTGGGCGCACCCAGACGGCGCGCAACTGCCGCTCTGGGTCGCCGTCGTGCCGGCCACCGACCCTCAGCCGGCACGAGACCCGCTGTTCTACCTGGCCGGGTTCGGCGGCGCCGCGACCCGGGACGCGTCCTGGGCCCTGCAGACGTTCAAGCAGCTGCACACCACCCGTGATCTGGTCTTCATCGACCAGCGGGGCACCGGCTCCTCGGGGCGCCAAACCTGCACCGGGCTCTTGCCGAGCCCTGGGACCAAGCTCGACACCGCAGCGTTGCGAGTGGCGGTCCAGCGGTGCCTGGCCTCCGCGGCCCGGGATCCGCGCCACGACACCACGGCCGCCGCCGTGCGCGACCTGGACCGGGTCAGGGTCGCGCTGGGCTATGACCGCATCAACCTGTACGGCGGCTCCTACGGCGTCAGCGCGGGCCTGGCCTACCTGCAGCGCTACGGCAGCCATGTCCGCACGGCGGTATTCGACAGCGGCTCCCTGCTGGACGTCCCGCTATGGCAGCTGGTCCCGACCTCGGCCCAGCAGGCCTTCGACCAGTTGGCCCGCCGCTGTGCGCGCACGCCGGTCTGCGCCGCCAGCAATCACCCCCAGGCCGACCTTGCCGCGGTGGTGCGGCGGCTGCGGGCCCACCCGGCCAACGTCGTCGCGCCCGTTGGCGCCGGTCAACAGACGATCACCATCGACCTGCCGGGCTTCCTCAACTTTGTCATCGATGGCTACCTCGCCAGCCCGCAGACCGCGGTCCTTCTGCCCGCTGATCTGCACACCATCGCGCGTGGGGACTGGTCGACCGTCTTGCGCCGCCGCGTGGACCTCATTGCCGCGGCGATCCAGGCATCATCGGCACCGACCCAGCTGCAGCAGCTCACTATCCGCTGCAGCGACGCCTGGGCGGCCATGAGCCCGCGGGACATCGCCGCCCAGGCGCCGCGTTCCCTGTTCACCGCCCAGTCCCTCCACGAGGCCGAGCTGCAACGAGCCGTCTGTGCCAACTGGCCCCACGACCCGGGCGTGTCCGGTGCGGTCACCAGCGACGCGCCGGTGGTGTTCCTCAATGGCAGCGCCGACCCTGCCGACCCGCCAGCCAATGTTGCGGCCGCCCCTGGCACCATGCCCCATGCCATGGTGGTGACGGTCCCCGACGCCGCACATGGCGTCGTGACCGAAGGCTGCCTGCTCGCCCTGGTGACCAGATTCATCCAGTCCGCACAACCCACCGATCGTGCCAACTGGGCGGCGTGCGCTTGGCCAAGCTCGCTGCCGGCCTTCTCCGCCTGATCGACCTGACGTCGGGACTGGTCTTGGCCACCTCGACGATCAGGCCGGTCAGCCAGTACGCGGGCATCCAAAGGCTTGCAACCGAAGAACCGGGTGTGGCCCTGGTCAAGAGCGTGTCAGGAGAAGGCGAGCGGCCGTGGAAGGTCCGGAGTCCTATGAACCCAGGCTGTGGCGGCGTCGAGCTCGATCGATGACGACCAACGCGATGCCGACCGTGACAGCGGCGATCCACAAACCGGGTGCGCCGATGCCTGCAGTCAGCATGACGGCTCCGATGACCATGAGCACGACAGCGATCCAGATCAGGGGCGTCATGGCAGTTCCTTTCACTGCTCCCAAGCGACGGGTCTCCTGAGACCAAAGTGGCCGCTTAGCGCCATGCCGCCCAGAGCCATTCGTCACGTATCTGCCGGGCGTGTGTCCTGCCTGCTACGCCACGCGGGCAGGCTCTCTTGGTAGTGGGCGGCTGGTAGTGGGCGGCTGGAACCGACGGGATGAGAATGGTTCCTCTGTATGTCAACCCTGAGGGCGGGCGCTGTGAGGAACCGCTCTACGAACTCAAGGCCGCCGCTGGGGGCGGCCGCCTGCGATATACCTCGCCTGCAACGCGTGCGCTTGGCCAGCTGCCCCGCCCGGCGGCGCGCAGTTTGCGGCTGATCCGCGCCGAGCGCGAAGGGTGAGTCGAGCCAGGAGGGTCGCATGCCCACGGTGCGCGCCAACGACATCGACATCTACTACGAGCAGCAGGGTGCCGGGGAGCCGCTGGTGCTCGTCCCCTACCTCGCCATCGACCAGGCCTGCTACGCCTTCCAGGTGGCCGACTACGCCAAGCACTTCACCTGCATCTCGGTTGACCTGCGCGGCGCCGGCCAGACCAGCAAACCTGACGGCGCATACACCACTGAGCTGTTTGCCGACGACGTGGCCGCGTTCATGTAGGCGATCGGGGTGGAGCGGGCCCACGTCCCGGGGTTGTCGCTGGGCGCCGCGACGAGGATGTGGCTGGCGGCCAAGCACCCGGAGAAGGTGAAGACGCTGTCGCTGCACAGCGCCTGGCCCAAGACCGATCCGTTCCTGCGCACCGTTGTTGAGGGGTGGCGGGTGATGGCCAAGGGACTCGGCAGCGTGACGGAGATGGTGATCCTGGGCATCTTCCCGTGGTGCTCACGCCGGAGCTGTACGCGGCCAAGCCTGAGTACATCGACTCGCTGGCCGAGTTCGTGCGCAGCCGTCCCATGCCGCCGGTGGACGCGTTCCTCCGCCAGTCGGAGGCGGTCATCGGCCATGACGCCTCGGCGCAGCTCGGCAGGATCACCGCGCCCACGCGGGTGACCCCCGGCCGCCACGACCCAGTGTGCTCGACGCGGTTCATCGACGCCCTGACCGGCGGGATCGCGGACACGGAGCTGGCGGTGTTCGAGGACTGCGCCCACGCCCCGATCTACGAGAACGTGCAGGACTTCAACGCCCGGACGCTGGCGTTCCTCCAGCAGCACTCGGGCTAGACGTGCGGCCTCGCGGCATGCTGTTGGTGCCCGATTGGGCCAGGCGTTGCAGGTCCCGGCGACCCTCCCAGAATCTTTGACACGGATGAGGTCACTCCAATCGGATCCATCGTCGGAGCTTCCCCCAAGACTTCAGCGCCTCGGCTCAGCCGAGGCGCTGAAGGGATGGCTGCTCAGAATGGGGTTCGTCGCGGGAGGACAGTCGCGCCGACCGCCCTAGCCGATAACGGCAAGTCCGGCCTATGGCTCACGGTTGCCTCGGGCCTGGGCCGTTCGGCCCAATTGGCATGGGGACCTTGATCCGCTCCGGTCGCGGTCGAACGTCCTCGCACCGGCAGCGGGACAGGCATGGCGCTCCCCTTCGGGCGGCAGTCTCTGCTCCCACGCCGCCGGCGCGAATGGCGCAGGTGACTGGCCAGGTGTTCCAGTCGGTGGCGCAGGCGTGCTTCCAGCAGGTCGATCGCTTCGTCGAATCGCCGCGCCGCGACCTTGGCCCGGACCAGGCGGCCGTTGACGTCCAGTGTCGCCTGGACGAGCGCTGGCCGCTGCACCGCCGGATCCGGCGCCTGGTCGAACTTGACCTCGGCGGACAGCACCGGTCCAGGAGCCAGCTTGGCGAGCTGGCCGATCTTGTGCCTGGCGTAGGCATGCATGTCCGGGGTGATGTCCCCGTGCACAGCGACAGTCCGCAACTGAAACTCGCGCATCGCAACGGACTCCTTGTGAGGAACCCTCGACTAGCGGGTGACCGGCGCGCGGTCGGGCCGACCGACCGCCAACTCGACCCGGACCCTGGGGGCCTGCCGAATCGAGTTGTGCACGGTGCAGTGCTCGACCACGGCCAGCAGCGCGGCCCGCTGGCGGTCCTCCAGCGGCGGCAGGCCGTCCAGCGACAGGGTGATCGTCTCCACTCGGGCGGGCCGGCGGCTCGACATGGTTGCTGTGCAGGAGACCCGCAGCCGCTCGGCCGCCAGGCCATGGCGGCGGAGGAACCGACCGGCGTAGAACCCCACGCAGGCGGCCAGGCTCGCGGCGAACAGCTCGGTCGGAGTCGGGCCGAGGTTGGCGCCACCGGCCGCAACGGGCTGGTCCACCGTCAGGTGATGGCCGCCGATCTGGATGTCGTAGGCATCCTCGAACAGGTGCGTGACCGCGAGCCTGATCGTCTCGACCTGTCCGGGGGCTGTACCGCTGGCGTCGCGTCCGCTCATCTCCGCCTCCCTGTGGGACCCGAAACGGCGACCCTTGATCGCAAGGTTGCATCCCCTGCCCCTCCGCCGGCAGAGGCGTCGGTCACTGTCCAAGCCAGCCCTTCGGCCCTGCCGCGTCCCCCATCAAGCGCCCAAGCTGGACTTGGAGGTGAACGAGATGACGATGCAAGCCCCCGAGCGCAGCCCCGCCGCGCCGGATCGGACGAGGTCCAGCGACCCCGCCTACGACAAGGCCCGGGAGCGGGCCAGGGCCCTTCAGGGCCTGTTCGTGCACCTGTTCGTGTTCGCGGCGGTCAACGGCGCGCTGTTCCTGATCAACTGGGCGACCCGCGGGCCGCAGGGCGACTGGTGGTTCTACTGGCCACTGCTGGGCTGGGGTGTGGCGGTGGTCATCCACCTGGCCACCACCTTCCTGCCGGTGTTCTCCCCCGAGTGGGTGGAACGGCGCGCGGCGCGCACGACCGGCCGGCCCGCAAGCCGCTGAGACACATCGGCCTGGACCGGCTCCTCCAGGCTGCTCTCCACCAAGGAGTGGAGTCATGCGACGTCTTGTCAGCGTGGCGATCCTGGCCTGTCTGGTGCTCGCCGCGGGCGTGCCCGCCGTGGCCGCCGTGGGCCAGCCCACTGGCGCCCGGCCGGGAGTGGTCAGAGGGACCACCTGGCTGTTGCGGAACAGCCTCTCCGGGGGCGCGGCCGAGATGCAGTTCGACTTCGGCCTGACCGGCGACCAGAAGCTCATGGGCGACTGGAACGGCGACGGCACCCGCACGCCCGGTGTCTTCCGCAACGGCACCTGGTACCTGCGGGACCGCAACGGCGCCGGCGGCCGCTACATCTCCTTCCCGTTCGGCGCCGCCGGCGACCGGCCGGTGGTCGGCGACTGGAACGGCGACGGGATCGAGACCGTCGGCTTCCACCGCGGTGCCTACTGGCACCTGCGCAACGCCAACGGCCCCGGAGCGTCCCACCTCATCGTTCGCTTCGGGGACCTGCCCGACGACGTGCCGGTCGTCGGGGACTGGAACGGCGACGGGATCGACACCATCGGCTTCTTCCGCGCCGGTGCCTGGCACCTGCGCGACAGCAACACGGCCGGACCGTCCACCTACATCACCATCTACGGCCGCCAGCCAGGCGACGTGCCCGTGGTCGGCGACTGGAACCGCGACGGCCGCGACAGCATCGGGATCTTCCGTGCCGGCGCCTGGCACCTGCGCAACACCATCGGCGGCGGTTCCCCCGACCTGCTCTTTTCCTATGGGCGTCAGCCCGGTGACGTGCCGGTGGTCTGGAAGCGGGTCCGCACCAGCGTGCCCGCCAGCCTGCTCGGCGGCGAGTGGAGCCGGCTGCCGACCACCCGCAAGCTGGTGGCGCTGACCTTCGACGCCGGCGCCAACGCCGACGGCGTCGCCAAGATCATGGCCACGCTACGCAACAGCGGTGTGGCCGCCACCTTCTTCCTGACCGGCCAGTGGGCCGAGCGCTACCCACAACAGACCATCGAGATCGGCACCTACTATCCGATCGGCAACCACACCTGGTCACACCCGCACCTGCCCGGCTTGAGCAGCGACGCGCAGGTCCGCGACCAGATCCTGCGAGCCCAGGACCGCATCCGCGTCGCCACCACCCAGGACCCAAGACCGCTGTTCCGCTTCCCCTACGGCGACCGCGACCAGCGCACCATCGGCATCGCCAACTCGCTGGGCTACGGCTCGATCTCCTGGACCGTGGACACGCTCGGCTGGAAGGGGACCAGCGGCGGACAGAGCACCCGCACGGTCGTGAACCGCGTCCTGACCACCCTGCGGCCGGGCCAGATTGTGCTCATGCACGTCGGCTCACACCCCACCGACCACTCCACCCTGGACGCCGACGCCCTGCCAACCCTCATCACCGAGCTGCGCAAGCGCGGATACGGCTTCACCACCATCCGCCAATACACCTGAGCACACCAACGACCCGACCGTGGCGGGCGACCTGAACGAAGAGCGACCGCCCGCCACGCCCTGTTGACCGGCCGAGTTGGTCAGCGTTGTCCCACCTGGAACCGGCCGGGCGTTCTCGGCGATGCGGTAACCCTCGGCCGCCCAACGGCAACTTGGCGGCCCCCCGCACCACGAGGGCGCCCTCGTCGATGGCGAAGATGTGGTTGCAGTCTGGGCAGGTGACCTTCAGCTCCTCCGGCGGTGGGCCCGCTGCTCAACCTGGGGGCATGGGGTCGCCGGGTGGGGGGCCACCGGCGCTGATCCTGTCCGTGCTGGTCGGCGTGCTGGTGGCCGGCGTCCCTGCTTTCGTGTGGACCTTTGGCCCTGCCGTGGTCCCGTCCTCCCGTTGAGACTCAACATTGGAGGTTCCCGGATCAGAGGGTGTCGTTGCCACGTATCGGCCTCGACCTCGCGAGCGGGAGGGACAGTCATGCTGGTGCACCGTGATGGGAAGGGGCCTACACCGGTCCAAGCCTTTATCCGTTCGATCGTCGCCACCGGCCGGCTTACCGCGACTGGCCGGCTCAGGTCTCCTCAGACCTACCTGGGCAGTCGCCTGCACTTCGCGGACGGCACCACATCGTTCGTCTTCCGCGAGACCGCCGTCCGCGAGACCGATGCAGCCGATCCCGCGGTTCTTGTCGTGCGGTTCCAACTGTGGGCGCTGGGTCGCAGCCCGCTGCTGCACGCGTTCTTCCGGCGCGAGTGCATCCTGCACACCCCGCTGTTCGCCGGCTTCCCCGGCTTCCGGTCGAAGCTGTGGGCATCCGATACGGCCACCGGGGTGTACCGGGGCCTGTACCAGTGGGACGGCGCCGACCAGGCAGCCGACTATGCCGCCACCCTGGCGCGTTTGCTCAGGCCGTTTTCGACTCGCGGCTCGGTGAGCTATCACGTCATCCCCGGGCTTCTCCGTGAGGACGCCCTGCGCGACCCCGACCGGATGACCGCCGCTCCGGCCGGCGAGCAGGATGCCTGGTGGCGGCTGGTTGCCCCGGTCCAGCGCGCGCTGGTCGGATCGGGATGACGGCCGAGCCGACCGGTCCGGTCGACGTGCTGGTCGTCGGTGCGGGGCCCACGGGCCTGGTGCTGGCGACGCAGCTGGCCGCCTTCGGCGCCACGGTCCGCGTCGTCGATCGACGCCCTGTGCCTGGCCGGGAGTCGCGAGCCCTCGTCGTCCAGCCGCGCACCCTGGAGGTGCTGCGTCCGCTTGGGGTCACGCCGGCGCTGCTGGACCGTGGCGACACAGCCGCCCTGGTGCGGCTGCACCTCGACAGCCGCGACCTCACGATCCCGCTCTGCGACCTCGGCCCTGGTGACACCTCCTATCCGTTCCTGCTCGTCCTCCCCCAGGCCCAGACCGAGGCTGCCCTCCTCGCCCATCTCGGCGAGCAGGGGCCCTCGGTGGAGTGGGGCACCGAGTTCCTCGCCTACCGCAGCGACGAGGAGGGCATTGTCAGCACCCTGCGGCACGCTGATGGACGACAAGAACGGGCCCGAACGCGCTATCTGGTGGGCTGCGACGGCGCAGGCAGCTCCGTGCGGCGCTGCGCCGGGATCAGCTTCGAGGGTGCGGGCTACCGCCGGTCGGTCCTGCTCGCCGACGCCATTCTCGACGCCGATATCTCAACTGATGCACTGCATGTGTTCGTCGGCCCGCACGGCGTCCTGGGCCTGTTCCCCACCGGCGAGCATGCGCCGTGGCGGGTCCTCGTTGTCCGGGTCCTCCGACCCGGCCGCACCGCGACGCCGGCGGCCGAGGTTCGCGCGCTTGCCGACGTCCTCAGCGGCGGTCGGGTCCGCCTGCGCGAAGTCGCCTGGACCGCCAATATCCCGCTGCAGCGTCGGCTGGCGGCAGCCTTCGGCTCCGGCCGCGTCTTCCTCGCCGGCGACGCCGCCCACACCCACAGTCCCGCCGGTGCGCAGGGCATGAACACCGGCATCCAGGACGCCTGCAACCTTGGCTGGAAGCTCGCCCTGTCCGCGCGGGGTCTCGGCGCGGCGTCGCTGCTCGACACCTACGCCGCCGAGCGCCGCCCAGTGGCGCGTACCCTCCTCGCCTTCACCCACCTGACCTTCTGGGTCGAGACCGCGGACAACCTGCTGGTCAGACGGGCTCGCGCCGCGGTGGCGCCGATCGCGGTCCCGCTGGGGCTCCGCTCCACCAGGCTGCGTGCCCTTGCCCTCCGGACCATTGGCCAGCTGTGGGTGCGCTACCGCCGTGGGCCGGCCACGGTCGAAGGCCGGCCCAGGCTGGGCCGGGGACCTCACGCCGGACAGCGCCTCCCGGACGCCCCGCTCTTCTGCGGCCAGATTCCCGGTCGCCTGCACGGGGCCCTGGCGACGCCTGCGTTCCAGCTGCTGCTGTGCGGCCCGCCGAGCGCATGGGACCCCCAGCAGCTTGCGCAGTTCCGCGAGCGCTACGGGGGTCTGGTAGCGGTGCACCGGCTCAGCATCCGCCCCGACCCCGACGCCCTGTACGATCCGAGCGGCGCCACCCTGGCCCGGCTCGGTGCCGGCAACGGCGCCCAGTACCTGGTGCGACCCGACGGCTACATCGGCTACCGCTGTGCCGGCTTCGATCTCGCCGACCTCCAGCGCCACATGGCGCGCTGGTTTCCGAGGGTGTTCCAAGCCAGGCCTGCCCAGGAGACGCACGCCAACGACGCGCGAAACGACGTCGACTGATACGGAGGGCCCTGGTCCGAGCCGGCCGAGGTCAGGGGCCCAGGTAGGCGGACAGCTGACGGCTGGGCAACGTGTCATCGAAATCCCAGCCCAACCGCTGGTCGACGTGGACGACCCCGTCGACCCCGTAGACCAGCCGCACCAGGACGGGGATCAGGCCGCGGCGCTCGCAGCGCCCCTCCAGGGTGACCACACCGCGGTCGACGTCCACGAAGAAGCGCCCAGGGTCCATACCCATCTGGCGCCGGATCACCTGGGTGCGAACCTCCGCGAGGATCTCCGCATCGCTGCGGAGGAACACCCGCAGCAGATCGCCGCGGCTGACGATGCCGACCAGCCGGCCCTCCTCGTCCACAACCGGCAGCCGCTTGACGCGACGGGCATCCATGAGCCTGGCGGCCTGGCCGACGGTGGCGTCGTCCCCGATCGTGATCGCGGGGCTGCGCATGAACTCGCGGGCAACCGTGCCGTGCGAGCGGGCCTGGTCGCCACGGTGGCGCAGACGCTCACCGAGCCCAGGCTCGTGGTCGCGCGGATACTCCTGCTTGAGCAACAGGTCAGCCTCGGATACCACACCCAGCACGCGCCCATCCTCGTCGATAACCGGCAGCCCGCCGATCCGGTTCACCGACAGCAATTCCACCAGCCGCTTGTACGGCGTGGACGGTGTCGCGGTGACCACCTGGGTGGTCATGATGTCTCCGACTCGTCGCATGGTGACCTCCGGCGGACGCGCGATGCTCCGGACATCTCCATTGCACGTCCGATCCCGTGGCCGGCCCAGAGGCCACAGTCACGCCATCGCATCGACCCAAGCCCGACGCGCGGGGGACTACCCGCCCTACCGGCTCCGGCCCGCTGCGGCCAGGCTGGTCCTGGAAGACGGCCGGCACGGATTCGGGAGTCGACGATGCCCATGACCGTGGAAGACGTCATGACCCGAGGCGTGGTCGTCGTCGGCCAGCAGGCCGGCTTCCGGGACGCGGTCGGGCTGCTGGGCAAACACCACGTCAGCGCCCTGCCGGTGGTCGATGGCGCCGGCCGGGTCGTCGGGGTCGTCTCCGAGAGCGACCTGTACCTCAAGCAGGCCCGACCGCCACGCCACGGCCTGGCCGCGCTGCTGCCCCACCGGCGCCGCCGCCGCAACCAGCGCAAGGCGAGCGGCCTCACCGTGGCGGAGCTCATGACCGCCCCGGCGGTGACCATCCGGGCTGACCAGCCCCTGGCGGAAGCCGCCAGGCGCATGGACGAGCGTGGCGTCAGACGCCTGCCGGTCGTCGACGCCACCGGTGCGCCGATCGGCATGGTGACCCGCGGTGACCTGCTCAAGGCCTACCAGCGCGCCGACCAGGACATCCGCCAGGACATCGTCCGGCAGGCGGTACCAAAGGTGATCGAGCGTGCGGTCGAGACCGTCCACGTCCAAGTCCACCACGGGGGTGGTGGAGCTCGACGGCTGGCTCACCCGCCGCAGCCAGGTGCTGGCGCTGATCGCGCGGGCACGCGCCACCGACGGGGTCGTCGCCGTCCACAGCAAGCTTGGCTACGACGTCAACGACACCAGCGACTGGGCCAGCCGCGATCCCGCAGCCTGAACGTCCCTCGGCCGCTGACCGGCCGGCTGCCGCGGCCGTCGAAGGACGGTGGTCCGGTGGGACCTTGGTCCCTGGGCGGCGCTGGGGCGGACGCGCACGCTGGCAGTAGAGGAGGTTGGGGACCCCAGCCGAGCTGGGCGACCAGGAAGGTGATCGGCATGCACGCTACGGTCGGTGAGGTCATGAGCACCACGGTCGCGCAGGTTGCGCCCCAGACCCCGCTCGCACAGGTGGCCAAGCTGCTCCGCGAGCGCGGCGTGACCGCCGTGCCGGTCGTCGACGAGCAGGACCACGTCCTTGGCGTGGTGTCCGGGATGGACCTGGCCGTCGAGCCCGGACCGCCGTACCGCGCGCCAGCGGCCACGCACAAGCTGGCACACCGGGCGCGGGGCCGGGCCGCCCGCACCGCCACCGCGTCGGACCGGATGAGCAGCCCGGTGGTGACCGTCGCGCCGGACGTGTCGCTGCGAACCGCCGCGCGGCTGCTGCAGGTCCACGCCATCCATCACCTGCCAGTCATCGCCGACGGCAAGCTGGCCGGCATGGTCACCCGCCGGGACCTGCTGGCCGCGTTCCTGCGCGACGACGAGCAGATCCGCCGGCAGCTCGCCCACGTCCTGGAGATGACCTACCACCTCGCCTGGGACCAGGTGGCCGTGTCGGTCCACAACGGCGCCGTCCGGCTGGACGGGCGGGTGGAGCGGCATAGCCTCGCCGACGAGGTGGAGCGGCTCGCTGCAGCCGTGGACGGCGTGATCTCCGTCGAGTCGAAGCTGGCATGGGACATCGACGACATGGCCTCAACGTCGAGGGCCGTGGCTGCCGGCTTCCGGGTCGCTGGCGTCTGAGCGACCGCTGCGGGCCACGTGGCCGGTCCACGGCCCGTCAGGATCCCAGGGCGTCCCAGGACCTTCGTCCGTACCAGGCGGCGGCGGTCATTGCCAATCTGAGAGCGAACGGCCGGATCGGCGAGGAGGTGGCGGCGATGCGCAAGAAGGTGCTCGTCCTGGGTGGCAACTTCGGCGGCCTGACGGCGGCGCTCAGCGTCAAGCATGAGCTGCAGGGCGACGTGGACGTCACGGTCGTGTCCGCCTCCGACCGGTTCCTGTTCAACCCCTCGCTGATCTGGCTGCCGTTCGGCAAACGCCGCCCGGACGACATCACTTTCCCGCTGGAGCCGACCTTCGCCTCCCACGACGTCGACTTCGTCCACGCCACCGCCACCCACATCGACCCCGCCGCACGGCTGGTCGACACCGTCGGAGGGACCTACCGCTACGACTACCTGGTCATCGCCACCGGCTATCGCAACGATGCCGGCGTCGTTCCCGGCCTGGACAGGGCCAACGCCGCCTACACCATCACCACCCTGGACGACGCCGTCCACGCCGGCGAGGGCTGGCGGAGCTTCCTCGACGACCCGGGTCCGATCGTGGTCGGAGCCATCCAGGGGGCCGGCTGCTTCGGCGCCGCCTACGAGTTCCTGTTCAACCTGTCCTATCAGCTCCGCAAGGCCGGGCTGCGCCGGCGCGCGCCCATCACCTACGTCACCGCGGAGCCGTTCCTGGGCCACTTCGGCATCGGCGGGCTGCCTGGCGGCGAGCGGCTGCTGGGGCTGTTCTGTAGGAAGGAAGGCATCCACACGATCACCAACACCGCCATGTCCGAGGTGGGTCCGCACAAGCTGCTGCTGGCCGACGGCCGCGCGCTGGAGTTCGCCTACGCGATGATCATCCCGCCGTTCCTCGGCCAGCCGGTCGTCGCCTCGACCCCTGGGCTGGCCGACGACAAGGGGTACGTGCCGGTGCACGACACCTACCAGTCCACCGCCCACCCTGACATCTATGCGGTTGGGATCGCCGCCGCGGTGAGCGTGCCGTGGACCACCGCCGTGCCGGTCGGGGTGCCCAAGACGGGCTTCCCCACCGAGGCCCAGGCGCACATCGCCGCCGCCAACATCGCGGCGCAGATCCGCGGCGAGGACCCTGCCCGGCACAAGCGGTTTGGCGACATCCCGGCCGTGTGCGTCATGGACGCGGGCAACAACGGCGTCATGATCCTGGCCGACAAGATGCTCCCGCCGCGCAAGGCCGGCGTGCTGATCCCCGGCCCACAAGCCCACGCGGCCAAGCTGCTGTTCGAGAAGTACTTCCTGTGGAAGGCCCGCAACGGCTACGTGCGACTTCCCTAGGTCCGCAGGACCGTGAGAACGCTCCCGCCGCCACGATCCGGGCCGGCAGCCCCGGCGAAACCCACCGCCACCCCAGCCGCCGAGGCCGGAACGCTGGCGAAGACCGCTCTGCTGGACGCGGACCGGGTGCTGGCCGGCCTGGGGACCGGCCACGAGGGCCTCTCGGCGGCCGAGGCGGAGGCGCCTGTCCCGCCAGGGCCCCAACCTTCTGCCACAGCCCCGGGGACCGAGCCTGGCCCGGCAGTTGTTCGACCAGATGTTCCACTTCTTCGCCATCATGCTGTGGATCGCCTCTGGGCTTGCGTTCGTAGGCCAGATGCCGCAGCTTGGGGTGGCGATCATCGCGGTGATTGTCTTCAACGGCCTGTTCAGCTTCGCGCAGGAGTACCGGGCCGAGCGGGCCATCCGGACGCTGTCGGCGCTGCTGCCGGAGACGGCGGTGGTGCGCCGGGACGGCCACAAGACCCGGGTACCCTCCGCCGAACTGGTGCCAGGCGACTTGGTGCTGCTCGCCGAGGGCGACCGGATCTCCGCCGACGCCCGAGTCATCCGATCCGTCGGCCTGAAGGTCGACAATTCCATGCTCACCGGCGAGTCCGAGCCGGTCTCCCGCGGCGATGAAACGCTGGATCGGGCGCCGGCCGACATCGCCGACGCCGCCAACCTGGTGTTCGCGGGGACGTTCGTGGCGTCGGGATCGGCCACCGTGGCGGTGGCGGCCACCGGGCCGCGAACGCGGCTGGGAGCCATCTCCGAGCTGACCCCGTTCGTGGTCTGGGCGCTGTCCGCGGGCCGGATCCCGCTGATGATCACCGTGCTCCAGGTCCTGGCCCTGGACATCGGCACCGACATCCTGCCAGCGCTGGCGCTCGGCGCCGAGCGGCCCGAGCCAGGCGTGATGGAGCGACCGCCCCGGCCGTGCCGGGCGCGGCTGCTGGACCGCCGGGTGCTGGGCCGGGCCTTCGGGTTCCTGGGCCCCGTGGAGGCGGGCCTGTCCATGGCCATGCTGCCGCTCGGCGCCGCGGTGTTCTTCGGCTGGCCGACCCAGGCACTTCCCAGGGCGGCCACCGACAAGCTCGTCCTGTCCACCATGGTGTTCGCCTCGATCGCGCTGATGCAGATGGCCGTCGCGCTCCAGTGCCGCGGCACGCCGGCGTCGCTTACGTCGATCCGCCCGCTCAGCAACCGGCTGCTGAACGCGGCGCTGCTGGTGGAACTGCTGGCCCTGTCGGCGTTCGTGTACGCTCCACCCGTCTACCGGGTCCTCGGCCAACGTCCACTGACCCCGGCGCAGTGGATCCCAATCCTCGTCGCCCCCTGGCTGCTGCTGGTCGCCGAGGAGCTCCGCAAGCTGATCGTCCGTCGGCACGGCTCAGCCAGATGGGACCTCGACCTCGAGCGGGACCAGGCCGAGCAGCTTCCAGCGCATCTCCCCACGGCTGTCGTGGTAGCGGGATCGCGACGGCCGAGGGGTGGTGTCAAGCTTCTTTCCCTGTGCCGTGGTGGTTCTTGTCCGGCGGGTCGCCGTGGGGTTCCTGCTGGACCACCACCGCCATGGCGCAGCGCAGCTCGGTCTTGCCGGCGTTGCGGTAGGTGTGCGGGTGGTCGGCCACAAAGGCGATGGCGTCGCCAGGGCCTACCCAGTGGGGCACGCCGTCCAGCTCCAGGGTGAGCTCGCCCTCGACCACCAGCAGCAGCTCGCGCGTGCCGGCGGGGTGCGCCTCCGAGACCATGGCGTCCCCGGCGACGATACGCACGTCCCACAGCTCGACCTGGTGGCGGGTGCCGACGCCGGCCATCAGCTTGGCCAGCCCGCCGGCGCGGCCCCGCCACAGCGGCACGCCTTCGCCGGCCCGCACCACCTGCGCGGACGGGGCCTCGGGCGCCTCCACCAGCGAGGCCATGGATACGCCAAGCGCCGTCGCCAGCCGGCAGATGGTGGCAATGCTCGGGTTGGTCCGGGCCTGCTCGACCTGGACGAGCATCCCCTTGCTGACCCCTGATCGGGCGGCGAGGTCGTCGAGCGTCCACGTCCTGCGCAGCCGCTCCGCACGAACGTTGCGCCCGACCGCCACGGTCACCTCCCGTGGGTCCGGCACGCTCTGCCTCCTCTCGTTCCAGGGTCGGCGTACAGCATATTGGTTCGACCGGTCCACTACAGTGCTATTACACTCTAATGAACTTGCAGATCATTGTAGTGAACCGAAGTGTGGGGAGGAGCGTCGGGACGTGACCTTCGCAATCACCTTGGGTCTTGGCGCCAGCCTGTTCTGGGGAACGGCCGACTTCCTCGGCGGCGTGCAGTCACGCCGCCTGCCGGCCCTGGCGGTCGCGCTGTGGAGCCAGCTCGCCGGCGGACTGTTGGTGCTGGCGGCCGTGCTCGCCCAGGGGGCGGCGCCCTCCCTACGCACCCTGGCCTTCGGCGCCATCGCGGGAGCGTTCGGGGGCAGCGCCCTGCTCGCCTTCTACCGTGCCCTGGCCGAGGGCGCGATGTCGGTGGTCGCGCCGATCTCCGCCTGCGCCGGCGTGCTCCCTGTGGTCGCCGCCTTTGTCCGTGGCACTCCCCCGACCGGCCTGGAGACCGCCGGCATCGCCGCCGCGCTGGCCGGGATCGTGCTCGTGTCCCGGACGACCACTGCCGACCAGCATCCGGGCGGACGCCCTGGTGTGGTCGTGGCCCTGTCGCTGTACGCCGCGTTCGGCATCGGCCTGTACCTGGTCTTGGTCCATGCCGCCTCCCAGGGACCGACGGGCTCGCCGCTGTGGGCCGTCACCGCCGGACGTGCCGCCTCGCTGGCGGTCCTGCTGGCGATCGCCTGCGGCAGGAGCCGCTCGAGGCCGCTGTGGCCGGCCCGTCGCCTGCCACTGCTGGTGCTGGTCGGCGTCCTGGACACCGCGGCCAACCTGCTGTTCGCCGACGCCTCCACTCGCGGCAACCTCGGTGTCGTCGGCGTGCTCAGCTCGCTGTACCCGGTCGTGACGGTGCTGTTCGCCCGCCTGGTCCTGGCCGAGCGCCTCTCCTGGAGCCAGAGCGCCGGTGTGGTCATGGCCCTCCTCGGCGTGGGGCTGCTCGCCACCGGGTGACAAGCCGTGCGGGTAGTCGCGTGGCCGGCGCGCCAACCCGGATGCCAGATCTCAGCGGTCTTCGGCGCGTCATCGGCGGTCGCCTGACGCAACTTCACCGTCGATTGGCTTCGATCGCGGTGACGAGCTCGCGGCAGAAGGCTGGGATGTCCTCCACCACGCGGCCCCACACGAGGTTGCCGTCCTGGAACGCGGGCTCGTCGACCCAGGTCGCGCCGGCATTGACGAGGTCGTCTTTGATCCCGAGGCTGCCAGTCGCCCGGTGCCCTCCGACGATGCCGGCGGAGATGCCGACCAGGCCGGCGTGGCAGATGAGGCCGACGACCTTGCCTTGGTGGTAGGCCTTGCCCACGAGGTCCTTGACGGCGTCGGAGCGGCGCAGCTTGTCGGGCGCCCAGCCGCCGGGGACCACGACCGCGTCGAAGGCGTCGGCCGAGGCCTGCTCGACCTGGATGTCCGCGGTCGCCTCCAGAGCGTTCTTGCCGCGGACCGGCTCGGTTGACGTGCCCGCGATGGTCACCTCGGCGCCCTCCTCGCGCAGGCGCATCACCGTGACCCAGAACTCCAGGTCCTCGAACCCCTCAGCCAGCAGCACCACGATCCTGCGACCATCCAAGCGACCGGTCATGGCGGCATCACCTCCAGATGTGCGAGTCGACCGTCAAGGCTACGCCGGACGCTGTTGCCGCCGCTGTGACCAGGCCCGATGAGCAGCCTCTCGCGATGCGACCTCCACGCCTCAGCCCTTCGCCCCCAATGACGTCCGGACGCCAACCAAGAAGGCGCCCCGGCATCGGGTTTGGAAACCCTGACAGGAGGCTGTCGCCATGCGGCCCCACGCTGGACAGGTCAGCGTATCGACCTGGGAGGCTCAGATGGCAGCACCAGTGGTGTGGTTCGAGATCGCCGGGCGTGACCTCGACGCCCTTACCCGCTTCTACGGCGACTTGCTCGGTTGGAAGGTCGACCCCGACAACCCCCAGCGCTACGGCATGGTCGACACCGGCGCAGAAGGTGGCATCCCGGGCGGCATCTATGCACCCGGGGACCCGGTCGGCGCGTACGTCTCGTTCTATGCGGCCGTGCAGGGGCTCGAGACCTATCTGGAGCGGGCCGAGCGGCTGGGTGGCAAGGTGGTGCAGCCACCCACGCCGATTTCCGACACCGCCAGGGTGGCCATGCTGCTGGACCCCGAGGGGCACCGCATCGGGCTGCTCGAGCAGTCCTGAGCGTCCGGCGCACGCGTCCTCGATGGTCGCTGGTCAGGCGACGATCGCCGGGTGCCACGAGCGCGCCGGCAGGCAGCCGTCATCCAGCGCCGCCGGCAGGCGTGCAGGCGAGGGCTCCCGGGTCACCTCGACCATGGTGATCCGGTCCAGGCGGAACACGCGTACGCCGTTGCGCAGGCGACACCAGCCCACCAGATACCAGTCGCGCTCGGAGCCGACGAACCCCAGTGGCTCGACCCGCCGCGCCCTGGTGGGCTGGCCATGCTTGTCGCGGTAGTCCAGGCAGAGTATGCGTCGCTCCACCAGGGCCTGTTCCACGGCACCAAGCACCGGGGCAGCCGACGGCTCCGGCCTGGCGTGCAGCAGGTGGATCCGGGCCAGGAGATCAGCGGCGCCGGTGCGACTGGTCGCCGACATCGCCGCCATCACCTTGTGCAGTGCCGTGCGAGCGGCGCCGTCGAACGGCATGGGACCGCTGCGAGCCATTGCCAGCGCGATCGCGGCCGCCTCGCTGGGTGTGAAGTTCAACGGCGGCAAGGTGTGGCCAGGATCGATCGTGTAGCCGCCGCCGGGCCCAGGAGTCGCCCAGATGGGCACGCCTGCTTCCTGCAGGGCCAGGATGTCGCGTTGGATGGTGCGAACGCCGACCTCGAACCGCTCGGCCAGCCGATGGGCGCTGAGCGCCCGCGGCGCGCTCACGCGCAGCTCCTCCACCAGAGCGTACAGCCGGTCGGTGCGGTTCATCGTGGCGTTACGCTACCGCGCGGCTGTGACAGCGGACCAGGTCGCAATGTCGCCGCGCGCAGCCCTCGTTCTTGGACACCGAGGGCTGGCCAGCCCTCGGGCTTGCCGCAGCGGCTGGCCCTGCCGGTCGATCAGCTCGACGCGCGGGTTGTCCTGCTGGATCTTGTACACGCCGGAGTGAAACTCGAGGCGGTGACCAGGATGCCCTTGCCGGCGCGCTCCAGGGCGACGGTGCCGGCAAGGGCACGCACGGCCTCAACGGGAATCTTGCCGAAGTACTGCTTGGCGAAATGACCACTCCGGCCGGAGACGTCGCCGTCTCGGCGGTCATTTTGGCAGCCGCACTTGCCGATGCCTGCCACCGGCGCCACAACGTCCCCGCCACCACCTGACTAGGCCAAATTGATGCGCCGGTCAGGGCTGCGGGAATCGCGGCGTGGGGCTGGTTTGAGGCCAAACAGCCAGCGGGTGATGGGCGTGCGGCGGACGCCGAGGTCGTAGGCCAGCAGCGTCATCACCAGCGAGACGAGGCTGATCAGCAGGAGCTGGGCCGGCACGCCGATCTGCCACGGCAGCAGGAGGCAGGCGACCGCCACGATGACGGGCTCGTGCAGCACGTAGAACGGCAGCACCGCCTCGTTGGCGTAGGAGCCAATCCGCCCTGCGACGCCGACGCCGCCGTGGTCGTCCGACGGTCGGCGGGCCGCCCCGCTTCGGCGGCGCGCCATGCGGTGGCGGGCCAGACCCAGGATGGCGACCACCCACAGCCAGCCGTCGATGCTCTTGAGCAGCCGGAACGCCAAGCTGCGCCAGTCGGTGGCGGTGAACGGGTCGCCGTGGCTGGACGCGGCCGCAAACAGCGGACCGGCAGCGGCGAACAGCAGCACCGCGCCTGCCATGGCCGGGCGCCACTGCCGACCGATCGCCTCGCCGATCCTTCCGTCTGCGGCTGCCAGGTAGCCGTAGGCGAGCAGCAGCGCGTAGCTGTAGCGGTTCCAGGCGGCATGGCCGACCTCGCTGCCCAGCGGCAGCTCCACCGCCGCCAGCGGCAGTCCCAGCAACAGCACCACGCCCGGGCGGCCCAACAGCCCGCCCAACCGGCCGACCAGGCGCAGGCCCGCGGGGCGTCGCAGCAGCACGAAGCCGGGCAGCAGCGCCAGCGAGAAGCCCAGCAGGCAGACCAGGAACCACAGATGGCCGGCCTCGAAGGTGCCGCCGGCAGCGGCCTTGACCACGAAGGGGAAGTCCAGCGAGGGACGAACCTGGAGGAACCGCCGGTAGAAGGCCACGAACGGACCGGCCTCGCCGGCGCGGCGCAGTCCCAGATACACCTGTAGCGGGACCAGGGTGAGCACGCCGACCACCAATGGGACCAGCAGCCGCCGCAACCGTTCCCGCACGAACGCCCCGGCGCCGCGCGAGCGCAGCGAGTACCAGATCCCCATCCCCGAGATGACGAACAGCAGCGGCATCCCCCAGGTGGCGCCGAAGGCGAGGAAG
Source organism: Actinomycetes bacterium (assembly GCA_036392615.1). GTDB lineage: Bacteria > Actinomycetota > CALGFH01 > CALGFH01 > CALGFH01 > DASVXQ01. The sequence continues at coordinate 37,660 of DASVXQ010000168.1, read as the reverse complement.
GCGGTGGCCACGGCGCTCTCCCTTGCGGCCTTCACCGGGAACTCGCCGGCGCCGAAGATCACCGTGGTGTGGAACAGCACCAGCCCGACGACCACCAGCGCCCGAAGAAGGTCCAACTCCCCCCGGCGCGCCGCACCGCGCGTGGTCCCTCCAGCATCGGCCATGGCCGCGGTCGACCCCATCCCAAGAGCTGCTTGCTGCATGCGGCGCCTCCAGGTATCCAAGCCTTCGAATGATGGGTCGACGATACGGTCCGGCGAACCGCCGGTCCTCACCCGTGAGCTGGGTTCTGCGCCTCCCTCCTTGGAGGGAGGCGAGGGCATCGTTGTGTTCGTCGTTGCGTGGCGGACGCCACGGCTGCATGCCGGTTCGTCGAGGGGCGATCGGTGCCACAAGGTGACGTCGGTGGAGGTCACGACCGAGCAGGCGCCGACCTACCCGCTGGTGCTGGAGGAGCTGCTGCCTGTGGTCTGGCACCAACCCGAGCAGGATGGCAACAACCCACGTCGAGGGCGATCACGGCCGTTGGCGTGCCATTGCCGGACGGGCTGGCCTGGGCGGACTGCAGTCGACACTGTTGCGTTGACTCAGCCGGCGGCATGCTGAAGGTCGGTGCGATGCCACGCCGCTGGCAGCAGTTCCTCCAGCACGGCCGGATAGATCGCCGCCTTGTCGGTGACGATCTCCATCGGCTGGACCTTGGTGATCCACCAACAAGGCGCCTACGACACCGACACGCTGATCGGCGCGCTCGGCGAGCTGCGCCGGGCGCTGGGCGGGCAGAAGCCGACCTTGCGGTGGGACGGGCTGCCCGCCCACCGCAACCGGTCGAGGCGCTATGGGCCAACCTCAAGGAGGGTGGAGCTGGCCAGCCTGGCCGCCGGCACCCTCGAGGAGGTCATCGCGGCGGCCGAGCGTGGCATCCAGCGGATCCGGGGCACCAGCCACCTGGCCTACTCGTTCCTTCGGCATTGCAGCCTGTCGCTGTGGTGAGCGATGCGAAGTTCTCGGCGAGCGCATCGGCTGCCAGGTCCCGTGGCCGTCGTCAGGACGGGCCGGTGGTCATGCGCAGGTCGGCCAGGACCGGGCGGTGGTCTGCGCGCTGGACTCGGCCGCGCGCTCCTAGCGCTCCTCGGCCTCGGCGGGCTGCCGCTCGGCCTCGGCGGGCTGCCGCTCACCCTCGGCGGGTTGCCGCTCGCCCTCGGCGGGTGGCTGCTCGCCCTCCTCGGTCCGCGCCTCGGCGTCCTCGACGCGACCGCGCCGCGCGCGCTCACCGGCCTCCTTCAGCTTGGGGAGGATGGTGGTCTTCACCGCATTCTCCACCAGCCCCGGACCCTTGGTCGTCACGTAGGTCAACACCGACAGCGTCGCCTTCCGCGCAGCCGGCGCGACCGTCTCGGCGACCGCCTGCGTGATCCCAGCCTTGACCTCGTCGGCGACCGCTCGCAGCGCATCGCGCAGCACCGCCTTGAAGTCCATCGACGGCGCTTCGGCAGCCTTATCGAGCCCTGCTTTCGCCTCGCTGTCGGCCTTATTGACCGCACCGGCGACCGGCTGGCCGCCGGTGTCGCGCTCCTTGGAGCCAGCGTCGTCGGTGGTGCTGGGGCCGGATTCCGCGGCCCCGCTCCCACGGCTCTGGACCTCGTCAACCATTTCAGCCCCCTGCGATGATGGGCGATCACCCAAATCCCCAACGGATTGGTGAATGAATACGATGGGCCAGATAGCCGTCTTTGCTCTTCCCCGCTGCTCCTCCCGACTCCCCATGCCTTGACGGCCTAAACACACGGACTTCTTACCGGGACAATAATTGGCATACAGTATGGAAGCGGTGGCTTTGTAGAATTCTGCGGAATGCTCGCATAGCCGGTGAGCCGCCGGGATGCCTGCAAGGATTGCATAGACGTTCAATTTTGACTTCTACTTACAGAAGGTCGCGCTTCCGATGACAGCGCCGAGCGCTGCATCCGTGGGATCTGCAGGCGAGACCTATCTGCGCATGGCGCTCCGGGATCACTCTGAGCTGCTGGTCGGGCTGAACATTCGGAGGAGCTTCGCCAAGGCCTCGCTACCTCCATAGCGCTCCTCGGCGTTCACGGTGGGCGGATCGAGATCCGAGAAGGCTCGACAGGAGCCAACCTGGCCAGCTATCTCATCCGGGTTCTGCTTGAGCAGGCGAACAAGACCGGACTTGCAGACTTTGGGCTTCGCTTGCTGATGTCCTTCCGCTCTTGGCCGAGGCTGCCCCTGACTCATTCCTGGACGGGGCGCGGGGGCGAGCTGGAGGGTGCTTGTGCGGGGTTCAGCGCGTGGAAACCGGATCGGCGTGCTCGCGGGCCCGCCGGCGTCGCGCTCGGGCGCCGGTGGCGGCGCCGAGCACGCCCAGGGGCAGCGCCCACAGGGCCAGGGTCACCAGCGTCCACCAGATGGCATCACCCAGGTTGGCGCCCATCCCGAACCCTCCCTCGCCGTCCAGGAGCAGCCCGCCGACCTGCCGGTACCAGCTTGGCGCCTCGGCCAGCCAGGCGACCATGATCAGCGGCCCGCCCAGCACGGTGGCCCAGGCGCAGGCCGACAGCCCGGTGCGGAAGGACCGGCCGGCCGCGGCGGCCGCCGCCGACCCGGCCAGGACCACCAGCGGCGCGGCGAACAGCAGGTAGCTCATCACGCCCGCGTCCACCTCGGCGCCGCGCAGGCGCAGCCGCGAGACCAGCACGAAGCCGGCCACCAGGGCGAGGGCCACGCCGACGCCGAAGCGCCGCCCGCGTCGGTCACCACCCAGCCAGCGCGTCGGGCGCAGGGCCAGCCATAGGCAGCCGGCCAGCACACCGGCCAGGACGACCGCCGTCGGCGGCGTGAGAGTCGCCCCGACCGTGCGGGGAGTGCCCTGGAGCGTCGAGGGGTACTTGGCCAGGTATCCGCAACCTGCGCCGGGTGCGGTTCATGTGCCCTCCAGTCGCGGTCGCCGCCCGACCCGGCCGCCAGCCCGGGCGGGCGTGGGCTGACCGGCCGACCCGGCCGCCAGCCTGTCCGCCAGCACCTGGCCGGGACCGGTGAGCCGGTACAGGTGGCGCGGCGGCCGGCCGGCGGGCGCGTCGCGTTCCCAGGCGGTCTCCAGCAGCCCGCGGTCGGCCAGCCGCATCAGGATCGGGTACACCGAGCCGGCCTTGAGGTCGAGCCGCTGGCAGAGCTCGTAGCCGTAGTGCCAGGTGGCGGGCTCTTGCGCCAGGGCCAGGACGATCGCGGTGGTCTGCGCCGAGGGGCGCCGGGTCCGGGTCATGGCGTAACTCTATATAGCTAGAGTTGTTCGGTCAAGGCGTCGCGCGCGGGGCTGCGTGTGGTGAGGCCGGTTCGCCGCTGACCGTCGTGTCGCTGCCGGCGCGAGGGCGGCCGCCGGAGGCGGCCGCCCGCAGGCCGGCCTTGCTGCCAACGCCCTCGGATTGGACCGGGGGCGTTGGCCTGTCGAAGCTGGAAAAGTGAGTGGTGGAAGTCGACGCCGACGACGACCAGCACAACCAGGATGGCGGCGGCGACCCAGTCGACGACCAGGCAGAACGGCGGCCACCAGCGAGTGTTGCCCACGTACTGGCGGCGGTGCTGCCACAGATCCTTGAACCCATGGCCGGCAAGGCCGAGCACCAGCAGCCACGCAGGTCCGGTGACGCCCGCCGCAGCGACCACCACAAAGGCTCCGGTGATCCCCGCCTCGACGGCGATCACCCTCGGCCGTCCGTCCGCCACCGCGAAGCCGATGTAGACCGCCGCGATCAGGGTCAACGAGAGCGCATAGACGGTCGCAGGATCAAGCCACCAGAAGCCAAGCGGTGCCGCGGCCTGGATGGCGCCGAAGGCGATGCCCCACAGCACTGGCGCCCGGAGTGACCGCCCCGCCAGTGGGCTGGGGGTGTGAGCGGGTGTCATCGTCGTCGGTTGTGTCGGGCGGCCGTCGGCGGCGGAAGCGCGCGCACGACCGCGCCGAGCAGTGGGCGACGGTCCACCCTGCCGGTGTTCACCGTCCCGGTGATGACCGCCTCCAGCTCAGGCGACCAGAACGCGAAGGCACCCCAGACCCCGTGGTGGCCCACAAGCTGCACCGCTGGGAACCGGTAGCGCCCCAGTCCAAGGCCATAGTCGTCGTAAAAGCCCACTGGACCGGGTTGCCAATGGGTCATCTCGTCCCAGGCGCGGGTGCTGACCAGCTGGCCGCGGGTGAGCGCCCGCAGGAACGCGGCGAGGTCAGCTGCGGTGCTCACCAGCCCACCACCCGCCCAGTCGACCGTCGGATCCATGCCGGTGATGTCGTGCCCGTCGAAGTCGTGGGAGGCGATCTCGCGGCGGCGGGGTGGCTCATCGCTGCTCTCCAGCCACGTGTCGGCCATGCCGGCCGGGTCCAGCACCAGCTCGCGATACGCCTCCTGCAGCGGCCGACCGGTGAGCGCTTCGATGATCAGCCCGGCCAACAGGAAGCCGGTGTCGGTGTAGGAGCGGGCTGTGCCTGGTGGCGACGTCGGCAGCTCACCGGCCACCGCCAGGTCGACCAGATCAGCAGGGGTGAACCGCCGCTGACCACCGCCGTGGCGGACCGCCTCCAGGATCGGGGGCTGGGTAAAGAAGTTGGGGAGTCCGCTGGTGTGGTCCAGCAGCTGCCGCAGCGTGATGGCGGCGCCGTAGGCGCGCCCGTGGCTGTCACAGAACCGGTCGACGAGGTCCCTGGGGAGGTGCCGACCGGTCGGATCGTCGAGCCGGCAGCGGCCCTGATCGACCAGCACCAGCAGGGCGGTGGCGGTCACCATCTTGGTGACGCTGGCGATCCGGAAGGCCACCTCTGGGTCCAAGCCGGCACGGTCGTTGGGGTGGGTGGTCGCAGCCGCGGTCCAGCCTTCGGGCTGGCGGGGCGTCTCGACCCGCAGCAGGCACCGGTGAACCCCTGGCAGCAGCCGGCCGGCGGCGGTCTCGGCGACCACCCCATCCAGCGCACGAGTCCAGCCCGCGCCGTCACCAGCCCAGCTGCCCATCAGGTCCCTCGACCCCGTGTTCCCTAAGGACGGCAGTAAGACGTCAAGGCCAAGGAAAAGCCTAACCTGAACCCACCCACGTCACGGTTGAACCTGCTCGTCCCCTCGTAAGAGGGCCATTTCTTCGCTGAGACCATGCACCTTCTCGCACCGGGCAGAAGTGTGACGGCGACGACGAACGCTGAGCGTCCTCGCTTATCACAGGCCCTAACGAGGACGTCGGGGCCTGTTGCTGTCGACCGCGAGCCCTGCCTACCTGGGAAGGTCGGCCGGCCGCCCGTTGGTGGAGTGCAGCGTCTGGAGCCGACGGTGGTACTCCTCCTCGTCGATCTCCCCTCTGGCGAACCGCTCCCCAAGGATCCGCTCGGGGTCGGGTTCCTCGCGCCGGCCATCCCCCGGCCACCTGTCAGCCGGCCGGCGGAACAGCGCCACGATCCCCCAGATGACCAGCCCCCAGAAAGCCACCATCGACAGGCTCATCAGCGCCCAGCCCCACCAGGCCCAACCGTTCCATCCCCACATCATCGCGGGTTCCTCCTCCACTCCGATCCTTGCCGCCGGTCACGTCGGCCCGTTGGCGCAAAGCGTGATCGGCGCTACATCGGCGTCGAGTATCGGCCGCGGCGGTAGCCCATCAGCGCCAGCATCGCCACGATCGTCGCCGCGCAATAGCCCCCGCACTGGGCGCCGTTTCCGACGTGGAACCACACCAGGCACAGGAACGGGATGACGGGCAGGACCATCGCCGCCGCCATCTCGTAGGCGTTTTTTCGCCCCATGCCCCGATACAGCATCCAGGCCACCATCGGGAGGCTCATCCCGGCCGCCATCGCCAGCAGCACCTGTGTCGGGTACTGGACGGTCACCTGCTCCCAGGTCGTGAGCCCGGTGAGGCTGAGGAAGATGGCGCCGGTGGCGATCATCCCGACCACCATGGCCCCAAGCATCTCCAGGAAGTGCCGCCAGAACAGGGACAGGTGCCGCCTGTAACCGGCCGCAGGCGGGCTGGCGGGCGGCCGGTCCACCTGCTGGGCTGGCTCGACCACGGCGACGCGAGCTTTGGTGGGAGCGCGGGTCTGGGTCATGACCACCACCTCCTGCTTGCTGCCTGAGGACGTGCTACGCCTCGGCGGGCACGGCCGACACAGTCGATGGTCCCGGTGATGCGGGGCCTACAGGCCTTGTCGCCCGTCGGGACGCGCCAAATTCGCGCAGCCGAGCGACCTGGCCAGGAGCCAGCTCGAATGGCAGCGCAGCCCCGCGCCAGGAAGGCCTGCGTCCAGGTGGGCGGTCGACGGGCAGGTCGACAGCGGCCGCACCAGCGAGGCGGTCTCCCGCCGTGGCTCCGCGGCCGGCGCGTTGCGGAGATGAGCGCCTGGGCCCTTGGAAACCAGCGTGTTGCGCGGATCTGGCGAGCCTCAGGGCTGCAACTGCTGGGCTGGGACATCCTGGCTTGAGCCACGGCCGAGTCAACCCTTGGCTGCAGGGCTGACCTGTCGGCTGCGTTGTTGGTCACAGCTCGGGCAGGTCAGGGAACCAGTCGTCGGCCGCATAGGCTAGCCGCACCTCTGGGCGGCGCAGATCGGGAACCTCCACCGGGATGCTGCCGGCCAGGCCGGAGCGCATCGCCTGGATCCCGGTGACCGACAGCTCGACCCCGAAGTACACGTCCTGGTCGGGTGGCCTCCCCTGGCGAATCGCGGTGGCGAAGTCGCGCAGCATCAGCGTCTCGGCGACCCCGTCGCCCATCGGGTCGGCGCTGGTGGGGGCAAACTCCACCGGCCAGGGCAGGAACACCTCCTCTTCGCGTCGCCCCTCTGTGCCCTGGTCGTCGGGGGCATCCCACACGACCCGCAGGGTGCGGGTGTCGCCGTGGCGGAGGTTCTCCATCAGCCCGCGGTCGCCGTGGAGGCGCACCCAGGCCTGCTGGCTGGCCTGCAGGAAACCGTGCAGCGACTTGAACACCGCGCCGTTGTCCAGCCGCACCACCAGCAGGGCTGCCCAGCCACGGCCTCGGCGGGCCCGCTCCAGCGCCTCGGGTCCGCTGGCCGTGGGCGCCACAAAGCCGCTCACCTGCACCGGCCGGGTGCCGGTGATCGCGGCCACCGGTGCCAGCGAGTGGGTGCAGTAGTAGGTGGCGGGCAGACGGGCGCGCCAGTGGGCCCGGTCATTGACAAACCAGGCCAGGTCGGCTGGCTCGTCGAGGTATTCGGCTTCGGCATAGCGGACCTCGCCGATCTGGCCAGCCAGGTAGCGGCGCCGCATCTCCGGGTGAACGGCATGTAGGGGTAGTTCTCAGCGAACATGTAGATGCCGTCCGACCGTTGGGCCGCCTCGATCAGCGCCACCCCCTCGCCAATGGTGCGGCAGGCCGCCGTCTCCGACAGCACGCTCAACTCCCGGTCAAGCGCATGGACGGCGAGGGGGGCGTGCTGGTCGAAGTCGTTGACCAGGATGACGGCGTCCATCGGATGGTCCAGGAACGCCTCCACGTCCCGGTAGCCGGCCACGCCCAGGGCCGTGGCGGTCTCCTGCAGGCGTTGCTGGTCGCGTTCGCAGACCGCGACCACCTGCATCCCGGCGTGCTGCGCCAGGCGGGCCAGGGCGGCGCCCCGGCGCAGGCCGAGCACCCCGACGCGGACCGCCTTGGCCATCTCTGCCCGCTCCTTGGCACCGACCAGCGACCGCCCAAGCCTGACCGGCCGCCGGGCAGCCGGGCAACTGCTTTCCTGTTGACCGGCCTCGGCCGAGCTCGGCAGCGCATCGGCGTGCGTTCATCCTGCTGACCGCGCTGCGCGACACCCTCTCAGCAGGCAACGCGTGGACCGAGGTTCAGCCCACGCCGTCCAGCCGGCCAAGCCAGCGGCGCGCGTCCTCCAGGCCCTTCTCGTTCTCGGTCGGGCCGGCCACGCCGGTGAGGGAGACGAACCAGGTGGCCGACCCCATCCCACCGTGGTGGGCGACGATCTCGGCGTCGGGCAGCCCCCAGTCCCGGGCCAGGCTGGCACGTACCGTCGCCTCGTCGATCACGGACGGCAGTCAAGCACGACCGCCTGGAACCCCGCCACCGCATTCCGGCCGGGACGCCCGGCGCGGCGTACTTGGTCAACAGAGTGAACGCGACCGGACCCAACTTGTGCATGTGTATCTTGACGACATTGTGGAGTCGCTGACCACTCGCCGGGGGTCAACGCCATGAATGAGGTTTTCGGCGCCTACCGGCTTGCTGTCGTCGGGCCAGTGGCTTCACGACACTGTCTTTCTGGTCAACGCGGAACGGACTGGTCAGCAGTGTCTGTGACGCGGCACAGCGGGAAGCGAGGACGGAAGTGAGGGTGCCCAGGAGACCCGCTGCGGTGGGCGTTGTTGCGGCGGCCACGATATTCGGCGGCCCTATGCTCTTCAGATCGCTGCCAAGTGTGGGTGGCTCGCTGCTCTCGGCTGTAATTCCATCGGTTGTTTGGCATGTCCGTACCAAGCGGCAACTCGTCGCGCTGACCTTCGATGATGGACCTGACGAGCACATCACACCGGGCCTGCTGGACGCTCTTGGCCGAAACGGCGCACGTGCCACGTTCTTCGTGATCGGCGAGCGGGTTCCTGGAAACGAGGCGATGGTACGGACAATAATCGCGGCGGGACACGAACTTGGTAATCATCTAATGACGGAGGAGGCCAGCATCGGTCAGTCGACTGATCGTTTCGAAGATCAGCTCCTGGCGGCTGACGCTATCCTGCGGCGGTTCGGCCCGATCCGCTATTTCCGTCCTGCTTCCGGGTGGTTCACGCCAGCGATGCTGCGCCAAGCGAAGGTCCATGGATACAGGTGCGTCCTCGGGACGGTGACAACCTTTCATTCACGTGTTCTGAATCCTCAGCGCACAGCGAGAAGACTTCTGCGCTGGATCGCTCCAGGATCAATCGTCATTCTTCATGAGGGAAAGGCCGAGCGGCGGGGTGTCATCGCATTGACCGAAGCGATTCTGTCGGATCTCACGCGTCGAGGCTACACAGCGGTCACCCTCTCCGACCTGCTGGCTGCAACTCGGCCGTCAAATCGGTGAGCGGCTGTTCGACGTCGCGGTAAGAGCCCGAAGCGCGGGTACCAGCGGACGGCCAGGACGATCCCCGCGGGCGGGAAGCGGGAACTCAGGCGACCGGCTCACGCGCCCACACAGCGGTCATCATCCGTTGGTACTCCAACGTCGCGGCGTCATCGAGAATGTATCGATCGGGCGTGCTTCCCCCCACTTCGTCGCGGCACGGCACTCCTGTGGTGACCGCGGGCACACGTTGGCCGTGACGTATGGCACAGACCTTCGCGCACGCAGGATCCATGCTGATGGGCACCTCGGTCAGCGTGCATCAACGAGCAAGCCGTCGCCGACCAGTACCTGGATGAAGGCTGGTGCCACTGCAGGATGCACCTGCCCGCCAGCGCCCCGCCCACACAGTGGCAGGAGAAGCAGGATGAACGTATGGCTGTCCAGTCAGGCAGTCGCTCGGCTCACCGAACTGTTGGCCGTCGTGGCTGCCGCACCCCACACCAGCGACCAGCACCGCTGCCAGGCCCACTCCTGCCGCAGCCAGGTTGAGGAGCTGATGCCGGCAAGCGAGCTGCTCGTGCTGGCTGGAGTGTTGCGCGAGGCAACCGGTCGGGCAGGGTTGTCGGCGGCGACTCGGACAGACTGCTGGTCGTGGAGCTCCTACCTCGAGCGCCTGCTGGCTGACAGCCCGACCATGACCGCCACCACCACCCAGCCGACAGGGCCGACACGGCCGGCACGGAACGCCATGCTGGTTCCAGGCGTTGATCGCAGCCCGGTTGAGGCCGCCGCTCCCCGGCCACGCCGTGCCGCTACAGCTTCGCGGTAAGCCCTTGGTGATCTCCGCATTCCAATCCGGTCCCGACCTGTCAGCGCCGAACTCGGCATCACCATGGCTGGGCCAGCAGGCGGTCCGGAGTGGACTGCCAGGCCGATGGCGGCGGTCGAGGAGCGTGGCAGCGACCTACGCGTATCGCTCGAAGTGTGTCCGCAGCTCCTCCCCGCGCAGTCCTGCGCCCAGCGCGGCCATCAGCTCCAGGCGCGCCTTCTGGCCACTCAGGTCGCCCGCGAGGATGACCCCGGCCTCGCGGAGCTCGTGGCCGCCGCCAGGGCTGCCGTAGACGGGAAGGACCCGCCCGGCGAAGGTGCGGGAGGTGAGCAGGACCGGGATGCCGGCATCGACCGCGCTGCGGACGGCCGGCACGACCTTGCCCGGCACATGTCCGAGTCCGGTGCCCTCCAGGACGATCCCGTCCACCGTGGCCTGCACGCAGCAGCGCACCAGCAGGTCGCCGATCCCAAGCGCCATCTTGAGCAGGTAGACATTTCGGGGCAGGGAGGTCGGTGCGAGCTTGGGGGTCGGTTCGGGCCGGCGGGTGAACACCACGCCGGCGGTGTCGGTGTAGCCGACCGGGCCGGCGTAGGGGGACCTGAACGTGCTCAGGTTGAAGCTGTGGGTCTTGGTGACCTCCCTGGCGGCATGGATTTCCTCGTTGAAGACGACCAGGACTCCCCGGCCGGCCGCGGCTGGGTCGGCGGCCACGCGGATGGCGTTGTACAGGTTCCGGGGGCCGTCGGCGCCGAGCTCGGAGTTGTTGCGCATCGCCCCGGTGACCACAACGGGCCGCTCGCTCTGCACGATGAGGTCCAGGAGGTAGGCGGTCTCCTCGAGCGTGTCCGTCCCTTGCGTGACCACCACGCCGGTGACCCTGCCACCGAGCAGCTCGTCGGCTCGCCGGGCCAGTTCGAGCAGCACGTCCGGCTCAAGGTTCCAGCTCGGCACCTGCGCGAAGTCGATCAGCTCGACGTCGGCGACCTCGTCCACGCCGGGGACCAGGTCGAGCAGCTCCGCCCCTGAGACCACCGGGATGACGGCGCCGCCCTCGTCGACACGGCTGGCGATCGTCCCGCCCGTCGTCACGACGGCGATACGTGGACGCTTCTGTACCGGGTCTGTCAGCGTTCCCATGCCGACCGCCTCCTCAACAGCCGAACTCGTCGGGTTCCGTCGCCACGACACATGGACGGCCTTGCCAGGGCCGCGGCGGGAAGCGATGACCGTCGTTGATTAGTGCCCTTGGACGCCGGGCACCTACCGCGGTGAGGGATGACCGGTGTCCTGGTCGTGACCTGATGCCGCAACGGTCTGCGGCCTGGAGCCTCCCGGGCACGATGGTGTCGGCGGACCGGAGGGTGCCCGGCATTGATCCGCCTGCGCTCGTCCCCAATCTGGAGTCGCTCGGGTGGTGATCGATCCTGGTCGGAGACAAAGGGGGTTGCCGTGGCCGATAACGCAGGACAGAAGGAGATTCTTGTCGCATACGGCATCGACGTCGATGCGGTCGCCGGCTGGCTTGGGTCATACGCGGGCGAGGACTCGCCCGACGACATCTCACGGGGGTTGTTCGCCGGCGAGGTCGGTGTCCCTCGCCTGCTGAAGCTCTTCGAGCGCTATGGATTCAAGACCACCTGGTTCATCCCGGGCCATTCGATCGAGACGTTCCCTGAGCAGACCAAGATGGTCATCGATGCCGGCCACGAGGTGGGCATCCACGGCTACTCCCACGAGAACCCGATCGCGATGAGCCGGCAGCAGGAGGAGGCCGTACTGCTGCGCTGCATCGACCTAGCGGAGAAGACCACTGGCAGACGTCCAACCGGCTACGTCGCTCCATGGTGGGAGTTCTCCCCCGTCACCAACGAGCTGCTGCTGCAGAACGGCATCAAGTACGACCACAGCCTCATGCACAACGACTTCCACCCCTACTACGTGCGGGTCGGTGACACCTGGACGAAGATCGACTACTCGCGCCCTGCGGAGGAGTGGATGAAGCCGCTCGTGCGGGGCCAGGAGACCAACCTCATCGAGATCCCGGCCAACTGGTACCTGGACGACCTGCCCCCGATGATGTTCATCAAGAAGTCCCCCAACAGCCACGGCTTTGTGGACCCGCGCCACCTTGAGCAGATGTGGCGCGACCAGTTCGACTGGGTCTACCGGGAGTACGACTACGCGGTGTTCACGATGACCGTGCACCCCGACGTGAGCGGCCGGCCGCAGGTACTGCTCATGCATGAACGCCTGATCGAGCACATCGGCGGGCACGACGGTGTCCGCTGGGTGACGTTCAACGAGATCGCTGACGACTTCGCCCGCCGCTCCCCGCCTCCAACCCGGCAGGGATAGCCAGGCGGCAACAACGCACAGCGGGCCACCGCTCCAACCCTTCCGAGTCGGGTGGACCGCTCGAACTGAAGGGATGGGGAGCGGCTCCTTGTGGCCGCTCCCGCAATCGCCTTAGCCCCGGCACTCGACCCGCTGGTCGCTGACGGTCGCGGTGGGGACGCCTTCGGCGTCGACGGTGGTGGTGATGGTCGTGAACAGGAAGGCGTTGTCGACCCCACCCTGGCTGATGAGCCTGGTCACCAGAGTGGTGGTGTGCGAGTCGGGCAGCTCGCGGGTATTCCAGACGTCTTCCTGGGTGTCCGACGCCCGGTACGGCACGCCACTCTCCAGCCCGGTGCCGGCGTACGAGGCGTTCAGATGGCTGCCGATGTGGAAGCCGCCCGCCTGGTCGGAGCCGACGGTCAGCACCAGATGCAGGGTGCCGTGGAGCGCGACCGGCTCCCCGACGCACGGATTGTCGTAGACCACCGCCGGGATCTTGATGGTCACGTTGGTGGTATGAGCGTCCTGCGTGGATCTCATCTTCATCGCGAGTCCTCCTCGCCACCGTTTACCACCGGATCGGCCGAACCAACCGGTTTGCCGCCGGTGAGCAGGAGGCGGATCCCCCTATAACCGCAGTTTCTGGATACTAGGGAACTACCCCACTGGAGAGGTTTAGGAGCCTTCGGGGTGGTCATGCATCCTTCGCTTGTCGCCGGGTTGGTCATCCATGGGGGCTCACATGGCCGTTTCTGCCCGCCTAGTTGCCTTGACCGCCGCCATTGTCCTGTTTGCCACCTCGCCGACCTCCGCGGCCGGAGCGCCCGCCACGTCGGCGGCGCCGACTTCCGATCCGTTCGTCATGACCGCGACCAGCTACACCTCCGGCTACTCGCCGGCCTACGTCGGCAACGGCTACGTCGGCACCCGGATCCCGGCGCAGGGCATGGGCTACGTCGCCGCCAGCACCGTGCCCACGACCACGATCGTGGCGGGAGTCTGGCAGCAGGCACCGGGCCAGGACGTGGTCAGCGCCGCGCCGCTGCCGGGCTGGAACGAGCTGCGCTTCACCGAAGGCGGCGCCGACTACTCGCTCTCCTCCGGCACGGTCGCCAACTGGCGGCAGCGCGTCGACATGCACACCGGCGCCATCAGCACCGAGCTGGACTGGACCTCGCCGGCCGGGCACACCACCCATCTCGCCTACGACGTCTTCGCCGACCGCGCCCGCGCGCACGTCGCCGCGGTGCGGCTGCGCCTGACGCCGTCGTGGTCAGGGTCGGCACGGGTGACCGACGTGCTCGGCAGCGGCGCCTCCAGCGACCTGCTCCCGGTGTCGGCCACGGCGAACCCGGGCCACCGGCGGGTCACGCTGGCCGTGAAGACCCAGGGCACCAACGTGACCGTGGCCTTCGCCTCGCGGCTCGGATTCACCGTCAAGCCACTGGCGATGAGCCCGGCGACCGCCGTCAGGCAGGCGTCCCTGGCGGTCGACTTCGCGGTCCAGCCCGGCACGACCTACGAGTTCAGCAAGGCGGTCGGCATCGCGACCTCGCAGGACTCGGGCGATCCGCTGTCGACCGCCGACAGCCAGTCAGCCACGGCCGCATCCGCCGGCTTCGCCGGCCTGCTGTCCGAGGATGCCGCCGCCTGGGCGGCGCTGTGGCGGAGCGACATCGTGCTGCCCGACGACCCGGCGATGCAGCGCCGGATCCGCGCGGCCGAGTTCTACCTCGCCGAGAGCCTGCGGCCCGGGGTGGACTGGAGCGTCTCGCCGGTCGGGTTGTCGTCGAGCGGCTACAACGACCACGTCTTCTGGGACGCCGAGACCTGGATGTACCCGTCGCTGCTGCTGCTGCACCCGGACCTTGCGGCCAGCGTCGTCGGCTACCGGGCGCGGACGCTCGACGGGGCGCGGGCCAACGCCAAGCAGACCGGCTACCAGGGCGCCCGCTTCGCCTGGGAGAGCGCCAACGACGGCACCGAGCAGACGCCGACCTGGGCGGAGACCCGCACCTACGAGCAGCACATCACCGCCGACGTCGCCCTGGCGCAGTGGCAGTACTACCTCGCCACCGGCGACAGGTCGTGGCTGGCGAACCAGGCCTGGCCGGTCCTCGAGGGGACCGCCGACTTCTGGGCCAGCCGCGCGACGCCGACCGCCGGCGGCGGATACGCGATCAACCACATCGAGGGACCCGATGAGCACCACTTCGACGTGAACAACGAGGTCTACTCCAACGTCGCGGCCATCACCAACCTGCGACTGGCAACCAGGGTCGCGGCGCTCATCGGCAAGCCCGCCGACCCCGCCTGGACCAGGGTGGCCGACGGCCTGCCCGTGCTGCTGGATCCGACCGCCAACGTGCGGCCGGAGTTCGAGGGCTACGCCGGCGACACGATCAAGCAGGCCGACGTGGTGATGCTGACCTACCCGTGGGAGTGGGCCGAGTCGGCGGCCATCGGGCGCAACGACCTGGACTACTACGTGCCCCGCACCGACCCCGACGGACCGGCGATGACCGACTCGATCCACGCCATCGACGCGTTGGCCCTGGGGGTGCCCGGGTGCGCCGCGTACCAGTTCACCCTGCGGAGCGTCCTGCCGTTCGTACAGCCGCCCTACGACCAGTTCACCGAGGCGCGCAACGGGCAGGGGACGTTCACCTTCCTCACCGGCGAGGGCGGCTTCCTGCAGGCGTTTCTGTACGGGTGGGGCGGCTTCCGCTGGCGCGGCGACCGCATCCACCTCGATCCGGCGCTGCCCGACCAGTGGGCCGCCCACGGGCTCACCCTGCGGCGGCTCTCCTACCAGGACCGGACCTTCACCGTCTCCATCGGCGCCAAGGCGACCACCGTGACCCTCGACTCCGGCCCCTCGGTCCTGGTGGAGGGGCCCAAGAAGACCGCCACGCTGTCGCCGGGCGGCAGCGTCACCATGCCGACCCGCCGGCTGGCGACCGCCGGCTGTGGCTAGACCCGCCGGCCGGTCCGGCGCAGCCCAGGATCGAGTCCGCCCCCCAACCGAAAGGGAGTGCGTCATGGCCGCCTACCGCTTCGCGCTTCCCACCAGGATTCCCGGCGTCCGCAGCGGATCGCCGCGATCTTCCCGCTGGCTCGCCGCCGTGGTCGTCTGCGCGCTGGCCGTCGCCATCGTGGGAGCTGCTCCCAACGCGGCCGGGCCGGCCCGCGCCTCCTCCGCGGCGCTCGCCGTCAGCTCCTGTCCCGGCGGGGGCTCGGACGCCGGCTGGACGCTGTCCACGACGACCTTCGACCCGGCGTTCTACCGCCACGCCTTCGTCGGCAACGGCTACCTCGGCCAGCGGGTGCCGCCGGCCGGAATGGGCTACGTCGCCACCGGCGAGAAGACCGGCTGGCCGCTGTTCACCCCGCGCTACGACGGCGCCTTCGTCGCCGGGCTGTACGCGCAGGACCCCAACCTCGCCGGAGGCCGGCAGGCCATCGCCGCGATCCCGACCTGGTCCACCCTGACGGTCGGCGCCGGCGCCGAGACGTACACGCCCACCACGCCCGCCGCGCGCATCTCGAACTACCAGCAGAGCCTCCTGCAGCGCTGCGGGCTGCTCAGCACCGCACTGACCTGGACCACCACGGACGGCAGGTCGACTGATCTCGCCTACGACGTCGTCGCCGACCGTGTGCACCCACATGTCGGTGCCGTCCGCCTGCGCATGACCCCGCACTGGAACGGCCGGGCCACGGTCACCGACCTGCTCGACGGCGCCGGGGCCCGCAGGCTCGTCCAGACGGGCGGCGCCCAGGGTGACGCGACCGTCGACGTCGCTTTCAGCACCGAGACGACGGGCACGGCCGGCGCCGTCGCCTCCACCCTGCGACCCGGCGCGGGCGTCGCCGTGTCCTCGGCCAAGCGCAGCGTCGGGGACGGGACCCTCAGCGCCAGCCAGACGCTCACCTTCACGGTGCACTCCGGCCAGTCATACGAGCTCGTCAAGTACGTCGGTGTCGACACCGCGCTCACCTCGGCCGAGCCCGAGAAGTCGGCGGTGGCGGCCTCCCAGGATGCCGCCCAGGAGGGCTGGGCCGCGCTGCTCTCCGGGCACGCCGCCGCCTGGGCCGGGCTGTGGCGCAGCGACATCGTGCTGGCGGACCGGCCGGACCTGCAGGCGTGGGTCCGCTCCGGTCTGTACGGGCTGCTGTCCAACATCCGCCAGGACGAGGAATCGAGCATCAGTCCGGTGGGCCTGACCAGCGACAACTACGCCGGGCTGATCTTCTGGGACGCCGAGACCTGGATGTACCCGGGGCTGCTGCTGCTGCACCCGGAGATCGCCAAGTCGATTGTGGAGTACCGCTACCGGACCCTTCCCGGCGCCCGCGCCAACGCGCAGCGCCTCGGTTACCAGGGGGTCTTCTATCCCTGGAACAGCGCCAGCAAGGGCGACCTGACGACCGAGTGCCACAGCGTCGACCCGCCGCACTGCATCACCCAGATCCACCTGCAGGGCGACATCGCCATGGCCGTGTGGCAGTACTACCTGGCGACCGGAGACACCGCCTGGCTGCGTTCGCACGGCTGGCCGATGCTGCAGGGCATCGCGCAGTTCTGGGCCGGACGGGTGACGGCCAACAGTGACGGCAGCTACTCGATCGACAACGTCGCCGGCCCCGACGAGTACAGCAACGGCGTCGACGACGGCGTCTACACCAACGCGGTGGCCGCCACCGCCCTGCGCGACGCGGCCCAGGCCGCGCAACTTCTTGGCGAGCCCGCGCCGGCGCAGTGGACGACGATCGCGGACCACCTCCGCATGCCCTTCGACTCGCAGCGGCAGGTCTTCCTGCAATACGACGGCTACAACGGGTCGCTGATCAAGCAGGCGGACACGGTCCTGCTCCTGTACCCGGTCGAGTGGCCGATGCCCGCCCAGGTGGCCGCCAACACGCTCGACTTCTACGCCGAACGCACGGACCCCGACGGTCCCGCCATGACCGATTCGGTGCACGCGGTGGATGCCGCCGAGATCGGCGAGCCGGGCTGCGCGACCCACACCTACCTGATGCGCGCCATCAAGCCGTTCGTCCGTGACCCCTTCGCGCAGTTCGCCGAGGCGCGGGGGTCCAAGCCCGGTTCCCAGGACCCTCTCGCTGGCGCTCCCGCCTTCAACTTCCTGACCGGTGAGGGCGGCTTCCTCCAGGTGTTCACCAACGGCCTGACCGGCCTACGCTGGCGGGCGGACCGGGTCCACCTCGACCCCATGCTGCCGCCCCAGCTGCGCGGCGGCGTCACCCTGAAGGGCCTGCACTGGCGGGACCGTACCTTCGACGTGTCGGTCGGTCCCAACAGCACGACCGTCTCCGAGACCGCCGGCGCGCCGTTCGCGGTCGAGTCGCCGCAAGGGACGCAGATGGTCTCGAGCGGCAGCCCGCTGACCCTCAAGACGCGACGCCCCGACCTGGTGCCCACCGACAACGCCGCCCGCTGTCAGCTGACCCAGGCCTCGTCCGAGGAGCCGGGCATGTACTCCGAGGCCGCCGTGGACGGCAGCGTCGCGACCTTCTGGGCGCCGGACGACCTCAGCGGCAACCTGCGGGTGGACCTGGGCAAGAAGGTGCTGATCTCCCGCATCACGCCGCGGTGGACCGACGCGCTGCCGGCCACGTACCAGATCCTGACCTCCACCGACGGCACCAGTTGGACGCCGGCCCCTCCCGCCGACGCCAGCGGGACGCTGCGGCACCCAGTCACCACCCGGTACGTCCGCGTCGACCTGACCCGCCCGGCCGCCGACGTCTCCGCCGGAATTCGTGAGCTGGAGGTGATCCGGGCCAAAGGATGACCTGGCGGCCGGAGAGGAGCGCCGCGGGTCCTTCAGATGGTGATGACCACCTTGCCCTGTGGGTGACCCCTTTCCAGATACCGCAGGGCCTCGGGGGTCTCGACCAGTGGGTACGTTCTGTCGATGACGGGAGTGAGCTTGTCCGCCTCGATCAGCTCGCCCACCGTCCGCAGGTCCTCCTGATTCACCTTCGCGTTCAGCCCGCACAGCTTCTGACCCACAAACAAGGACAACAGGGGCGCCCGGAGGACCCCCCGGAAGAAGCCCCCGGTCCATGGCCCACCGCCGTCGCCTCCGACGATCACGAGGGTCCCCTTGCGGGTGAGGGCGCGGCGAAGTTGCGACAATGGTCGGCGGCCCGCCGTATCGACGATCACGTCCCAGCGTCGCTGGCCATCCGTGAAGTCCTCACGCGTGTAGTCGATCACGTGCTCGGCGCCGATCGACCGGACCAGGTCCATCTTGGTCGTGCTGCACACGCCCGTGACCTCCGCGCCAAACGCCCTGGCGAGCTGCACCGCAAGCGAGCCCACTCCTCCGGCCGCCCCAATGATCAGCACCTTCTGTTCCGGCCGCACCCCTGCCTTGTCGCGGAGGGCCTGGAGGGCGGTCACACCGGAGATGGGAACGGCCGCGGCCTGCTCGATGGTGAGTCTGGTCGGCCTCGGGACCAGCTTGTCCGGACGGGCGACGGCGAGCTCCGCGAAGGAGCCCTCGACGATGCCCATCACCTCGTCGCCGGGCGGGAAGCCGGTAACCGCCGAACCGACCGCCTCGACGCGCCCCGCGAAGTCCCAGCCCCGCACGCCGACCTTCGGTTTGCGGAACCCGACCATGAGGCGCGCGAAGTACGGCCGTCCCGTCATCAGGTGCCAGACGTCCGGGCCGCAACCCGCCGCGCGCACCCGCACGAGCACGTCGCTGTCCCCGACCACGGGAGCCGCGATGTCCCTGAGCGCCAAGACATCGGCCGAGCCGTAGCGGTCCTGGACGATCGCCTTCATCGTGCCGCTCCTTGAATCGCCTCTCCGGGATGGACGGGTCGGGTGAGCAGCCTGCACGCTCTGCGCCATCAGAGACATGACGAACCATACCGTGCCGTGGACCGCGGCCGGGACCTCGCACGGGAGCGGCATTGACTGGGGCGAGCGTCACGCCTCGTCGGTCGCGTACAGGCGGGAGCCGATGCTCAGGATCACCGCGGTGGCCTTCCCGCCCTTGGGAGCGACGCCCTGGAGCAACTGCAGCCGGGTCGCCGACGCCGGGGACGCGGAGGTGCCGGTCCAGGTCGAGCCGACCCGCTTGGCGACGAACGCACGGAACGATGTGGACGTCGGCGCCGTCCAGCCAACGGTCACACTGCCTGACGAGATCGCGATCCGGGGTCGGGCGCTCTGGATGCCCGGCGTGTTGAAGGTATGGCTGGCGAACGACCCGCCGCGGTTGTCGGCTGCCACGGTGCGGCCGTCGCGGTTCCAGGTGACGTAGGTGGTCGTCCCCTCGACCTGCACGTCGGGCCAGAAGTTGAGGACCCCGAGGGTCGCGAGACTGCCCGAGGACCAGGTGCCGCCGGCGTTGCCCAGCGCTCGCCGCAGGTCGGTCTGGCCCGGGTCGAGGTCCGAGCCGCCGCGGGCCCAGACCAGCGTCAGCGGGAAGGTGCCCGCCGGTGTCCGCGCGAGCGTTGGCGCGCTGTCCCACTGCGGGTTGGTGGTGATCCGCTGGCGGGCATGAAGGGCCCCGCCGACGGTGTAGGCCTGGAACAGGTCGGTCTGATCGAACTCATCGCCGGGGCGCCCGCCGGAGGCGACGTGCTCCCGCCAGACCGCCCACCACTGGCCGCCCGCTGCCACGACGTCACCCTCGGCCAGCGACCCGTCGGGGCCGACATGCGTCGACAGCAGCCGCCCACCGGTGTAGGTCCCGTTGGCCAGCCGCTTGGTGATCCGCAGCTCGAGGCGGGCGATGTCCACGTAGAGCAGGTAGGTCCCGGTCGGATCCCAGGCCACGGCGACGACGAAGCCGTGGTAGGGCGTCGCCTCACGGGTCCAGGCTGTCCCCGACCCTTGGAAGTAGTCGATCTGGACACCGGTGTTGCAGTTGCTGCCCCACAGGTCCGCGAAGCCGTGCGCCACCTCGCCCGTGTCCCGCGCCAGATCGACGTTGAAGCCATCGAAGGCACAGGGTGGATCGTCGATGCTGACCGGCGGACCGAACGAGCCGATAGCCCGCGCCGGAGTCGCCAGCACGCCGACGAACAGCAACGCCGCGACCAGCGGCAGGAGTCGACGAACCATGGTTGCCCAGCTCCCCTTTGCTCGACCACCCGCGGCGGGCGGACCACAAACCATGTGAAGCCTGATCTCAAGGACGTTCCTTGACAAGAGCAACCCAAGCCCAGAGAAATACGTCCGCTGCCCCTTTGCGCGACTCGCACCGATGAGGCATGTAGGACTCTCAATGGAGAACCGCGTGGCGGACGCGGAAGACTCGCCGTCCCTTGGCGCCTGATAGGCGCCGAAGTGCATCCATGGTGGGTCCATCGGTTCCGATAGCAGCCAACACAGACCGGCACGGTCGAGCACCGACGCCAATGGAGAAACGGCAGGACCAGCATGGACAGGTATCCAAAGGACTTGGTGTTAGGTTGACGGCGCCCCTTGCCGCAGGGGCTGTGCTGGGACCACAGACGAGGGCCGCCACGATCCCCTACCCTCGACCTTCCAGCATCGGGACCGGCAGCATCCTTGATGTCCTCTTGCGCCTGGCACGCCGGAGGTGGCCATGAATGAGGTCGACGAGTTCCTCACCACGACCCTCGACCGCCTGATTCAGGCACAGCAGACGTTTCTGTTCCACGGCGACCTGGCCCCGTGGCTGGCCGCCGCCAGCCGCCAGCGGGGTGAACGAAGCCGCCCGTCTGGCACCAGCAACCCCGGCAGGATCACGCCCAGCACGGTGGCCGGCGCCCAGCTCAACTCCCCGTAGACGGCGGCGGCCTGGGCCGCCAGCGGCAGTGGCCGGTGCTCGGCCACCAGCCACGCCAGCCATGGGTCCACGGGGATCGGCAGCGCCCAGACCAGCCCGGCGGTGGCGCACAGCCAGCCGATCGGGTTGCGCGGCCGCCGCAGGCTCAGGACCAGCCCGATGGTGCCGTACCCCAGCGAGTAGACCAGCGCCCTGGCGGCCCCCTGGACCAGCACGCCGATGGTCAGCGGCCGGGTGATCGCCAGGGTGACCGCCAGGCCGGCGACGCAGCAGCAGAAAGTGGCCAGCCACAGCCCCCAGGCGACCAGGGTCCTGGTCTGGGTGGACGTCCTCACCATCTGGTCCTCGCCGCGTCGCGGTCCGGGCAATCGTGCGGCCAAGTCTAGCTGCCCTGGGGTACGGGACCGTTACGGCTCCAGACCACGCTCGCATCGCGCCAGCGGGATGCCAAGGCGAAGGTGCCCGCGTAGGGACGCCGTGCTGTACCTGCTGCGCGGGCGGCAGGGCCGCGCGATGGTGCCTGGCCGCCGCCACTGTGCCGATCCGCTGGCCGCTCGAGCCAGCGCTGGGTATGGTAAGGCCGTGACTGCGTCGCCTGTTCCACCGGCTCCCACACGCGGGCAGATCGAGGACCGCTGGCTGGCCCTGATCGAGGGTCGGATGAGCCGAGAGGCCGCGCACGAGTGGTCGGTGCAATGGGTCGAGCCGTGGAGGGCGCAGCGGGGCGGGGACAACGACCTGCACGTCGGTGACCCAAGGGTGTGGGATGCCCTGCTGCACCTGCACGGCTTTGACATGACCTCTCAACCGGAGCGACCCAACCTCGTCTGGCACGGGCCTCCTGGGATCTACGTGCATTCCCACCAGCACATCGTTGCCGAGCTGTCGCGCTGGCGGACCAGGTGTGCGGACTATGACGCCGACCCGGACGGCTTCCGGCAAAGAGCGCGAGAACGCATCGAAGCCCATCTGGCGCAGGACCCCTCCGCGCGACGCGGACGAGAACGCGCACTGGCCCGCATTGCGGAGATCAAGGCGCGGCAGTCGAAGCTCGATGTCGGCGTCGCCACATCGACCAGCGCCACGGTGGCCGATATCGCCGATGGGCACGATGAGTGGCGCTGTGAACAGGTACCGGAGTTCATTGCAGGGCAACGGGTCCAGGCCGGTCGGGGCCAGTTATCCAGCTGGCCGTGATCCAGCCGCTGCACCTGCGTTCCCCCGGCGGCAACCACCGCGTCGAATGCAGCGGTGAACGTCGCCGCGGACAGTGGTGGAAGTACCGGTCGGCGTGTGGACCAGCGTGACCAACCAGTTGACAACCAGGGGCCAACCCGAGGATACAGGCTTCACGAGCTGAAACGAGCAGCCGCCAATCGACAGCGCGGACCACGCTGATCCGGAGGGGTAGACCGCCGACGACGGGAGGGCCGAGGTGGCGATCGAACTCGATGACATCAGTCTTGGGAAGGTCGACTTCATCGAGCAACACGACCTGTGGACGGATGACCAGCAGAAGGCGGCCGAGAAGGTCATCTCGCTCGTCAAGGATGGAAGCTTCCGGACGATCCGCGTTTCCTGGCCGGATCAGCACGGCATTCTGCGTGGCAAGACCCTGACGGCCAACGCCTTCCTGCACGCCCTGAGGAACGGCCAGGACTTCCAGACGGCCGTGCTGATCATGGACACCGCCAACAGGATCATCTTCCCGCTGTTCCGGACAGGCGGAGGCTTCGGCATCCCCGAGATGACCGGGTACCCGGACATGATCCTCGTTCCCGATCCGTTGTCGTTCCGCGAGCTGCCCTGGGCGCCGGGCACGGGGTGGTGCCTGTCGGACGCGTACTTCCAGAACGGCAAGCCGGTCCCGTTCTCCAGCCGGTACGTCCTGCGCCAGTGGCTCAAGAAGCTCGCCGAGCACGGGTACGAGTACGTCTCGGGGCTGGAGGTCGAGTGGTACATCACCAAGCTCGAGGACCCGATGCTCCTGCCCGAGCAGTCTGGCTGGCCGCCCGAGCCGCCGAAGGTGCGCGCGATCGCCCACGGCTTTCAGTACCTGACCGAGACGCGCCAGGACGAGATCGACGAGATCCTCTCGGTCCTCGAGCGGCAACTGCAGGAGGTCGGGCTGCCGCTGCGGACCATGGAGGACGAGTGGGGCCCCGGGCAGTGCGAGTTCACCTTCGACCCCCGCAGAGGCATGGAATCCGCGGACAACATGGTCCTGTTCCGCACGGCCGCGAAGCAGATCTGCCGGCGCAACGGGTACCACGCCACCTTCATGTGCCGGCCGAACCTCGAGAACTTCTTCTCCAGCGGCTGGCACCTGCACGAGTCCCTCCGTGACATCAGGACCCAGCAGAACCTCTTCACCTCACGCGAAGAAGGCCAGTGGGGCACCGGGGCGTGGCTGTCGGACACCGGCAAGCACTTCGTCGGGGGCCTGCTCAAGCACGCCGCCGCGCAGTGCGTGTTCTCGACGCCGACGATCAACGGGTACAAGCGGTTCCGGCCGGAGTCCTTCGCCCCGGACAAGGTCACCTGGGCGCTGGAGAACCGGGCCGCGTACATCCGGGTGGTCAGCGCGGGGCCCGGTGACGAGGCGGCGCACATCGAGAACCGGGCCGGTGAGCCCTCGGCGAACCCCTATCTCTACATGGCGTCGCAGATCATCGCCGGGCTGGACGGCATCGACAACAAGATCGACCCCGGACCGATGGACGAGGAGCCCTACATCGTGGACAAGGCTCTGCTCCCACGGAGCCTCATGGACGCGATGGAGGCCCTGAAGGCGGACGCCGTCTTCACCGAGGCGCTCGGGAAGCCATTCATGGAGTTCATCGCCGCATGCAAGCAGTCGGAGATCGACGCCTACCTCGCCTCGGTGACCGGGCCGGAAGGGGTCGCCCAGGACGACCACCTGACCACGGTGACCCCCTGGGAGCAACAGGAGTACTTCGAGATCTACTGATCCGCGGCAGCCGGGGAGGGCGGCGTGAGCGAGAAGCCCGAAGGCGACCAGACTGATTTCATGGGCTCGGAGCCGAGGCCGATGTCGGCTGGCGAGATGAACGAATTCCTCCAGAAACCCTGGATCGCCAAGATCGCCTGCCTGACGCCGGACGGCTCACCCTATATCGCTGCCAGCTGGTATCACTGGGACGGCGTGGCGTTCTGGGTGGTACCACGGGCACGGTCCGAATGGGCTCACTACCTGGTCCGCGATCCGCGAGTGCACCTGCTGATCGACGATCCCAACCCGCCGCTCTCCAAGGTGATCTGCGAGGGCACCGCCGTGATCGTCGAGGCGGCGGTCGGGCCCTATCTCGACACCGGGGAGATGTCGACCTGGAACAAGATCGGCACCTACCACACGGGTCCCCGCTACCTGGGGGAACGCGCGAACGAGTACCGCGGCCCAAAGAACGTCGAGCCGTGCTGGACCATCAAGATCGTCCCGCGGAAGATCATCACGGTCAGATACGGCTTCCAGTGGGCCTCCCGGTACAAGCATCCGGAGCTGATCCCGGACGACGAGGGAAGGGCGGAGGTCATGCCCGTCTACTACAGGTAGTGGCGCCTTCGACGAGCGTGGAGGAGGCTGGAATGGACCCTCAGGCCGGGCGGAGCGTCGTCGAGCATGCGTGGTCATGGGCGGACGCGCTCGCCAGGCGCGCAAAGGGCGCCGGCGACGAGATCGCAACGATCATGGCCCTGTCCAACGCAAGCGAGGTGATCTCCTTCTCCGGCGGCTTCCCGGACCCCGCCACCTTTCCCGGCGAGGTGCTCGCCGACCTCGTCCGGGAGCTGGTGGTCAAAGGGGACGCCTCCGCGCTGCAGTACACCCCCACCGAGGGGCTCCCGGGGCCGCGGGCGTACCTGCGTGGACGGCTCGGCCACCTCGAGGGGCGCGAGCCGGCCGAGGCAGAGCTGGCGATCACCAGCGGCGGCATCGAGGCGCTCGAGCTGATCTCCAAGACGTTCCTGGACCGCGGGGACCTGGTCATGGTGGAGGCCCCCACCTACCTGGGCGCCATCATGGCGTTCCGCGGCTTCGAGGCGCGGATCGAATGCGTGGAGATCGACGACGAGGGCCTCCGGGTCGATGCCCTGGCGGACCGGCTGGCGGCCGGCAGCCGCCCCAAGCTGCTGTACGTCATCCCCGACCACCAGAATCCCGCGGGGGTGAGCCTTGCGGCCGAGCGGCGGGTCGCGTTGGTGGAACTGGCGCGCCGGTATGGCTTCCTGCTGCTGGAGGACGTGGCCTACCGGGAGCTCGCCTTCGACGGCAGCCGCCTGCCCGCTCTGTGGTCACTGGCCCCCGATGTGGTGGTGCAGATCGGGACGTTCTCCAAGACGTTCTTCCCCGGGGTCAGGCTGGGATGGGTGGCCGGCCCGGCCGAAGTGGTCGCCTGGCTGGTGACCGCGAAGCAGAACACCGACCAGTGCGCGGGCGGGTTGGGTCAGCGGCTGCTGGAGGAGTACGGCCGCCGTGGTCTGCTCGACCGGCAGATCGCCGCCGCGCGGGAGCTGTACCGGCGGCGCTGCAGGCTGCTCCTGGCGACGATCGCGGCCCAGATGCCGCAAGGGGTCCGATGGACCACACCGCGGGGCGGCTTCTTCTCGTGGGTCACGCTGCCCCCTGAGGTGGACACCGCGAAGCTGGCGCAGGCCGCCCTGGAGCAGGGCGTGGCATTCGTACCTGGCGCGCCGTTCTTCCCCCACGGTCAGGGCCGGAACCAGCTACGCCTCTCGTTCAGCAAGGTGGACGATGCGGTGATCCCCGAGGGGATCCGCAGGCTGTCGGCGATCATGACCGCCGCTGTGTGACCAGCGACGGAGGTCCGTGAGTCGGCGCAGGGCGCCCAGGGCATCGTCGCCGTCGGGGCTTCTCTGTGCCGCGGGTCCGCGCTAGGCTGCCGGGGCTCATCGCGACTCGCGACGAAGGAGGGCCCGATGGCTTCCCGGCTCAACCCGTACATCAGCTTCACCGACAACGCGCGGCAGGCCCTGGAGTTCTACAGGGAGGTCTTCGGTGGCGAGCTGAGGATGAACACCTTCGGCGAGTTCGGCTCCCAGGACTCACCCGACGCCAACAAGATCATGCACGGCCAGCTCGAGACGCCCAGCGGGTTCACGCTGATGGCCTCCGACACCCCGGAGGGGATGCAGCGCAACCCCGGCGACAACATCACCGTCAGCCTGAGCGGGGACGACGCCGACGAGCTGCGCGGCTACTGGCAGAAGCTGTCGGACGGCGGCACCGTGACCATGCCCCTGGAGAAGCAGATGTGGGGCGACGAGTTCGGCATGTGCATGGACCGGTTCGGTGTCCCCTGGATGGTGAACATCACCCAGGCCTGACGCGCCGCATCCGCGACAGGGCGCCACGGAGCGACACCTCACCTGCACTATGGAACCCTGGCAATCAGTGGCCAGGCGGCAGGGCGGGCCGGCCGCCCCAGCCAGTAGAGCAGGAGGCGCGGGTCGAGATGGGGAGCGCGAGATTCCGGCTGGGAGCCGCCTGCGGCCTGGCCGGGCCAGTGGCCTTCACGGCCGCCTGGGTGGCGGGCACCCTGCGCCAGGCTGGCTACTCCGTCACGGAGGAGCACCTCAGTGGGCTGGCCGCGCCCGACGCCCGCAACCCGGAGATCATGATCGCCGGCTTCCTGACCCTTGGCGCCTGCACCTTCGCGTTCGCCTCCGCGCTCGAAGAGGCCCTTGGCGGCCGCGGCCGCGCCGGGATGGGGCCGGCGCTGATGCGCGCCGCGGGGATCGGCACGGTCGCCGCGGGCCTGCTGCGCCGGGACCGGATGCTGCTGCACCCTCCCGGCGGCGTGACCGGCCAGTCGTGGCACAACCACGCCCACGACCTGGCCAGCGGGGTGCTCTATGCGTCGCTGCTGGTCGCGCCCCTGCTCCTGGCCCGGCGCTTCCGGGGCGACCCCGAGTGGGAGGCCCTGCGGGCGCCGGCGGTCGCCACCACGATCGGCTCGGCCATGCTGCTCGGCCTGTTCTGGTCCCAGACGATGGCGCAGTGGGGAGGCGTCCTTCAGCGGGTCATCGCGACCTTCCCGCTGGGCATGATGGCCGCGCTGGCGGTCAAGCTGCTCAGCCGGGAACCGCAGGCCGCTGGCCCCGCCAACGGACGGACGGCTTCGTGACGCCGCCGGTCAGCGCCGCTCGGTCACACCAGCCAACCAGCGGCTGAGCTGGGCCCTGGACCTGAGACCGAGCTTGTTGAGGATGTTGGTGACGTGGGTCTCGACGGTGCGCTCGGACAGGAACAGTCTGCTCGCGATCTGCCGGTTGGTGAGGTCGTCCGCGACCAGCCGCGTGATCTCGAGCTGCCGAGGGGTGAGGATGGCCCGCGACGCGGTCTTGACCGCGGGGGGCGACGTTCTCCTTGGCTCGTCCTGCACCGCGAGGGCAACGCCTTCGCCGATCGTCATGGCGCGGCCACGGGCGAACGCGGCGTCGAACGATCGCTGGCCGCATCCGTGGACGGCGCTCGCCACCGACCGCTCGTGCTGCTGGCGGAACAGCTCGATCAAGGTCAGGGAGCTCTCGTCGCGGACGCGCTCGGCGGCGCCCAGCAGGCAGGCGGCCCGCTCGTGCTGGCCAAGCTCGCCGGCCATCCAGGCGAGCGTCTCGAGCGCGATGGAAAGTCCGTTGCGGTCGTCGACCGCGTGCTTGCAGGCGATCCCCTCGCGTGCCAGCGCTTCTCCGCGCGGTCGATCGCCTCGCAACCAGGTCGCCTGGGCGAGGAAATTCAGCACGAACCCGCGCACCCACAGCTCGCCGCGTTCCCTGCTCATGGCCAGACACCGCTCACCGACTTCGACGGCGCGATCGAGCTCTCCCCTTGCCGTCGAGATCCCACACAGGGTGTTCATGGCGTTCAATTCCGCCTGCTCGACCTGCATCAACCTCGCCAGCCACAGCGCCGACGCGAACCGATCGGCGGCTCCGGCGAGATCGCCTTCGATCCAGCGAGGGACGGCGCCCTCGATCAACGACCACGCGACGACCTCGACGTCTCTGACGTCGGTTCCGATGCGGAGACTCTCCCCACTCAACGCGGCGCAGGCGTCGTAGTCGTTCTGGCTGGCGGCCATGACGGACGCCACCCAGAGCAGACGCGCGCGGGCAAGCGAGCGCTCCGGAGCGGACTCCGCCAAGGAGGCGAGGACGCGCCGCACGTCACCGAACGGGCCGCGGCACGCCCAATAGGCCATCAGGTGCTGCGCCAGCTCGGCCGCGGCGTCAACCTCCTCGGGATGCCGCAGGCAGAAGTCAATCGCCGTCCAGAGGTTGTCCCGCTCGAGGTCCATCCGGTGAAAGCTTTCGACCTGCCTGTCGTCCCAGGCTGCCACCAACCTTCCCAGCGCGCGGATCCAGCCGAAATGCCGCCGCTGCATGGCGACCTCTTCGCCGAATTCCCCCAAGCGAATTCGGCCGTACTGGCGCAGGGTCTGCAGGAGCCGGTAGCGAGCAACGTTGTCGTCTCGTAGCTGGCGTTTCAGGATGGACTTGTCCACCAGCGCTCCGAGCAGGTCCACGATCCGCTCGGCCGGGAGCCGCGGATCGGAGCAGATCTCGGTCACGGCGTCCGCTTCGAACCCTCCCGCGAACACCGAGAGCCGGGCCCACAGCAGCCGCTCCTGTTCGTTGAGCAGCCCGTAGCTCCAGCCGATGGTGGCGTCGAGCGTCTGCTGGCGGAACTCGGCGCCGCGGTTTGCTCTGCCGAGGATCGACAGCTCCTTCGCGAGGCCCTGGTTGAGCTGATCCAGGCTCAGCGAGCCGAGCCGGACCGCCGCCAGCTCCAACGCCAGTGGGATGCCGTCCAACCGTCGGCAGAGCTTCAGGACCTCGGCGGCATTTCCGGAGTTCACCGCGAAGCCGGGAATGACAGCGGCGGCGCGTTCGCTCAGCAGCCACACGGCATCCGAGCCGAGGAGCCGCTCCAGGGACCCCTCATCCCCCGCCCCGGGCAGCGACATCGGCGGCACCACCATCCTGACCTCGCCGGCGACACTGAGAGCCTGCCGGCTGGTGACCAGCAACTGCAGATCCGGGCAGGTCGTGACAAGGGTGCCGGCCAGGATCGCAGAGGCGTCGAGCAGGTGCTCGCAGTTGTCCAGGACGAGCAGCAGGCGCTTGCCGGCCAGGTACTCGGTGAGCGACGAGAGTGACAGGCCGGCGGAGAGGTCGTGCACGCCCAGGGCGTTGAAGACAGCCTGGGTGACGAGCAGGGGATCGTGGACCGGGTCCAGCCGGACCAGCCAGACGCCATCGCGGAAGCCACGCGCCATCTCCGCGCCAGCCCGAAGCGCCAGTCGGGTCTTCCCCGCGCCGCCACTGCCGGTGAGGGTCAGCAGCCGGGTCGTGGTCAGCAGACGCTTGACCTCGCGAAGCTCCTGCTGGCGCCCGACGAAGCTGGTCAGCTCGGCCGGCAGGTTGGAGGGCCGAGGCTGACGGGCTCGCTCCCCCATTTCAGCGCAAGCCTACGCCGCCGGGGGCGATGCAGAAGGGTCTATGACTTGCCCAGCTTGGACAGTTCCATGGCCGGCTCAATGCTGGCGAACGGGACGAGCGAGGCCTCGTTCACCGCTCGGACGGCTTGGAGGCTGTCGGCGGAGAACAGGGAGAGCAGGCGCTGTTGACGGACCAGAAAGATCGAGCTGAGGTACCGAACGCTGTCGCCCCGGGCGCTGAAGCGGCTGGCGGCGCCGGTCAGCGCCGCTTGCACCATCGCCAGCTGCTGCTCGTCGATCCTCGGCAGCCGGCGTTCGACGACGAACAGGCCGTTCGGTGTCGGCTGCGAGACCGCCGCGCCGGAGGCGGCCTCGTCGTGGGCTGCTGTGCTCATCGGCTCTCGACCCTCCTGCGTGCCGCTGCTGACCAGCCTGTCAGGGGAGGCTCGGCCGGGCATCGTGGCCAACTCGTAGAGCGACCCGTAGCCGGCAACGCCTGAGAGGCGGAGACGACGGCCGCGCCGGGTGGCAGGACCGAACCGCCAGGAACGATTGCCCCGTCTGTCCGGCTTCGTGCGGCTGCTCGCGGCCTCCTTCAGGAGCGCCGCGACCCGGACGTCCGTACCGATCTCCGTGCTGGCACGGATTTCGCCGCCGGCGCGGCCTCCTAGCATCACGGGTGGCCGCAGCCCTGGTGCGGCGCTGCTGCTGATCGGCCCTGAGGTTTGGAGGTCGGAACATGAATCGGGACGGCAATCCGGACCACGGCGGGGCACCTCCGCCACCTCTCCCTGCACCTCCGCTTGCAGCCGGCGGCCAATCCCAGGCGGCGATGCCGCCCCGAGATCTTGGCGGCGTCATCTCCGCCGCGTTCGCGATCTACCGCAGGAACGCTGGCCCGCTGCTGCTGGTTGTTGCCGTCGTGGTGGTTCCGCTCTCGCTGCTGAGCTTCCTGATCACCTACGTCGCCTTCGCGCCCGCCAAGAAGACGGTCGTCACCGCTCCCACGACGTCGAGCCTGGTGGTGCAGCCGCGAAGCGGCATTGCCGCCCTGTTCGCCGGCGGGATCGCGATCGCGATCGGTGCCATCACCAGCGCCATCCTCCAGGCGGCGGTCATCCGTGCCGCCGCCCAGGCCACCATCGGCGACCCGGTCGACCTCCAGGCGAGCTACCGGTGGGCGCTGCGCAGATTCGGAAGCGTCCTGCTGGTTGCGATCATGGTCACGGTCCTGGTGACGATCGGCTTCGCACTGCTGGTGATCCCTGGGATCGTCCTGCTGGTCCTCCTGGCCGTGAGCATCCCCGCGGTGGTGGTGGAAGGCGCCAGGGGAACCGAGGCCCTGGCCAGATCGTGGAACCTCGTCAAGGGCCACTTCTGGCACGTCTTCGGGGTCGGGCTGGTTGCGCTGCTGATCGTCGGTGTCGTGACCGGGATCCTCTCGTCCCTCGGGGACAGTCACCTGGCGGCCAGGCTCGTCCTCCAGATCGTCGGTCAGATCCTGGTGGGGCCGTTCTCGGCGCTTGTCACGGTGCTGCTGTACTTCGATCTTCGCGCCCGGGTCGAGCGGCTCACGCCAGACCGGCTGCGCGCCGAACTTGCCGCCCGGGCCTAGGGCCAGACAGCCGGGGGGTCTCGCAGGACCGGAGTCAGCAGGCCCTCGCCGCTGGCCGTCAGCGGGCGCGTCGTGGGACAGTAGCCGCGAGGTGATGGCGATGGAGGGTGCGCCGCGGCAGCGGGTGCCCATCGGGCAGCGCCCTGGCGATCTGGTGTTCGTCGCGTTCTTCCTGCTGAACCTGTCGTTCATCACCTACGTGGTGGACCTGGAGCAACTGGTGATCGCCGATCCCAGCCACTTCACCTATCCGCCGTGGCCGCCAGCCCCGCTGGTCGACCTGGTCCACCGGTACGGCGCGCACTACGACCCCTTGCTCTTGGCACGCCCGCCGTTCTGGCGCATGACCATCTGGATCGACGTGCTCGGCTTCGGCCCCTTCTACGCCGCCGCGATCTACGCCTTCCTGCGCGGGCGCGACTGGATCCGGGTTCCCGCCCTGGTGTGGTCGGGCCTGATGACCGCCAACGTGCTGATCATCCTGATGGAGGAGCGATACGGCACCTGGGCCACACCGCGCTTTGGCGCCGTGCTGGCGCTCAACCTGCCGTGGCTGCTGCTGCCGGGCGCGATGATCTGGCGGATGCGCCGGGACCACCCGTTCACGGCGCCCGTCGCCGCGCCGGCGACCCGGGCCGTCGTGCCGTGAGCGGGTTCCGCCAACGCTACGGCCCGTGGGCGCTGGTGGCGGGTGCATCCGAGGGGATCGGCGCGGCCTTCGCCACCGCGCTGGCCCGGCGGGGCCTGGACGTGGTGCTGGTCGCCCGGCGCGCGGAACCGCTCGGCGCGCTGGCCGGACGCCTGCCGGTGCGCACGATCACGGTGCCCGCGGACCTCGCCACCGCGGAGGGCCTCGCCGCGGTCGAGCAGGCCACCCGCGGTCTCGAGATCGGCCTGGTCATTGTGAACGCGGCGGACTCCCCCATCGGGAGGTTCGTGGACCTGGACCCGGCACGGGCACAGCGGGCGCTGGACCTCAACTGCCGCGCCCTGCTGCTGCTCGCCCACTGGCACCTGCCGGCGATGGTCACGCGGGGCAGGGGTGGGCTGATCATCATGTCGTCGCTGGCCGGCATGCAGGGCTCGCCGTCGATCGCGGTCTACGCCGCCACCAAGGCGTTCGGCACGGTGCTCGCCGAGGGTCTGTGGGCCGAGCTGCGCGGCAGCGGTGTCGACGTGCTGGCCTGCGTCGCCGGCGCGGTGGCCACCCCCGGCCTGCGGGCGGCGATGCGCCGCCCGGCCCCTGGCACCGTCGAGCCGGACCAGGTCGCTGCGGCGGCCCTCCGAGCCCTGGGCCGTCGCCCGCGGACCGTGCCTGGCGGGCTGATGCAGGTCTCCTCCGTTCTGCTGTCGCGGCTCCTGCCACGCCGCGCCGCGATCGCGCTCATGGCCCGCGGGTCGCGCGACCTCTCCCCACCGGTCGGCAGCTTCGATTAAAGGCCAACGGCCCGGTCGCCGAACGCAAGGTATCGCGCGATCGGTGCGGGCTGCCCGACGGGTCCGCCGGACGATCGCGGCACCCGCATGGGGGTCATGCCGAGACAGGAGGCACAAGTGGAGCCCGCCGACGGCATCTCACGCTTCTTCCAGGAGCTTGGCCGGCGCGAGCACGAGCCGCTCCTGGCCAAGGTCACCGGACGTGTGCGCTTCGAGCTGGTGGAAGGCCGCCGTACCGACCGGTGGCTCGTCGCCGTTGACAAGGGCCGCGTCGCGGTGGCGCACCAGAGCGGCCCAGCGGACTGCGTGATCCGCACCGGGCGGGCGCTGTTCGAGAGGCTGTGCCGTGGCGAGGAGAACGCGCTGACCGCGGTGTTGCGCGGCGCGGTGGTGTGTAGCGGCGATGTCGAGCTGCTGTTCGCGATCCAGCGGATCTTCCCTGGACCGTCGCGTGAACGGCGGCCTCTGAGCGGCGCGAGGGGGTCGCGATGAGCGAGAGCCAGGTCAAGATCCTCGAGGGCAACACCTTCGTGGTGAGCGACGAGCGCGGCGACATCGAGGCCTCCCGTACCGACCCGACCGGGTTGTTCTCGTTCGACACGCGGTTCCTGTCGACCTGGGTGCTCACCGTCGATGGCGAGCGGCTCACGCCGTTGTCCGTCGATGACCTGCAGTACTTCGAGGCGCGCTTCTTCCTCGTCCCGGGAACCGGGACGGTCTACGTCGACGCGAAGCTCTCGATGATCCGCCAGCGTTCGGTGGGCAACGGCTTCCACGAGGAGCTGACCGTCCTCAACCACGACGACGAGCCCGTCGAGCTCGTCGTCCGGATGGAGGCCGACTCCGACTTCGCCGACCTCTTCGAGGTCAAGGACGCGCTCGAGAAGAAGGGCTCCTACTCCAGGCAGTTGCATGACGGAAAGCTGCTGCTCGCCTACGAGCGGGAGACGTTCTCGCGGTCGACGGCGATCTCCTCGTCACAGCCGTGCGTCCTGGACGAGCACGGGCTGACCTTCGAGATCAAGCTCGCCCCGCATGGGGCCTGGAAGACGGGCCTCGACGTCGTCACCGGCGTGCTCGGGACGAGTGAGGGCGGGGACGAGGGACCGACCCTGGCGTGGCAGGCGCGCCGGCCACGGACGAACATGAGCCGCAACCTCGCACGCTTCATCGACGAGGCCCCGAGACTGGAGTGCGACTGGCAGCCGCTGAAGACGACCTACCACCGCAGCCTGGTCGATCTGGCCGCCCTGCGCTTCTCGCCGATCAGCGCCGGACGCCACAGCCTGCCCGCGGCGGGGCTGCCCTGGTTCATGACGATGTTCGGGCGCGACAGCATCTTCACCAGCCTGCAGGCGCTGCCGTTCAACCAGGAGCTCGCCGCCACGACCCTGCGCGAGCTGGGGCTTCGGCAGGGCACGCGGATCGACGACTTCCGTGACGAGGACCCTGGCCGGATCCTTCACGAGATGCGCTACGGCGAGCTGACGGCCTTCGAGGAGCGACCGCACTCGCCCTACTACGGCTGCGCCGACGCGACGCCGCTGTTCGTCGTGCTGCTCGACGAGTACGAGCGCTGGACCGGCGACACCAGGCTGGTGCGCGAGCTGGAATTCGAGGCCCGCGCGGCGCTGAACTGGATCGACGAGTACGCCAACCTCCAGGGGAACGGGTACATCGCCTACCAGCGTCGCAACCAGGAGACCGGGCTCGAGAACCAGTGCTGGAAGGACTCCTGGGACTCGATCTCGTACCAGGACGGCAGGCTGCCCGGGTTCCCGCGGGCCACCTGCGAGCTCCAGGGATATGCCTACGACGCCAAGCTGCGCGGTGCGCGCCTGGCGCGTCTGGTCTGGCGCGATGCCGCGTTCGCCGACCGGCTCGAGCAGCAGGCGAGCGACCTCAAGCGGCGCTTCAACCGCGACTTCTGGGTCGAGGACGGCGAGTACTTCGCCGTCGCGCTGGATGCGGACGGTCGCCGCGTCGACTCGCTGACCTCGAACAACGGTCATCTGCTGTGGAGCGGCATCGTCGACAGGCCGAAGGCCGGCGCGGTCGTGCGACACCTCATGGGCGAGCGGCTGTTCTCCGGTTGGGGCGTGCGCACGCTCGCGGTGGGCGAAGGCCGCTACAACCCGATCGGCTACCACGTCGGCACGATCTGGCCCTTCGACAACTCCTTCATTGCCTGGGGTCTGCGCCGCTACGGCTTCAAGCGGGAGGCCGCGCGGGTCGCCGCGGGAATCCTCGAGGCCGCGGAGTTCTTCGACGGCCGGCTCCCCGAGGCGTTCGGCGGCTACCCACGCTCGATGACCAAGTACCCGGTCCAGTACCCGACCGCATGCAGCCCGCAGGCGTGGTCCACCGGTGCGCCGCTGCTGCTGCTCAGCACGATGCTCGGCCTCGAGCCCAGCGGAGACCACCTCCTGGTCGACCCCGCGCTGCCCAGCGCCATCGGGCGTCTCGAGGTGCTCGACATCCCCGGCCGCTGGGGCCGCGTCGACGCCTTCGCACGCGGCCGCGTCGACACCTCGCCCCCGGATCGCCGACCTCGAGCGCGCTAGCCTTCGGCGAGATCGCCCCGCCGCCAGGCGGCGGCAGGAGAAGCCGCTGGTAGCCCCTGCCCGGTGGCCGCATGGCCAGTCGCCGCCAGCAATCTCGGGTTTGGTCGGGGCGCTTGCGGCTACTCCACCCTCGTCGAATGGGACCGAGAACCCCGTCCCGTGATGCGCACCGGGTGGCGAACCTCCGCGGAGGTTCGCGCCGCCAGGCGCGGCAGTAGGTCCACTCCTGGCATCGACGAGCTCGTCCTGCACAGCCATCAGGCTGCCTGCCATCAACATCAACTGGAGCAACGGAGGCTGAGACATGACCGAACATGGAACTGGCACGCCGCCTGAGGCGACTGCGCCCGGCCAGGCGCCCGTGGCCGCCAAGGGGCTGCGCTACGCCGTCGACATCGTCTTCTGCATCGACGTGACCGGCAGCATGAGCCCGATCCTGGACCGGGTGAAGGACAACGCGCTGCGGTTCTACGACGACGTGCAGAAGAACCTCACCGACAAGGGCAAGAACGTCGATGAGCTGCGGGTGCGGGTGATCGCCTTCCGCGACTTCAAGGCGGACGGCGCGGCGGCGCTGCAAGAGTCACCGTTCTTCTCCCTGCCCGCTGAGCAGGCCGGCTTCGCCGAGTTCGTGCGCGGCCTGGTCCCGGAGGGCGGCGGTGACGCGCCCGAGTCGGGCCTTGAGGCGGTGGCCCTGGCAATCAACTCTCCGTGGACGACCAGCGGGGACCGCCGCCGGCAGGTGATCGTGGTCTGGACCGACTCGCCCGCTCAGCCGCTGGACCCCGCGGCGGTGCCGGCTTCCTACACCGACAGGGTCCCCAAGGACTTCAGTACGTTGACCGACCTGTGGGAGAACGAACAGGGCGTGATGGGGGCCAGTTCCAAGCGGCTGATCCTGTTCGCCCCGGACGGTCCCGGGTGGACCGACATCTCCGGGGTCTGGGAGAACGTCGTCCACCACCCCTCCAAGGCTGGCGAGGGTCTGTCCGAGGTCGACTACGGCACCATCGTCGACTCGATCGCGAACTCGGTGTGAGCATCGACCCAGCCGCTGACGCGCCGCCCGCCGGTTCCGCCATGCCAGCCGTGTCGTTCAAGTTCTGCACCGCCAAAGTGGCCGGCGAGGGCGAGGACGCTGATCCGATCCTGCGGGTCGGGCCCGAACTGGGACTGCTGGGGGTCTTCGACGGCATGGGCGGGGCCGGAGGACGGGTCTACGACACGGCCGATGGCCGCCACACGGGCGCCTATATCGCCGCCCGGTTCGCCCGCAACGTGGTGGAGCGGCTGATGCTGGAGCTGATCAAGCCGGAGTGGAACCTGGACGGCCCGGCGACAGCCGCCGAGCTGCACCGGGTGTTGGCGTCCTCGCTGGCCGCCCGGCTGGCCGAGCTCAAGGCACCAGAGACGACCTTGCGCTCCAAGCTGGTCAAGGCCCTGCCGACCACCATGGCCCTGGCCGCCCTGCAGCGCACCGACCCCGCCATCTCGACCTACGCCTGCCACCTCTTCTGGGCCGGTGACTCCCGAGCCTATGTGGTCGAGCCGCAGGCCGGGGTCATGCAGCTCACCACCGATGACCTCCGCTCGGGTGGGGATGCGATGCGCAACCTCACCGATGACTCGGTCATGAGCAACTGCATCTCAGCCGACACCGAGTTCCACATCAACCACCGGCAGGTCGACCTGAGGGCGCCATTCCTGCTGCTGTGCGCCACCGACGGTTGCTTTGCCTATGTACGCTCGCCGATGCACTTCGAGCACCTGCTGCTGTCGACCCTGCAGGCCGCTCGCGACGTTCCCGCCTGGCAGCGGGCGCTGGAGGCGGCCGTGACGGCGATCACCGGCGACGACGCGGCGCTGGTTCTGCTGGGAGTGGGCGCGGATCTGGATGACTTCAAGCGGCTCTTCCAGGACCGGACCGCGGAGGTCCAGCGCCGCTACATCGACCCGCTCGAGGAGCTGGACGGCCAGGTGCGCCGGGCCGAGCAGGAGCTGGCGAGCCTGCGGGACCGCCGAGCCGAGTTCGGCGCCGAGCTGTGGGACGCCTACAGGGCCGCCTATGAGCGCTACCTGGCCGCGGCCGAGACGGCCGCTGGGGAGGCACCGTGAAGGCAGGCGACGTCATCAACGGCTACACGATCCTGGAGGACTTCCGGGTGGTCGGGGCTGGGCTGAGCAAGTGGACCTTTGCCGCCAAGGACGGCCGCCAGTACTTCATCAAGGAGTTCCTCAGCCCCACCTACCCTGACGAGCACGCGCCCGGCAGCGCGCAGACCAAGATGCGGAAGCGTCGCCGTTGCGCGGAGTTCGAACGCCATCAGCGGCGCATCCAGGAGGCCCTGGCGGCGGTCTCCGGGATGGGTGGCAACCTGATCGTCACCCTGGACTTTTTCCGCTGGGGCGCCAAGTACTACAAGGTGACCGAGAAGGTCGAGGTGGCTGGCCTCAGTCCGGCCGACGTCACCTCGCTGCCCTTCCAGGAGCAGCTGGTCCTGCTCAAGACGGTCGCCCACAGCCTGAAGATCCT
>DASVXQ010000167.1:0-6344 GCA_036392615.1 Actinomycetes bacterium | reverse complement strand
AGCGCGGGAGAGCCGCCCGCGCTGGTCTCGGCTCACCGGTCGCCACCGCGGCCCGCGGCCTGCCCGCCGCCAAAGCGGGTGAAATTGCCGCGGAGGATCGAGCCGCCAGGGTTGGGAATCGTCGGAGAGGGTCGTGATGCGGAAATTGATCTTGCTGCTTGCAGCGCTGCTGGCGGCAACGGTTGGGTTGGTGCCGTTCGCCGGCGGCGCGCAGGCGCTTGAGGCGGCCACGGTGGTTGGCAACGCCAGCTCGATGTGGCAGACCAACGGCACGGTGTGGACGCTCGCCTATTCCAAGGGCGTGGTCTACGCCAGCGGCGACTTCACCTCGGTCCGCCCGCCCGGCGCCGCCGCCGGCACCGGTGAGGTGGCCCGCAACCACCTCGCGGCCTTCAACTCCAGCACCGGCGAGCTGTTGCCCTTCAACCACGACCTGAGCGCCAAGGCGTACATGATGGTGCCGTCGGCCGACGGCGGCACCCTGTACCTCGGCGGCGACTTCGCCACCGTCGACGGCGTCTCCCGCTCCAGGGCGGCCGCCATCAACCTCACCACCAACACCCTCAGCTCCTGGAACCCGCGGGTCAACGGCAACGTCCGTGGCATCGCGCTCAGGGGCTCCACGGTGTACCTGGGCGGGAGCTTCAGCGCGATCAACGGGCAGGCGCGCCAGAACCTGGGCGCGGTCAGCGCGACCGGTGCGGGCGCGACGCTGCCCTGGGCGCCGACCGCCGACCTGACCGTCTACCGCCTGGCGGTGACCCCCGACGGCAGCCGGGTGATCGCCGGCGGCTACTTCAGCAACCTCAACGGCACCGCCCGGCGCGGCACCGGCGCGCTGGACCCCGACAGTGGCGCGACCCTGCCGTGGGGCTCCGCCGGCACCTTCCTGCCGCCGCACAGCGGGGGGTGCACGTCGGATATCAAGGACATCCGGGTGGACGCCAACAACGTCTACTTCGCCGCGGAGGGCACCGGCGGCGGCTGCTTCGACGGCACCTTCGCCGCCAGGCAGAGCGACGGCGCGCTGGTGTGGACCAACACCTGCCTGGGCGCCACCCAGTCCGTCGAGATCATCGGCAGCTTCCTCTACAAGGGCTCGCACGCCCACGACTGCTCCTCGGTGGGCGCCTTCGGCGAGCAGCCCCAGAGCGGCCGCCGCCACCTGCTGGTGGAGAAGCTCTCCGACGGCTCGCTGGGCCCCTGGTACCCGAATACCAGCGGCAACCCGCTGGGGCCGCGGGCGTTCGCGACCGACGGCACCCAGCTGTTCGTCGGCGGCGACTTCCTCAACGTCAACAGCAAGGCGCAGCAGGGTCTGACCCGCTTCGGCGGCCCGCCCGACCTGACCAAGCCGCGCCAGCCGAAGGCGCCGGCCGCGGTCAGCACCACCGCCGGCCAGGTTCGGGTGAACTGGCAGGCGGTCACCGACGACGACGACGAGACGCTGGTCTACCGGGTGTTCCGCGACGGCTCCGCCACGCCGCTGTTCACCAGCGCGCCCACCCGTTCGACCTTCTGGATCCTGCCGAGCCTGTCGTTCACCGACACCGGCCTGACCCCGGGCTCGACCCACAGCTACAAGGTGGACGCCAAGGAGGCCAACGGCAGCAACGCGAGCGTCAAGTCGGCGGCCACCTCGGTGACCGTCGCCGCCACCGACGCGAACTACCCGACCACGGTGGTCTCGGACAAGCCGTTCCAGTACCTGCGGCTCGATGAGGCCTCCGGCACCACCGCGGCCGACTCCTCCGGCAACGGCCGCACCGGCGAGTACCGAGGTTCCATCGCCTATGGGCAGGCCGGCGCGATCGGCGGTGACGCCAACACGGCCGTGCGCCTGGGTGGCACCGCGCCGAACGACGGCTACGTGACCCAGCAGAGCACCACCGCGGTCACCAACCCGAAGTCCCTCTCGGTCGAGCTGTGGTTCAAGACCGCCACCACCACCGGCGGCAAGCTGATCGGCTTCGGCAACCTGCGGACCGGCACCAGCGGCAACTATGACCGCCACCTCTACATGGCCGACGACGGCCGCCTGGTCTTCGGGGCGTGGACCGGCAGCGCGAGCGTGGTCAGCTCTGCGGCCGGCTACAACGACAACGCCTGGCACCACGTGGTCGGGACGCTCGGCGGGAGCGGCATGGCGCTGTACGTCGACGGCGCCAAGGTCGACAGCAATTCGAACAACATCGCCCAGGCCTACAACGGCTACTGGCGGATCGGCGGTGACAACCTCGCCGGCTGGCCGAACCGTCCGAGCAGCGACTACTTCAAGGGCACGGTCGACGAGGCCGCCGTCTACCCGACGGAGCTGACCGCCAGCCAGGTGGCCGAGCACTTCAGCCACAACCACGCCTGATCGTCGGCGTGGACGAAGCGACCGCCGGGGGTGAGCCCCCGGCGGTCGTGTTCGTTGGGCCGATTCCCGGCGCGGCGGCTACTTCTCGGCCTTGGCCTCCTCGGCGACCTTGGTGGCGAGGTTCGAGGGCAGCTCCTCGTAGTGCGAGAAGCGGCGCGCGAACGAGCCCTTGCCGCGGGTCATCGAGCGCAGGTCGATCGCGTAGCGGACCACCTCGGCCTCGGGCACGGTCGCCCGCACCAGCGTGCGGCCGGTGCCGACCGGGTCGGTGCCGACCACCCGGCCGCGCCGCGACGACAGGTCGCCCAGCACGTCGCCGACGTACTCGTCGGGGATCAGCACCTCGATCTCGAGGATCGGCTCCAGCAGCGCCAGTTGCGCTGAGGCCGCCGCCTCCTTGAGGGCGAGCTGGCCGGCGAGCTGGAAGGCCATGTCCGAGGAGTCCACCGAGTGGAACTTGCCGTCGTACAGCACGACCTTGATGTCCACCACCGGGTAGCCGGCCACCAGGCCGTCCTCCATGGCCTT
Source organism: Actinomycetes bacterium (assembly GCA_036392615.1). GTDB lineage: Bacteria > Actinomycetota > CALGFH01 > CALGFH01 > CALGFH01 > DASVXQ01. Next base: position 3,454 of record DASVXQ010000167.1, on the reverse strand, counting down.
GCGGACGCCCTTCTCGACCGAGGGGATGAACTGGTTGGGGATCGCCCCGCCGAAGATCTTGTCCTCGTACTGGAAGCCCTCGCCGCGCGCGGTCGGCAGCACCTCGATGTTGGCGATGGCGTACTGCCCGTGGCCGCCGGTCTGCTTGACGTGGCGGCCGAGGCCCTTGGCGGGCGACTTGAAGGTCTCCTTGTAGGGCAGGCGCAGCGGGATGGTGTTGACCTCGACGCCGAACTTGCGCTTGAGGCGCTCCAGGGTGACCTCGATGTGGTTCTCGCCCATGCCCCACAGCACCGTCTGGTGGGTCTCGACGTTGCGCTCGACCCGCAGGGTGAGGTCCTCGGCGTCGAGCCGCGCCAGGCCGCTGGAGAGCTTCTCCTCGTCGCCGCGCGACTTGGGCGCGATGGCGATCGGCAGCAGCGGATCGGGCATCGACGGCGCCGGCAGCACCACCGGGTCGTCCTTGGCGCAGAGCGTGTCGCCGGTGGAGGTGTCCGCCAGCTTGGCCACCGCGCCGATGTCGCCGGCCGGCAGTGTGTCCACCGGCTCCTGGTTCTTGCCGCGCAGCACCAGCAGGTGGCCGATCCGCTCGTCCTTGCCCTTGGTCGAGTTCAGCACGGTGGAGTCGGGCTGGAAGGTGCCGGAGACCACCCGGAAGAGGTTCAGCCGGCCGACATAGGGGTCCGACAGCGTCTTGAAGACGTAGGCGGCCAGCGGCGCGTCCGGGTCGGCGGTGCGTTCCACCGTCCGGTCGGTGCCCGGCACGGTCGCCTGGAAGGGCGGCCGCCCGGCCGGCGAGGGGAACGCCTGGGTCAGCACCTCGAGCAGCTCGCCCGAGCCGATGCCCCTGGTGGCCGCGCCCGACAGCACCGGGAACAGGCGCCCGGCGGCGACCGCCTTCTCGAGGTCGGGGATCAGGTCCGTGGGGGCGATCGTCTCGCCGCCGAGGTAGCGGTCCATCAGCTCCTCGTCCTCGGACTCCTGGATGACCGTCTCGATCAGCTGGGAGCGGAGGTCCTCGGCCTCGGCGGCGAGCTCGGCGGGGACCTCGCCCTCGGTCCTGGTGCCGCCGGCGTCGTACTGGAAGGCGCGGTTGGACAGCAGCCCGACCAGGCCTCCGAACTCGTGCTCCTCGCCCATCGGCAGGTACAGCGGCGGGCAGCCCTTGCCGAAGGTCGCCTGGATCGACTCCAGCGTCCGCTGGAACGAGGCGCGCTCGCGGTCGAGCTTGTTGATGAAGAAGGCGCGCGGCAGGCCGAGCTCCTCGGCCATGGTCCACACGACCTCGGTCTGGGTCTCGACGCCGTCGACCGCGCTCACCACGAACAGCACGGCGTCGGCGGCCGGCAGGGCGGTGCGCACGTCGCCGATGAAATCGGCGTAGCCGGGGGCGTCCAGCAGGTTGACCTTGTAGCCGTCGTGCTCGACCGGCGCCACCGCCAGCGAGGCGGAGATGTGCTTGCGGTTCTCCTCGGGCTCGAAGTCGGTCACGGTCGTGCCGTCCTCGACGCGCCCGACCCGGTTGATCGCGCCGGTCGCGAACAGGAGGGCCTCGACCAGAGACGTCTTCCCGGCGCCGCCGTGCCCGACAACCAGGACGTTACGGATGCGGTCCGTAGGGTAGCTTTTCACGGGGTGTGGGCCCTCCCTCACAGTCGTCGCCCGTGGGGGGCTTGAACGGCCGCCCAGCCCTGACGGGAAGGGCGATGCTACCACCAGAGGTGCATGGAGAACCTTACCCTGCAACGTGACCGAATTGCGATGAAACTGCGGTCGTTGAGCAGAGAGAATCCACGTGCTAGCCTCGCCAGCGTCCCGGGTTGCCGAATTGGCGCCCACCGTCTTTGACAGGGATCTTCGTGCTTTCTTCCAAAGCTCGTAGCACCTTCCGACATGTCACCGAACCGGCCGGACAGGCCCTGGCAAAGGCGGGAGTCACCGCCAACAGCCTGACCGTCGTCGGGCTCGCCGGCAGCCTCGGCGCCGGCGCGCTGATCGCCACCGGGTACGACCGGGTCGGCGGAGCGGTCAGCCTGCTCTCGGGACTCCCGGACATGCTCGACGGGGCCGTGGCCAAGGCTTCCGGCCAGGTCTCCCGCCGCGGCGCGTTCCTGGACTCGGTGGTCGACCGGCTCAGCGACGCCGCCGTGCTCAGCGGGGTCGTGCTGCTGTCCGCCGAGCACCAGCAGACCCAGGCGGCCGTGCTGGCCGCGCTCGTCCTCGCGCTGTCGCTGGTGGTGTCCTACGTCAAGGCCCGTGCCGAGTCGCTCGGCTACACCTGCAACGTGGGCATCGCCGAGCGTCCGGAGCGGGTCATCGTGCTCGGTGTCGCCCTGCTGGCCGGCCACGTCGTCGCCGGCCTCTGGGTGCTGGTCGCGGCCACCTCGATCACGGTCGTCCAGCGCATCCTGACGGTCTGGCAGCAGCCGGACGTCGGGTCGGACATCGGTCGGTGACCGAACGGGACCAGCGGGCGGGGCGCCGCTGGCTCGCCGCCTGGCGCATCGTCCGCCGCCTGCCGGAGCCGGTCGCCATGTCCCTGGGACACCTCGGCGGCCTGCTCTACTACCGGCTCGACCAGCGCCGGCGCGAGGCGCTGCGCGGCAACCTGCGCCAGGTCGTGGGCCCGTCGGCCAGCGACGCCGCGGTCGAGCGGGTGGTGCGCAAGGGCTTCCGCCTCTACGGCCGCTACTGGGCCGAGGCGTTCGGGATGGAGAACCTGACCCGCGACGACATCCGCCGCCGCATGACCGTCGAGGGCCGCGAGCACCTGGACGCGGCCCTGGCCAGGGGCGGGACCATCCTGGCCGTGCCGCACCTCGGCAACTGGGACGCCGGGGCGGCCTGGGTGGTCGCGGAGGGCTACCCGCTCACCACCATCGTCGAGCGCCTCAAGCCGGCCGAGCTGTTCGACCGCTTCGTGGCGTACCGGCGCGCGCTCGGCATGGAGATCCTGGCGCTCGACAACGGCTCCGAGAGCATGCGCGGCCTGCTGCGCGCCCTGCGCGCCGGACGGGTGGTCGCGCTGGTCTGCGACCGCGACCTCACCGGGCACGGCCTGCCGGTGCGCATCTTCGGCGCGACCGCGACGATGCCGGGCGGCCCTGCCTCGCTGGCGCTCAAGACCGGGGCGACCCTGCTGCCGTGCGGCGTCTTCCACGACCGCGGGGCGGGGCGCTGGGTCAGCGTCGTGCGACCGCCGATCAGCGTGGAGCCGAGCGGCGACCAGCGCGCCGACATCCTCGCCCTCACCCAGCGCCTGGCGGAGCAGTTCGAGCAGCTCATCCTGCGGGCACCGGAGCAGTGGCACATGCTGAGCCGCTACTGGCGCGGCGCCCCGTCAGGCCAGGCCGCCCTGGCCGCCGGCGAGGCCGCGCTCTCCCTTGGCGAGCCGCCCCCGGCCCGGCCCGACGGCCGCGGCGCTTCGAGCCAGGCGCCGCCGGCCCCGGCCCGG